>JBAXXU010000044.1:0-30509 GCA_037127735.1 Bacteroidota bacterium
TACTAGATTATAATGCTTTACAAGATATATTTTAAAAACAACGCACCACTAGTGATGCCAAATGATAAAAAAAGAATTGAACAACTACAATGGTGGATGAAAATTTTACTTAGATATACCTTTAGATATGGAAGCATCTATTTTACGGATGATCGTAAGAGCATAGCCATGTGGTTAGGTCCGGATAAACCAATTATTGATGATATTAAAATCAGTTACCTGGGACTGATGTTGTACCCATTTAAAATTGGAGTCCGAAACTTCAGGAGATTATTAGATATTAGCGGACAATGGAATAAGGAACACAAGAAAATAAATAAAAGACATTATTACCTCATGGTAATAGGAGTCGAACCTGAATTTCAACAAAAAGGGATTGGAAGTCGCCTTATGCATGTTGGTTTAAAAAAAGCAGACGATGAAAAACTTGAATGTTTTTTAGAAACTGTTACATATGAAGATGTTAAGTTTTACATAAAACATAATTTTGCGGTAATTCTTAAAAAAGGGTTTGGAGTGAAAAACCAATATTGGCTAATGAAAAGAACTTTATAAAGGAAATCTTTACTTTTTCAAATGGTGTATATGAAGCATGGGCGACATATGGTCTATGCAAGCCGGCATTTAAATTATTAAGTTTCTCGTTGCCTGCCTAAAGTGCCTGGAGTTTTAAAATTAAACAATAATTATCAATGGTTATCACTTTAGGCATTCCAAACTTTAGTTCACTTTAAGTACTAATTGGCTCAATGGCAAACGATTTAATTCACTTTTGATATGTTGCCATTGTGAAATGAACTTATCCCTGTTTGTTTATTTTGTCTGTCCCGTTACTCCATTAATGAAGGTCTCAACAAACTCAACAATCTTACTCAATATCCTGTCGCCGGTTTTTTTTCTCTGAAGCAAAGCAGGCTTTTCTTCTTCAAGCAATTCCAGTATATCATCACGCATTGGTTCATTCTCTGAGTAAAGGTAGTTTTCGATTAATGCCTGGGTTCTTTCAGGGGAAAGTTTCTCATCGCTCACGAGCTGCAGGAAGGCTTTCTCCTGTTCCACACTCCAGAACTTCTCAAACTCCTCCGGTATGTCATCAGTGTCGGGAATAATCGGCATATTCTCCCTGATAAATCTTTCTATCAGTTCCTTTTTACTACGCAACTGTACTTCAGTACTCAGAAGGTTGAAGATTTCTTTTTCGGTCTGCTCAGCATCTTTCTTCTCGTTGGCTTTGAGTTTTATCAAAAGTTGAATGATGTAACTCACATTGATTTCATCACGGTGAATGAGTTCAAGTTCAAAATCAACGTCATCGAGAATACTAACCTTTTCTTTTTCATGCTCGCCTTTTACTTTATCATGAAGGTCAAGGTACTTTGACTTGTAATCTTCGAATAGTTGTTCACCCATGTCTAAATCACTCCACTTGAAGTCAGAGAATGAAGTACGTACATTTTTCACCCGCATCAAATCCCTGAATGCCTTTATAAACAACAGTTCTTCATCTTCAGTCTTGAGGTTATTCACGCTATCGACACTGGGAGTTACTGTCAATAGTTGCTCAAATGCTTCATTGAATACCAGAACATAATCCTCATAAGGCTTCATGATGATTTCCTCGATGGCATCTTTGTTACTGAAAAGAGTTATCGCTTCATCGGTTGCATTTTTAAGGTTTCGGAAAACAACAATATTACCCTGCGACTTCAGTTCATTCAGGATTCTATTAGTGCGGGAGTATGCTTGTATTAAGCCATGATATCTCAGGTTTTTGTCAACATACATAGTGTTAAGCGATGGACTGTCAAACCCGGTCAGGTACATATTTACAACCAACAGCAGATCAATTTTGCGCTCTTTAACTTTTTTGCTGATATCATTGTAATAGTTGTAGAAACTCTGGCTGTCCTGGGTGGAATAAGCACTGCCAAACATTTGGTTATAATGTCCGATAAATTCGTCCAGTTTTTCACGGGTATGAACATTGGTAACGTAAACTGCACCATCCTCGGCTACCATTGGAACTTCTTCGGGGATATACCCGTTGGCATCCAAATCATCTTCGTTGGAAGTGTAACTGAATATCGTGGCAATCTTTAAATCATGTTGGCCCAGCATTTTCTTTCGTTGCAGGATTTCATAATATTTTATCAATGTTGCGATACTACTAACGCAAAACATACCCGTAAACTCTTTACTGTGAGTTTTCTTATTGTGATTGGCAATGATGTAATCAACGATTTTTTCCAGACGTTGACTGGATTCCATGAGTTCTTCAATGTCAATATCTTCTACCTGAATATCAATTTCTGTGGCACTGTTTTTATTCCTGTACCTGCCCACATATTCCACCGAAAATTTCAATACGTTCTCATCCCTGATTGCATCGGTAATCACGTATTTGTGAAGGCACTCACCAAATAATTCCTTTGTTGTTCTTCTTCCAATAACATTTTTAACGGCATTTTCCGCAAAGATCGGTGTACCGGTGAAGCCAAACATCTGGATATTTCTAAAGAAGTTAGTAATACGTTGATGTGTTTCGCCAAACTGACTACGATGGCACTCATAGAAAATAAACACGATACGCTTATCCTGTAATTTGAGCATCCTATCCAGATATTGCTTCTTACTAATTGCAGAATTGAGTTTCTGTATGGTGGTGACAATTAGTTTGGTATCATCAGTAAACTGTTTTACCAATTGTCTTGTATTATCAGTTCCATCAATGCTGCCCTTGCTGAAACTGTTAAACTCTTTTGTTGTCTGGTAATCCAGGTCTTTACGATCAACCACGAATACAACTTTTGCTATTTTTGGCAGACGGGTAAGGATCTGGCTGGCTTTGAAAGATGTCAGTGTCTTCCCGGAACCCGTTGTGTGCCAGATGTAGCCGTTCTTATGACTTTGCATAACCCTGTCAACCAATGCTTCAACTGCATAATACTGATAAGGTCGGAGCACCATTAATATCTTTGCAGTCTCATTCAAGACGATATACTTACATATCATTTTGCTGATATGGCATGGTTCTAAGAAGTCAGTGGTGAACCCATTAAGAATATTGGTAAGGCGTTTGTTTTCCTTATCCGTCCAGAAAAATGTCTGCTTAAACGACTGGAAGCGGTTATTAGCGTAATATTTAGTGTTTACTCCATTGCTGATAATGAAAATCTGGATGTACTGAAACAATGCAGCACTTGCCCCGAAGGAATGACGCTGATAACGGTTAATCTGGTTGAATGCTTCTTTTAATTCCAGTCCTCTGCGTTTTAGTTCTATCTGCACCAAAGGCAAGCCGTTAATAAGTATTGTTACATCGTAGCGGTTTTTATACGTGCCTTCCACAGCAATCTGATGGGTAACCTGGAACTCATTCTGACACCAGTGTTCAATATTGATGAATTCAAAATAGAGATTTTCACCATTATCCCTGATGATGTGTTGCTTCTCTCTTAGTGTTTTGGCTTTCTCGAAGACCGAACCTTTGCTGAGGATATTCAATACCTTTTCAAATTCCTTGCTACTGAACTGAATGCCGTTGTGTTTTTCAATCTGTGCTTTCAGGTTGGTGATAAGTTCAACTTCATTTCTTATGTACACCAGGGCATACTTCAGTTCTTTTAACTGAGCAATCAGTTGTTCTTCCAGTATTTGTTCGGGTTGCTTGCTCATTGCCACAGAGGTTCTTTCTCCCAACTATTCAGAAAACCAAGTTTGTAAACAGGGATTTTGGGATTCACTTTAATCAGGTCAAGAATTTTTGCATATTTTTTTTTACTCATCGTCATAAAATGAAAAGACCCCCCAAGTGTGCATCGTTGAGAGGCATGGGAGGTGTATTATCTTTAATTGAAATAATTACTTGTAAAAATGACCCGCATGCAGTTCTTATGGTATGCAAAACGGGTACTGTTATTGCAAATGTAAATCTATTTTCTGAATTAAATACTATTTGATTAAATAATTTCTCAGCCTTATTTATCATAAAATTCTAAAAGTCAAGGGTTAGGTATTAAACAAACATCTTTTGTAACAATCCTTTCTTCCATAACTCAGCCTTTTCTATCTGCATCTGGGTATGGTTGATTTTATCATCGATGGCTGACAGGAAATTGGCGATTTTGGTTTGTTCGGGAAGAGTGGGGAGATTAATTGGTATTATGTAAATAGTTGAACTACTCAAACTTGGAACACCTGATGCTTCATTGTATAAATACCAATTAATAGTTCCGAATTTATAGTATAACCATTTAGGATTTGTATTAGCAAATACGTTAGTATAAAATAGCGTGTCAACAGTCCAAAATGGTGTATCCATATATCTGGGTTTATCAATTGTGCCCTTCCTTCCAATTAGCACCGATGGTTTATCCGTATGAAAGTCATTTGTTCTGCCCATTTCACCACCAGTACCTAATATCGGATACTTACCATTTTCACACAAAATTTGTTTTTGGTCTTTTCCATATTTAATTTCTACTAAATCTTTAATTTTCTTCTTCTCCCACTTTGGAAACTCCTGCCTCTTATCATCTTTAAACCTGATTTGCTGATTAAAGATTTTTTGCATTACCCCTTTTTTGTAATGTTCCAGCAGGTCTTTCTTTTGTTTGAGTTGGGTTATTTTCTGGTCAATAGCGGTGAAAAAGGATGCGATTTTTTGTTGTTCGGGAAGGGTGGGATAACAAATGCATATTTTGGCTAAATCTTTCGAATTTATGGCAGGATAACTTGTGCCTGTGCATCTTTCAATAACTTCATCTACAAATTTCTGTAAATGCAAATACTGATAGATATAACGGGCACTTTGTTTTGACTTTATTTGAGCATAACCAGTTGAAGCAACATAATCTCCATCCCTGTCAAAGTACAGGTTGTTTTTCTGATATGGTCTTACCATCTGAAATAGAATATCGTCCTTTTCAACAACTCTTTGTGCTCTGCTTGGAGCCTCGTTTTTAAGAACAACAACTTCTTTTGTTAATTCGCCATTATCCACGCTCTCCAAATCAATGTAAATGAATTTTTCTGGAAGTTTATTCGTGGTAGGGTTTATAGTTGACACTTCACCTAACCTCGATGTTTCCCATTCCCTATAAAATTCCGGGAAACGCAACTGTGGTATGTTTTGATTTTGTTTATTCATAAAATTTGTCCTCATTCCATTTTAGCGGATTGTTTTTGATGTAATTACGTATTCGTTCAAATGATTGGGTATCGTGTATAATATGATCGTGATAACGGGGTTGCCAGGCAAAATATTTATTTCCTGATTTTTTCGCCTGCATTGTTACCGATGATTTAATACCACGAATAATAGATGCCAGATTTTTTGATTGCGATCCGAATTTATTGGTGATGGTAGAGACGCAATGCATTGCGTCTGTATCGGGGGTTGAGACGCAATGCATTGCGTCTGTACCATTGTATTGATTTTCGCCAATAATTATTATCCCGTGAAAATGATTTGGCATAATCGCGAATACATCCAATTCTAAATTCATATCGGGTCGCAATTCAGGGGTTTTAATCCATTGCTGTTCTAAAATTTTCCCGATTTCGTTTAATTGCATTTCGCCATTGACAATATTCCCAAAAAAATGTTCCCTGTTTTGGGTACAAATGGTAATAAAATACGCCCCGTTGCTGCTGTAATCCCATGAATGTAATCGTGCAGACGATATCCGATATTTATTTTTAAATTTATCGGTCATTGATTAAAATGGTGTTTCTATCCCCAGTTCCTTACAAAACCCTGCAATGGTTTCATTTGTGGTTCTCATATCCGCTTCCAGCGATTTTAATTCATTGGCAACAGCTGTAATATCAATGGATTCTTCTTCCTCAAAGGTGTCAACATAACGTGGAATATTGAGATTATAATCATTCTCCCTAACCACATCCATCCCTGCTACGAAACTGTACTTGTCAATGCTGATTCTCTGGCTGTATGTATCAATAATACGGTCAACATCTTCATCACGCAGGTAATTCTGTGTTTTTACCTTTTCATAATGCCGGCTGGCATCAATAAACAGGATATTTTCCGGCTGCTCACGGCATTTTTTGAATACCAGGATACATGTTGGAATACTTGTGCCATAAAATATATTTGCAGGAAGTCCTATAACGGCATCCAGATAGTTCTTCTCTTCAATAAGGTACTTTCTGATGTGTCCTTCGGCTGCACCCCTGAAAAGCACGCCATGAGGCATTACAACAGCCATAACACCATTCTCGGCCAGATGGTATATCATGTGCTGAATAAAGGCAAAATCAGCCTTGGATGATGGTGCAAGCCTGCCGTATTCACTGAACCTGTCATCTGAAGTAAACAATGGATTGGCACTCCATTGTGCAGAAAAAGGTGGATTGGCTACCACTGCCTCAGCATCCAGTTTGCCGTGTTGCGGATGTTCAAGAGTATCTTCAAGCCTGATATCAAATCGGGTATAATGCACTCCATGGAGAATCATATTCATCCGGCAAAGGTTGTATGTTGTACGGTTGAGTTCCTGCCCGTAAAAGTTCAGAACATCACAAACCTTACCCAACCTAAGAATAAGCGACCCTGACCCCACCGTGGGGTCGTATGCTGATTTAATTCGCGTTTTGCCAAGTGTAACTATACGGGCAAGGATTTTTGATGCCTGTTGCGGTGTGTAAAACTCACCCGCCTTTTTGCCTGCGCCACTGGCAAACTGTCCGATAAGATATTCATAAGCATCACCCAGAACATCAATCTGCGAATCTTCCAGTTTAAAGTCAATCTTGTCAAGATGAGAAAGTACTTTGGCAATCACTTCATTTCTTGCCTCCGCGGTTTTTCCGAGTTTGGTGCTGTTTAAATCCATGTCCTCAAACAGATGGTCGAAATCTTCTTCGCTCTTTGTACCCATCGTGCTGAGCTGGATATTGTTCAGGATTTTCTGAACATCTTCAATAATAAAGTTGCTTTCAGTTTTGCCATTTCCACTTCCACGTTTTGCCACCTGTGTAAATAACTCAGATGGTTTTAGATAATAGCCAAGTTTTTCAAGCGATTCTTCCCTTATGGCTTCCAGATACTCTATGCCTTGTTTTGTGGTTTCGGAAATATTCAGATAATTTATTTTATCTTCTTTCAGGATTTCATTGGCATACAGGTACATTTTCTCTGAAAGATATTTATAGAAAATAAAACCCAGAATATAGTCACGGAATTCATCAGCATCCATTTTGCCCCTTAGCGTGTTGGCAATATTCCAAAGTTGTTGGTTTAGTTGTCGTTTCTGGTCTTCGCTCATGGAGTATATATATTATGAATCAATGGATTATTAATGTTGCTTTGTGTTTTCAAACTACTAAGATAGCAAAGCATTGGGTACGGTACACATTTTATTATATCTTCTGTAAATTATTACCGATTTCACTTCGTTTTAATAGGAATAGAACTAAATATGTACTAATAACTTTAATCGATTCAAAAGTAGAAACAATTTGATATTCGCCTGTTTATGAGGATATCTGCATCTTATACGAGTTGTATCTACGGAAGAAATAAACCCAACCAGTTGTGTTTATTGAATTGTTACCACACATAAAAATGAACCGAGTACAAAGAAATAATTGTAGATAATTACAGGATCATACAAAATAAACATCAATAAATGAAGAGAATAAATAATTGTAATATTTAGAATAAATTTCAAGTAGCTACTTTTTCAAGCAGCTTTTTAACTAATATAAAATAAAAAAATGAAGTATTACACCAGAAAATCACACAAAAATTACATGCTTGCATTATTGATAGGACTATCAAGCATTATCTTTTTTTCTTGTTCTAAAGAGAGTGATAATGAAATAGAACCAGGACAAAGTCTAGGTATTGTTTCTATCCCTAATTTACGAGACATGGGCGGTTACAAAACTACAAATGGAAACACAATTGTCAAAGGATTGGTCTATCGTTCAAATCAACTCTACGACATTAGTCCAGATGATATGCTTTTGCTTGCAAATCTTAATCTTAAAAATGACTTTGATTTGCGTACCATTAGTGAGAGAGATGCCAAGCCGGATGAGTTACCTGATGGTGTAAATAATGTTTGGCTGGATGTGCTGGCTGACGACCCAACTTCTGGACCAGCAAATCTAATAAAACTCTTACAGGATCCTCAACAAGCCAATATTGATCTTGGTAATGGCCAAGTTGAAGAGAAGTTTATGGACGCTTACCGCCAGTTTATTACTTTAGAAAGTGCAGATACAGCATTTCGCGAATTATTCCGATCACTTGGAGACGAAACTGAGTTGCCTGCACTCTTCCATTGTACCACTGGTAAGGATAGAACTGGATGGGCAGCAGCAGCCCTTCTGACCCTTATTGGCGTGCCAGAGAAAGTAGTTATGGAGGATTACTTGCGTAGCAATGAATACATTCTCCCAATGTACGAGGCTTACATCCAGCAATTTGTTGATGAAGGCGGAGACCGTTCCATTCCCGAAGCTATCTTTGGTGTGAAAGAAGAATACCTCAATGCTGCATTTGACAAAATGAATACAAAATATGGTAGCATTGAAAAATATTTTTCTGATGGCTTAGGCATAAGTGTTGTCCAACAGGCAGCCTTGCGCAATTTGTACCTTATTAACAAATAGGCTAGCAACATTGTCCTGCAATAGTGAAAAGATGATGAGGTATTATTATTTTTTCACTAACGTAAGGACATGTCATTATTTATTTAATAGCAGCGCGCAAATATTTTAAGACTGATATAACGGATGTAAATTTATAATAAAAAATGACGTAATTTCAAGGGTTGTGGCTAGCTTTTACTTTATACTGACAGGTGAATGCTCTGAAATTTACTAATTTTCTTATAATAGACATTATTAGTAAAAATTATCCAGAGTAAGAAATCAAATTGCTTTGGCAAGAGTATATTTAGTTAAATATGAACTTTTTGAATAGAAATTACGTGTGGTAACAATGCATATACTTTATAGCGGGTTACGTTATGAAAATGAGTATTCTAGTTCCAAATATAAATCATTGTGGGCAGAAAGATTTGTCTTTCAAAGTCCGCCACAAAGCATATGCTTCCCGTTAGGTGGCATAGCAAGTGCGAAACCAGAGACTATCTACTTTAGAGAATTTATCATGACACTAAACTTTCGTCCATCTATCGGGACTCAGCCATCTGGACAATTTTTTGCATGACAAACCTGCTTGCCACCCTGACACCAAATTCTGACTAGAGTGACCGGTGGCAAGCCTTTACTCCTGCTCATCTACCGGGACTTTAAATGCTACGCCACCTAACAGGATTCAGTTATCTGCCAATTTTATCTTGACAAGCGAACTTCATCCATTTTGCAGGACTCATTTATCCAGACAACTGCTTCACATGACAAATCCTAATTATTTACCAGGATTTAAAAAAGGCCTCCTAACGTCTTTATTTTAATTTTGTAACCAGCTTTATTATAACTACAATAAAAATGGACTACTATTTCTATAACACTGATGCAGGATCAGTATTTGACCCGGCTCGGACTCGTTTTCAAATTCTCATTGACAGGCAATTTGCTGCTATTGGAGGCGCTCCAATTGGCGAGAAATTTCGTCAGCTTAAAATTGATGATGTCCTTCTAATGTACGAGAACAAAGTTGGTGTTGTCGCAGTTGGAAGAGTTCAAGAAAGTTGGGATGGCAAACAGTTTACTAACCCTTGGTATTATACTACAGAAGAAATGCCAAAACTAACTGGAGGAGCCTATGAATATCGCATAAAGGTCGAGTGGGTCCGAGTTCCTATTGACATGCTGATAACTCTTAAATACCTGAGACAACTTTTTGGCTCTGAAGGATTCACCCCTCGAGGGACTATTAAGAAGATTATCAAGTATCGCATTGAAATCGAAGAAATGCTTGCAGGGCTCATATCGTCATATACTCCAACTGCTTTAGCATTAGATTTAGAAGTACCACTGCCCTCTCGAATTGAAACGACAATTTACAGAATTCTACGGGACACCGCAATGGCATTAAAAGTAAAGCATTTGCACAATTTTAAATGTCAAATTTGCGGTCACTTTATCCAATTGCCAGGTGGGGGACGCTATGCAGAAGCTCACCACATAAAGCCGCTGGGAAAGAAACACAATGGCCCTGACATTATTGGGAATATTCTATGTGTCTGTCCCAACCATCACGCAGAACTCGATTACGGAGTCTCAACAATTACTATATCCTCACTTACTTATTCCAAAGGACATGTTGTCGACTCTCAATACGTCGACTATCATAATCTGTATATTTACAACTTCAAAAATAAATAGAGAGAACTACTCTTGAAATTTTCTGTTCCTATTTACGTAGGTTATATCAGTCTTAGCTTCCTATAATTTTGTACTTTTACAAAAAAGATATTAGTTAATGATTCTAAATAGAAATAAACCAGATAAATGGAAACAAGATATTTCAAAATCTGTTGATTTTTATAACCAATGGTTTTTGAAATTTGCACCGAAAACATTTCGGGAAACAAGAATACATACCACTAAGGAAGTTGAAAGTGCTTTAATTAAAACTAACAATTTAATTAACCTTTCTTCAACTTCTTTGATTGATGATCCTAGCCTTCTTCCAATGTTGCGAATGTCAACTTGCCCTCCGATTGCAAGAGATAGACTTATTGGTTTATCATATACTCCACCAAATATGGTAAAAGCAATGGAATCTAATAGGTTGCCAAAAAAAATGAATCTTGAAAGTTTACACAAAGAACTACAAAAAGTTATTGAAATTTTAAAAGCACTACTTGACCCAGATATTTTTGTATGGATAAACAATAAAACTATTCCCTCACAGAATGAGATTGAAAGAGCTGCAACAATTGTAGCTGATAGGTTATGTGGTGCAGTAGCAGATCCGATTATTAGAAATGCTCAAGAAAAACGTCAACTTTTAACAATTCAAAACTGGCTTGAAAAGAAAAATTACCGAAAGCTCAACCAAAATGAAATTAAGGATTTTAGAAACCTCCCAAAAGGAACATTTGGATTTCATTTTAATGTACCAGTAAGGATCAATATGCAAAAACCGGTAAATATTCCTGTTGATATTATAATTCAACCCCATAAAAAAACAAAATCAAATCTTCCTATTCTAATTGAAGCAAAATCAGCTGGAGATTTTACGAACGTTAATAAAAGGCGTAAGGAAGAGGCTGTTAAAATGGCTCAATTAAGAGCATCTTATGGGAATGATATACAATACATTTTATTATTATGCGGATATTTTGATAGTGGCTATTTGGGATACGAAGCTGCAGAGGGAATTGATTGGGTGTGGGAGCATAGCATTGATGATTTTTCAAAAATAGGTTTATGAGTATCAATATATCAAATATTGAGATTGAAAGAAAACGGGTTCAGACCTTAGCTGATAAGTCAAGAACTAAACTTGAGAGGAATATGTTGGGTCAGTATTCAACGCCAAATGAACTGGCAATTGAAATAATGGAATATACTAAAGTGCTATTAAAATCGAGAGAAAAAGTATCATTTCTTGATCCCGCACTAGGCAGTGGCTCATTCTATTCTGCATTTCTACAGGTCTTCAACACAATTTCCCTTGATTATGCCTATGGTGTAGAGATTGATAAAGAGTATGCAGATCTTTCTAGATCATTATGGGGTCCATCTGGGTTGGAAGTTATAAATGAAGATTTTACTGACTTAACTTTTCCTGCTTTATTAAAAAAAGTTGATTTGCTAATCTGTAATCCGCCTTATGTGCGACACCACCATTTGAGTGAAACAGACAAAACAAGATTCGTTCGATTTGCAAAATCAAATTTTGGAATTTCAATTTCAAAATTAGCAGGGTTATATTGTCATTTTATGTTGATGTCCCATAATTTTGTAAAAGATAATGGGATCAGTGTTTGGCTCATTCCAGGTGAATTTCTCGATGTAAATTATGGAGTTGCTATTAAAGAATATTTATTAAATAGAGTAGAATTAATTAGAGTTCATCGTTTTAACCCGGAAAATGTTAAATTCTCTGATGCTTTAGTATCCTCTGTAGTTTTATGGTTTAAAAAAAACAACCAAAATCCTAATTCCACTATTAATTTCACTTATGGAGACTCCATACTTAATCCTTCCAAGACTACAGAAATTGAAAAATCAATCTTAAAATCAGAGGAGAAATGGTCTGGAATATTTCAGACCGGGAAGTCTTCTTCATCTAATTTGACTTCGGCTAAAATCAAAGACCTATTTTATATTAAACGGGGAATTGCTACCGGTAATAATGATTATTTTATCCTTTCAGAAAAAACCATTGAAAAGAAGGGCTTACCTAAGCATTTTTTTAAATCAATTTTACCAAGTCCCAAATTTATTGTATCAAACGTAATTGAAGCGGATAGTGAAGGAAATCCGGTATTAGATGATAGATATTATGTTTTAGACTGTAGTTTAAGTAAAGATAAAATTGACAAAAAGCACCAAAATTTTATTGATTACATAAATTATGGGGAGTCGAAAGGTGTTTCTTTAGGCTATATTTGTAAGAATAGAAATCCTTGGTATTCACAAGAAAAGAGGGATATTCCGTTATTTATTTGCAATTACATTGGCAGGGAAAATTCAACTAAAGCATTCAGATTTATTCTAAACAAGTCTAAATCAATTGTTACAAATTCATATCTTGGATTATACCCAAAGCCAATATTTAATAAATTACAAGAATCGGACCCAAATCTTTCACTCCAAATATTGGATATGTTAAATTCAATTACTTCGATTGAGCTTATTAAAAATGGTAGAGTCTATGGAGGAGGAATGTACAAGTTAGAGCCAAAAGAACTTGAAAATGTAGGACTTAATCTTCCTGTAAATTTAAAGCAATACGTAAATACATCACGACAATTGACGCTTTTTGAATCGAAAACTAATTATGCCGGACAACAATATTTATAGGAATAAGGATTGGTTTACTGGGGGACTATGAAAATATTGCTACGACCACCTAACAAGCGGGTATAAGCAAAAAGCTTGTCACAATTTTTGCATCTCGCCAAGACAGTTTTATCGTGACACAAAACTTATTGTCCGTTTACCAGTTTCATAAAACCGGCTCTGGACAGTTCCTTAAACCGAGACAACTTTATCTTTCGCCGGGACTTGCAAAAATTGCGCCATGGTGGCTTGCCCGCCGGGACAATTTTCTGCCTAAAGTACCAGGACTCAAAACGGCGGGCGGCGCCACCACCGCTTTCTGCTCATACCCGCTGGCCGTTATATGTGCCTTGAACCGGCTCGAAGAACACAAGAGCCGGGTGCTGTACAAAAGATGGAAGACTTTTAGACTGTCACGTACGTTCCGATAGCTATCGGAACCTTGAGAACGTGGGGGTGAAACTCCCCTGCGTGACTCGACTATGTGCTATTCGAAAGCACACTGCACGAAAGAATAATCCTTGAGGAAATTTCCTGCACCTATGACAATAATGTCAAAAAAGATACCCTGGACTTTGTAAATGTTCCATTATTAGTTAACTTTGCAAAATGGAGCAACTGCGAAAACTAATATTCTTCAGGACTTATTTTCGGGATTTTGTCGACTCTCTTCCCAAAAAGGTTCAGGAAAAAATTGGTGCTATATTATTTACCGTGACAGTTGCGCCCCGGATCCCTATCAAGTTTTTTCAGTATATCGTCGGGACTGATGGACTTTATGAGATAAGAGTCGAATTTTAAAGTAACATTTATAGAATATTCTGCTGCTTTGACCGAGGGAATCTTGTCGTTCTTTTCAATGGATTTCAAAAAAAGAGTCAAAAAACTTCTAAATCAGAGATCGACAAAGCCCTGAAAATCAAAGAAGAATATTTCAAAAGAAAAAGTAACATTTGACAGCTATGAAAAAAGAAAAAGATATAACAACATTTGAGGAATATCTTGATGAAACCTACGGAAAAGTAGGCACCAAGACCAGAACTGATTTTGACATTAAGGCAAAAGCCTTTGCAATTGGAGAGATAATAAAAGAAGAACGCAGACTGGCTAAAATGACTCAGGAAGAACTTGCTAAACGCACAGGGACTCGTAAAAGCTTCATCTCGAGGATAGAAAATGGGCATTCTGACATTCAGCTTTCTACCCTCTATAGACTTATTGAACAAGGACTTGGAAAGAAAATAAACCTTTCTATCCGGTGATAAATCATTAAACAGAACAGCATATAAGCTTGTATGGGCAAAAAGCTTGTCGCAATTTTTGCATTACAACAAGACAATTTTATCGTGACACAAAACTTATCACTCATTTACCAAATCCGTGATTTCCTGCTCTGGATTAATCCGTTAACCGAGACAGTTTCTTCTTTCACCGTGACTAGCAAAAATTGCGCCACCAACGCTTTCTGCTCATACCAGCTGGCCGTTATGCTGCACGCAATACCTGCCAAAAAAAGTATTGATCTACTTGTAGAATATACTTATTGTATATACCTTTATGGAATAAAATATAAATCATGAAAACAGTATCTTTAAAAATAGACGACTCGATCTTTGGAGAGACTGAAGTAATTCTCTCCAAGATTAAAAAACCCAGAAACAGATATATAAATGAGGCTTTGGAGTATTATAACAAGATTCAGAGACGGAAAATGCTCGAGAATAAGCTAAAAAAAGAATCCGCTTTAGTAAAAAAAGAATCTTTATCTGTACTTCACGAATTTGAGGAGATAGACTATGCAGATTAACAGATTTGAAATCTGGATTGCGGACTTAAATCCGCAAATTGGTACTGAACCAGGTAAAACAAGGCCAGTGCTGGTTATTCAAACTAATTTATTAAATAAATTACCTCACCCTTCCACAATAATTTGTCCAATAACGACAAATACTCAAAAAGAGTCTGAAATTCTAAGGGTACATATTAAGAAAGGTACTGCAAACTTAAACAAGAATTGTGATATTATGATTGATCAGGTACGAGCTATTGACAATAAAAGATTAATTAAGAAAATTGGGGAGTTGCCAGACAATCTATCAAAACAAGTAATCGGGAACCTTTCAATAATTCTTGATTTAATATAATGCACAACAGCATAACAAGGACGGTATGTGTTATTGCCTTCGGCCAAAGAAAATTTGTAAGAAATTGAGAAATTCTGGTTGGCCGTCCTACTCTTCTGAGCCGCCATGTTTTTTGCATGTACGACAGATTTGTTTTAAAAAGATAATACGGTGCCATCTATTATATGAGCATTTTCATTTATGATAAAAAAAGTTAAAAATAATGATTATAAATTGTCTCAATTTAAATGAAAAGGTTCAGTATAGTTTCAGTAGTACCTAAAAGAAAAAAGCACATTCAGTTATATTATCACCGTTTGCACTTTTTTATCAGTAGCCCCACCAGGAATCGAACCTGAATCTAAGGTTTAGGAAACCTCCATTCTATCCATTGAACTATGGGGCCAAATTCAGTCGCAAAAGTATATCTTTTTTTATTCTTTGCAAACCCCATATCACCGGGCGTATTTATAAAACTTTTGTTAATATTATCTCATTACCACGAGGTCGAATACTTCTGATTGTAAATACGGTAGGTTAAATTTTCGCCTGTGGCCTGATTTTTATACTGGATAGAACCAGAAAGAACAGGATTTGATTTTCCGGCCGACGTGGTAATCTGTTTAGCCATTGTATTACTGACCGATAGTTTCAATGCATGATTCCCTTTACCCGAAAAACTCTGGTTTATATCTTCAAGTATTATTGGGGCAGTTCCTTTTATCTCGAGCGTGACTTTCTGAATTATAACCGGCGAATCGTACTTCGAAACCGCGGTAATAATACAATCCGATGATAATATGTTTTCAGCATCATCTGTCACTTTTACAAACTGAATGGCTTCGCTCACGAATATACTTGCTTTATTCGCGGCTACATCAAAGTAAAACTTCTTCGAAACAGCAACATTCCCGAAGCGGAATGAGATAGCAATATTATTTTCGGGGTCCTCGTAACAATTATCATAGTTATAACTTATCTCCCAGTCAGTAACATTATTCTTCGTCCCGTTTATCCTGGCACATTCGGAAGTGACAGTTGGCTTTTTTACGGTAGAGATGATACGGTCATTTAACCGTAATGTAAACTTTAACAACCCGAGGCTGTTCTCTATCTCAGTGAGTTCAACTGCCTTAAATAAGCCGCGGTACCTTGCCGAAACAGTATTTACCTTATCAAGCCGGGCATCGATAAAAGCATCCTGCAAAGCCTTCAGCTCATCGAGGTTACTTTCAATCTGTTCAATTGATGTAACTGTCTCAACTTCTTCTTCAATACGGTTTAAATTATCGGTAAGTTCTTTATCTCTGAACCTGAAATCGCTGACAAGTTTCTTAAGTTCAAATTCAGGAAAAGGGTACTTGATATGGTACTCGTAATAGACCCGATTTATTTTTTTTTCACTTAGTTTTTCCCAGTAAAACTCATTGGCATTACTGAGTGAGATTCCCTGCAGATAAGGCACTTTGCCCGATTGGCTGGTGACTTGCGACGTATATTTCTCAAAAAAACTATGAACTGATTTATTGGTATTTGTCTCCTCTGTTTGCATCGTGCTGGTAGCTTTCACATTATCGGCTACTGAAGACACAATTCGTTCTTTTATAATCATCAGGGCGCTATTCTGGGCATCGTTTATTGTTGCCCCGGAGCCACTGACAATAATAAAATCTTTTTCTACGCCATTAACCCAATCAGGTTTACGGCCACTTTTATCTACTACCTTTTGCTGAGTAAAAGCAACCGGTCCAAAAAGAAGAAGCATTATTATACACGTCAGCTTTTTCATGATGATATAATTATTTTTGATAATATGATGTAACTCCCGACCGTCTAAAAAGTCTAAATCCAATAACCGCAAAGCTCGCGTGCTTTGCGGTTAAAGTTTTCAAACTATTTGTAAGTGTGCTTATTGCTCTTTTGAAAGCTTATCCATCTCTTCATTAAAAATCTTTTCAAATTTCACTTTGTCGTAGTCCAACTGCAGTTTCTGATTATTTGTAACATTATTGTTAATGTTATTCAATAGTTCATCTTTTTGAACTTCAACAGCAATATAAGAATAGTAAAGCCCATCAGTTTTAGTAAACATCTTTGAACAGACAGTTGTGACATTACTTAATTGCTGATTAACGACATCTCTTACCAGCTGGTCAAATTTTTCTTCAAAGTCACTGGCTGCACCGATACGTCGCTCATTTGTATAGCGGTCGGTAACTGATTTGATAGTTCTGTTCACTGATGCGGCAAGGTTTGTATTTGCATCTAACAGCGCTTTTCTTTTGCATGTGGATTGATCCTGGCTCGAGGAAGTACCTGTTGCGCGGAAAATTTTAGAGTCGCTCCTGAATTCCGCGTCGCTGCATGGAGTTATAACTTCCTTCATATCAGTATATGCAGGGGTGGCGGCTACTTTTTTAGCTTTACAAGAATTGAATGTTAGTACTGAAAAGGCCAAAAAAGTAAGGCTTAAAATTCTAAATGTACTTTTTGTCATAGCTTTAAATTTATCAGATGAATAATAAAAATTAATTGTACTTGTTAAATAATTAGAATAATGTGTAGTATTTCTAATGATAAAGCCAGCCCCAGCTTGAATAGTAATCATGGGCAAGGGCTTCGGCATACGCGACTCCTATATCGCGGATTGTCTGCAGGCGTTGCTTTTCAAGGTCAATGGCATCGTTGTACCGTTTAATTTTAAAATCCCATACTTTGCCATCTTCGAGCAGTTTCTTTTTTATTTCATCGGCAAGGGCTTGTGCATCGGCATAACATTTGGAATCAGGAGTAATATATGCCAGGTTTTCAGCTGCTTTATCGTGGTCGATATTTGCCCATGCTGCTTTTGCCGCTGCCAGGTATTGCCCGCAGGTGTAATCGTCGTACTGCTTATAGATCTCCATAGACAGGTCCATGCTTCTGTCATAACATTCGCGACAAACATCGGGTACCGAAGAAAGTATGTAGAGGGCTTCCTGGTATTTACGTTGTGAAGCAAGTGCCTGTGCTTTTTTAAGGAATACATCGCACTTGGAATTATAAAACTCAATGATTTTTTCTTTTCCTTTTTCAACCAATCCCTTGAACTGTCCCATTTTAGGATTGATATTCCTTATTACCTGGATCATAGCTTTTTCGTCGGTCTGGCCCACCCCCTTAAACTCAACGGATGTCTGACTGAAGATTGTCTGTGTCTCGGCATCAACTATGAAAAAGGCGATTTCAACAGTTATTGCCTGAAGTGGCGGTGCGGTTGGAGTAATATCTTTAGTAAGTATATTGATTCCCGGAACAATCGCAAAGCGGGATCCAAATTCTGATGCTCCAAGTCCGTTTTGAGTAACAATCTGCCTGAGTTTGTTTTCAAGAACTGTACCTGCTCCTTCAGGTATTTCTCCAGCTTCTTTTGGAACAATTGCAGCAATTGAGAGTCGTTGTATATCATCCGCTTTCCCGAGAGAGTTCTGGCTCTGGGCTGAGATAAACGTCAGAAGAGGAAAGATGAGCCCAATAATTAATCTTTTCATATATTATTTTTATTAACGTGATAAAGAACTTTGAAATAATCAGTACTTAAAGTGAGCTAAAGTTTAGAGTGCCTAAAGTTACAAAATCGCTTATTATAAAGGAATCTGATTTATCTTATTACTTTTAACTTTTAACTTTAGTCACTCCAAACTCTAGTCACTTTAGTCACTTTAGCCACTCCAAACTCCAGGCACTGATTTGTTACAGAACTTATTGTCTGTTTTAAAGTTACTATTTTTCTCCGATTATAAGCCATGCTTCACCTAAACCCCGCTGGTAAACTTTGCTGGTAATGTTAAAAGGAGCTTTGCTTAAATAAGTTCGTAAGTCGGTAACAAAAGTTCTTGTATCGATTGCTCTGTCAATTCCTTTTGCATCTTTCTTCATCAAAGGGATCCTGACCTGTTCATAGCGTCCCATAGAAGCGGTTGCATCGCTGCGGTTATATCTTCCTGATACGCAATTATCGTCAAGCCAGCGGTCAATTGCTGTTATCAACTCTATTGATTCTCCGTTAACATCATATTCGGTTTCGAGATCATCGCCTGAGCTGCTCCACATTTTGACCAGCATTTTAACTTCGCGTCCATTGGCGAACATATCTTCAAAATGGCGCATCAGGCCGGCATTAAAGCTGTCCATCTGGCTCAGGACTGCCTCTTCAAGCAGTATTTCAAAAGCTACAGCTGATGAAGGTTTCCCGGCGCCGGCAACGCCTGCCACCTGTTTAGCTGAATAAGCATCCAGACCTTTTAAATTAAAGCTTATATACATTTGCGGGCCGCTCTTTTTGATTGTAAAATCAAGGTCAAGTATAATATCTGCCTTGGCTGTTCTCTTTAACCTGTCGATGGGACTTTCAACTATTCCTGCTCCTGATTTACTGGTAAGCATGGCCATTTCAGCTCCCTCCTGTTCAATGTTTTTCATCTCCTGCTCAAGGTCCTTGAGAGGGAATCCTCTGTCGGCCATAATCTGCCCCATCTTAGTAATTACAAGTCTTAAATCAGGGTCGGTCTGAAGAGCCTTTTTATAATCAGGCAAAGTCTGACTAAGACCCTGGTTATCAAAGGTCATTGAGTATCCTCTGCTGATACAATACTGGTCGCTCGGCATAACCATTATTATAGGTTTCTTTGCCTGGGGAAAAACAGTCAGAGTACAGAATGAGACAAGAATTAACAAGCTGAACTTTTTCATGTTATAGTTTTAAAAGTTAATAATTAATTAAAACCCCTTATCGAGTCTGCGGGCAATATTGTCTGCCTCAAGTTGTCTTCTGAGGGCATCGTACATAACCTGCACATAAATTGCTACTTTATACCCTTTTTTGAGCTTTAATCTATCCTGGCCTGAGGGATCGCCATCAGTAGTTACGGCAATATACTGTAAATACTTTCCCCCTACCGCGAAAAAAGTTTCAAAATAATCGGCGTATTTGTCTTCAGCATTAGGTTCAGTAAGAATGGGAGGTGTGGGTGCTGACCCTGCTCCACCTGTGAGCCCTTTGAATATACAGGCAGCAACAGCATCGGCCTTGGCCTTCATTATGGCTTCGCTAACAAACTTTCCTACTCCCCATACTTTGAAAACTTTTGTACCATCCTGCCCGACGCCTACAGGTTCAATTTCGTAGTTATACTGACTATTGTACAGAATTTTACGTTCTTTCCTTGATTGTGCATTCAATGTGCCGGGCAACAGAGCTATTGCAAGTAATGAAAGAACGAAGAAGTTAAATGTTTTTTTCATATCTGAAATATTTAAAATTAAAATTGAAATCTGATTCCTACAAAGGTTGAAAAGGCAGCAACACCTCCTCTTTCTTTAAAGTAATAATCATATTTAACTTTGGCATCTCCTATTTTTAACGCTTCTTTACTATCTTCTGCATTAAGGAATATGTAGCTGCCAATTCCGCCGACAACCTGTATGTTGTAACGAAGGTTAAGAGATAAGTTAGCGCCATATTTTACATACATGGCTTTTATCAGGTTACCATTAAACTGGGTGTCGTCTTTCCAATCTTTATTTTTAGCTTCTTCAAATCCGAAACCGCCATACGGGGCGAGCTCTAAAATGTTAATCAGACGAAATCCTTTCCCTACCCCGAGTTCATAGCGCAGGAATGTCATATCCGGAGAGGTAGATGTAAGTTTAAGTATAGTGTTATTGTCATTATATGCCCTGGTCTGCATTCCTCCCCCGATAAAAACATAAAGTGAAGGTACCGAAGTAAAACGTCCCACATTTGCTTCAAGGCGGGCAGAGAATCCGCCTACTACTCCAAGTTCATCGCCAAGATAAATGCCAATACCTGCATCATTGCTCTGCTGAAGGGTAAAGCCGTTTTCGAGATGGCCGCCGGCGATCTGGTAAAAGGTTGACATTGCCGATGAGCCTGTTGCAACATTGCGGTTATCGATAACTTTTTTGGCGCGTATCACGCTCCTTCTGACAGCTGTTGTACTATTCGACTTTTCATTATAAACATATTCATAAACAAAATAACGATGATCAACGGCAAGACCCTCTTTCTTACCAATTTTTGCCTTTAATGGGTTTGTCTGATACAAAGCAGTTTTAACCTTCATATCTTCAACATTTTTCTCAATATTATAAATACAGTCATCCAGCCCTTTTTGCATGAGAATTGCAAAAAGCTCATCATTCGTTTTGGGAGGAATAATCTTTGATGTATTGCTTTTCAATTCGGTTTCTGTTACTGACGTTGCTGCCTGGGAAACATACTCTACCTTAAAATTCATCTCGTCAAATGCCGCCTTCTTTTTAGCTTTCACTTCAGGCGAATCTTCCTGGTAAATCCAAAGGTCATTATATAATTTTGACTGGATGGTATCATTGAAAATAATTTTATACATATAGATCTTAACATCAGAACTCCATCCTCGCAGAGTGGCATCATCAATAGCGGTAAACTTTGAATAATCAATAGCTACAACGTAACTTTTACCAATAAGCTTATCGCCATAATCTTTAAGGGCATCAACACCACGTTTAGTACCTTTTGCCTTAAGTACATCGGCGTCAGTTGCATTATACATTCCCCTTTCCAAAAATCTGTCGGCGCTCATTGTTCCGTCAGCCTGGCGGGCATACCAGTACGATATAATCTTATTGCCTGCTTTTTGCTGATTAAGAACATCCTTTATACTATTTGTAACCACGCCTAAGTAGTTGGCAGCAAACGGAGCTTTAACAGATTTGAGATCAATTTTATTATCGAAGTATTTGTCGGGGATAAGAACATTTCCAATACCACCGGTCAATTTTGATGAATTGGCAACATCTTGATGGTTAAGGAGAATGAGTGTAAGAGAACTGCGATCGTAGGTGGCAGAAATTGTTGCACTTTTAGTCTGACCAAAAGCGCCGGCAAAAGCTGCAAATAAAATAATAACTAAATAAATTTTCTTCTTCATTGTCTTTAATTTTTAATTCCATGTGTTTTTACCGATTTTGAAAAATAAAAGCTTGGGTTATTCATTCGACCCTTGTTAAAACTAATTTTATTGCTCTGTTAAAAATATAATTTGTTAAAATTAAATATAATAAATGACTGTGCTTGTCAGCTAAAGACTGATTCTTTTGTCAGTCAAAGACTGATTCTTTTGTCAGGATTTTACTGATGGAGATCTAATATTTACAGGAATTCAGAGGTGTCAGGGATCAGTGTACTATTTAATAATTTTGATAAATGCAGGATCTTTCATACTTTCATCCCTTGAAATATTAACATTATGAACTGGATTGATGCTACTATAGTTGTTATTCTCATATTATCGCTGGTGATGGGATTTATTAACGGGCTTGTAAAAGAGGTAGCTTCACTTGCTGCATTGATCCTTGGCATCTGGGGAGCAATTAAGTTCGCGGGCTTTACAGCTGAAAAGCTTTATGATTATTTTAATATGACCGGACATTATGTTGGGGTAATTGCTTTTCTTGTTACCTTCGGCATAATTGTAATAGTTATTCATTTCGTCGGGATATTGGCTGATAAAATTATTAATGCAGCTTCTCTGGGCTTTATAAACAGAATACTGGGCATTGTATTCGGGTTACTAAAATCAGTACTGATAATGAGTGTTTTCTTTTCAGTTCTGAACGCTATTGATGCGAGTAGGTCATTCCTCCCAAAGAAAACAATTGAAGAGTCAAGGTTCTATAATCCAATTTCAGATATCGCTCCGGCTATCTTTCCTATAATACGAGATGGGGGGGTTAATCGCGGCTTCGACCGGTTTAAAAAGAAGCCCGACGGGCCGGCAATCTGACCCCGTTTGGTATATTTGCAATTCTGAAAAAATGCTTTTATGAATTTTGTTGATGAACTGAAATGGAGAGGCATGATACATGATATTATGCCCGGAACAGAAGAATTATTAAATAAGGAGAAGACAAGCGGATATATAGGATTCGATCCTACTGCCGACTCATTGCATATTGGTCATCTGGTGCAGGTCATGTTGCTTGTCCATTTCCAGAGGGGTGGGCATACGCCAATTGCTCTTGTTGGCGGAGCAACAGGTATGATAGGCGACCCTTCCGGTAAATCGGAGGAGAGGAACCTGCTCGATGAGGTTTCGCTGAGGAAAAATCAGGAAGCCATTAAAAAACAGCTCTCAAAATTCCTTGACTTCCAGTCTGAAAAAGAGAATAAGGCTCTCATGGTAAATAACTACGACTGGATGAAAGAATATTCTTTTCTCGGTTTTATCAGGGAGATAGGCAAGCACATCACTGTTAACTATATGATGTCGAAGGACTCTGTTAAGAAAAGAATAGGGTCTGAAGCAAAAGAGGGAATGTCGTTTACTGAATTTTCATATCAGCTTGTTCAGGGCGCCGATTTCCTTCATCTTTACAATAATTACAACTGCAGGATCCAGATGGGTGGTTCTGATCAATGGGGAAATATAGTGACCGGAACGGAACTTATCCGGCGTAAAACAGGTGGTGAAGCTTTCGCGCTTACATGTCCGCTTATTACAAAGTCGGATGGAACAAAATTTGGTAAAACAGAATCCGGAAATGTATGGCTCGATCCGGAAAAAACATCTCCTTACCGGTTTTACCAGTTCTGGCTGAATGTTTCTGATGAAGATGCGGTAAAATACATTAAGATCTTTACTATTCTGAATGAGGAGGAGATTGAAGGCACAGTTACCGGGCACAATAAAGCTCCTCATGAACGTCTGCTACAGAAAAGGCTTGCAGAGGAGGTAACCGTTATGGTTCATTCCGGTGAAGATTACGATGCAGCTGTTGAAGCTTCGCAGATATTATTTGGCAAAGGAACGACAGAATCGCTTAAAAAGATGAGTGAAAGCGACTTTTTATCTGTTTTTGAAGGAGTTCCCCTATTTGAAGTTAAGATGGAAATTCTCCACAACAGAGTCACCATTGCCGACCTGTGCGCGGAACACTCGCGGGTATTTGCTTCAAAGGGAGAGTTGAGGAGACTTGTTCAGGGAGGCGGGCTAAGTATAAACAAGGTGAAGATAGATAATCCTGAGATGTTTGTTGGCCGGGAATTGCTTCTGAATAATAAATATCTGCTTATACAAAAAGGAAAGAAAAACTATTACCTGATAAGGGTAGATTAAAAGTTATCTCACAAAATCAGCAGCAATTATTGATACATCATCAAAAGTGGAAGGGTTATCATCAGGTAATCCAAGTTCCTTAATCATTTCCATGATATTGTTTTCGACAGGTTCATTATTTGAGATGTGACGGATAATTACTCCTGTCCCAATCTCTTTACCGTCTTCCCCTTTCAGTTCCGAAAGGCCATCGGTATAGCAGACTATTTTCGAATAATTACTGATAATTATTTCTGATTTTTCAATGAGAGGTATTTCATCCAACATTCCTATGCCAACGCATGAAGCCTGAAGGTGCCTTATCTCGCCGGTAACCGTATTGTAAAGCACAGGGGGATTATGGGCAGCATTAATATATTCAAGAACCCCGCTTTCATGATCATATCTCGCCACGAAGAAAGTTATGAATTTTTCTCCTGCTGCATTTAAAACTACAATAGAATTAAGTTTATGGATCAGGGTTGCAAGATTTATATCATGGGTAAAAAGAGCCCTTAAACTTGCCTGGAAATTTGACATCAGGATAGCTGCTGAAATTCCTTTGCCTGAAACATCGGCAATGCAAAACCCTGTTTTTGTTTCCGAGAGGCTTATGCAGTCATAATAATCTCCTCCAACCTCAAAATGCGGATAATAAAACCCATTTACTATCAGTTTGGTGTTTTTGGGCATTTGGCTGTTGTCGGGAATCAACATCTTTTGCATCCTGGCAGCCAGTTCGAGCTCTATTTTCAAAGCTTCCTGACGAAGACTTTCGTTGAATAGTCTTATGTTTTCAATTGCAACAATAATGATACTCGAAATAGTTTGAATAAAATTCAGGTGTTTGAGAACGGGGCTCATTCCTTCACCTTCCTCCTCAATGTCGCCAATAAAAACGAATGCCAGATGGACGTTGTTATTATAAACCGGCACAATGATATCAACACCTTCGAAGCCCAGGTCGGGTGTTACATAAGCAATTTCTGTAATATTTAAAAGTTTTGATTCTACATCAATTGTTTCAAAATGTTTTGGGAAACCACCGTTTAGAAGACATTCCCAGGCGCCGGAGCGTTTAAAAATCAGGATTTTCCCGATACCAAGGCTGTTCCTGAGGATGTATTCATATTTGGATAAAAGGTCTTCAACAGGCAGATTCGCGTTGATCGATACCGTAATATCGAGCAGGGAGTCTAATTTTAATTTAGAAATTTTTAATCTGCCGGATTTAACCTTACTATCTTCCATGGTACTTCTTATCCCTTTACTCTTTCGACATACGTCCTGTCGCGAGTGTCAATTTTTATCTTATCTCCTGTATTTACAAACAACGGGACCATAATTGTTTCTCCATTCTGAATTTTAGCCTGTTTTAAAGTATTGGTCGCGGTATCGCCCCTTAATCCGGGCTCTGAATAGGTAACCTCCATTACAACAAATTGAGGGATGTCAACGGAAAGTATTGTTTCGGTATCAGCGTGCACAACAATCTCGGCAGTTTGTCCTTCAAGAAGAAATTCATGATTATCAATCAATGTTTCCTGTACATGTATCTGGTCGAATGTTTCAAGATGCATGAAGTAATAGCCCATATCATCTTTATAAAGAAATTGATAAGGACGTCTTTCAACTCTTGCAAGGTTGACTTTGGTTCCGGAAGAAAAGGTATTATCAATTACCCTTCCGGTTTTAAGGTTCTTAAGCTTCGTGCGAACAAAAGCCGGACCTTTGCCCGGTTTAACATGTTGAAATTGCACAATTGTATAAAGGTCATTGTTGAACTCAATGACTAATCCGTTCCTGAAATCTGCAGTACTTGCCATAAATGTTTAAGTTATTCTGAATGTTAATTAAATTATTTCTTTTTTATCTCCAGGGGGTAAACCAGTCCTTCATAATTCAAAATTTCGATTGTAAATGCCCCGACAAAGATATCAAATCGAATCTTAACAGGTAAAAAATTTTTATCGGCAGAAAACCAGAAAGAAACATCTTCTTCGGTTTTAAACAGGCGCCCGGTTTCTGTTACCGGATTATATTTATAACACTTTATTTTCCCGGCTTTTGTTTTAACTTCCTGCATCCCGATATATCTAAGCCTTATCGGGTACAGCTCATCTGTGAACCAGGTTGTAATAGTGGTTAATCTGCCTTTTTGTAAATTACTGTCAACAGGAAGAATATGGTTACGGAAATAGTAAAAACATGAAAGGATATCGTGTATCCCTTTGGGTGCGACATGAATTCCGGTAAGGTCGCTTGTGAGAACTGCTGAATCAGCCCTTGTTTTATGATCAAACAGAACTACATTGTATTTCCTGTATCTTCCTTCCCGGATATTTCTTACTGACTTCACAGGAAGTTCCGTTACCGGGTCAATGTAACTTTCATAAATATCCTGTACTTTAAAAAAGGCATCAGCAACCCCGGTTGTTTTTGCCAAAAGTTTTGAATGCCAGACCTCTTTCCCGTTAAATGTCTCACTATCTAATTCAAGCGATGCCGTTCCCGCGGAGATAATTCCATACTGAACCGTGTAAATAATTTTCTCTCCAACCTTATATGATACTGTTTGTGACTTACCAGAGGAAGAAATTATTATTGTAAAACTAATGATATAAAGAATTTTTTTCATACTTCTTCCTGATAGCAGGCAGTAATTATGCCAATTATTTTCAAAGGATATTTTTTCGGGGTATGGAAGTTATGAAATCTTTTAAATAAAATGGCTCGAAGTATGCAACATCTTCATAATGTTGATCATTAAGAGCCTGAAATACAGGTTTATGCATGTGTGAGGCAGAAATTCTGAACTCATCGTCAAAATAGGTGTTTGTTCGTCTAATCACATCTTTGCATTTTTCTGCACCATCGCCAAAAAAAATAATCTTCCATGACTCGGGGATATTTCTGAAAGAGTCTTCAGTAATTATTTCTGCTGAAATATCTTTTATTGTTTTACCCCCTGCATCATAAATTGCATAATAGATCTCCATTCTTCTTGCATCGAGCATGGGACAGAACAGCGTATTCTTTTCAGCTTTGTGATTGTAGTCGCGGTTCCCGTAAATTCCCCAAAACATTGATAATGTTGTATCTATCCCGATGAGTGGTATGGATGTTGAATATGCAATACCTTTGGCAACAGATACTCCTATCCGTAATCCGGTATAGGATCCCGGTCCCTTGCTGACAGCAATCGCATCAAGATGGCTGGCCCGGATTCCGCTTTCCTGAAGTATCTCTTCAATAAAGACAGTAAGCAGGGAAGCATGCGACTTTGATTCTTTGCTTTCTCTCATAGAAATTACTCCGGCACTATCACATAATGCCACTGAGCAAAGGTTTGTAGCTGTTTCAAGACATATTATCATGTTTTGAAAGGGATACCAGAGACCTATTTCACCTTAAAGAGTTCTTCTTTTTTTACAATTTCGATAAGTGTACTATCAGATAATTTTTTACTTATAGCGCTGAAAGGTGCAGAAACTACGCGGTCGTTTACTACAATACCTGAAAGGATCTCAATATAATTATTATCCTGTATTCCTGTTTTAACATCTCTGGCAAGAGCATATTGCCCATCGGTAATAAATACCAGAGTGCGGATATTCTCATTAGATATTGTAGATGCAGTTTTTGTTGTATCAGTACGGGTTGTAACTGATTGTATCGGAACTGTGAGTATATCTGCTTTTGATTCGGTCTGGATATCAACAGTTGCTGACATTCCGGGCCTGAAAGGATTGCTGTCGCCGGCAGCAATAAGTTTTTTATACGATTCGGGAAGAACGAGAATCTTTACATCGAAGTTAGTAACCTGATCAGCAGACACACCTGTAGTTTTGGCAGAATTGGCGATCTCGGTTACTATACCTTTGAATTTCTGATCGAGGTATGCATCAACCTCAATCTGTGCTGTATCTCCGAGTTTAACCCTCGGTATATCATTTTCATTTACCTGAACCTGAGCTTCCATACGTGACAGATCAGCAACACGCAGCAATTCGGTACCGGCCATAAGGTTAGTTCCTGCTACTCGTTCTCCCAGTTCAACAAGAAGCATCGAAACAGTACCTGACATTGGGGCATAAATTGATGTTTTGATCAGGTTCTCGTTAGACTCTTTGAGTGAAGCTTCAGCGCTCACAATTGAAAATTTTGCAGCATCAACCTCTGCTTTTGCTACGGTATAAGAGGCCTGGGCCTGTTCAAAATCGGATTTTGAAACAGTCTGTTCAGCATACAGTTGTTTGCTTCTGTTAAAGGAGAGTTCAGCCTGTGTAAACTGAGCTTCTGTTTGGGCAAGACGCGCACGGGCCGAACTGATTGCTGCAAGTGATCTGTCTTTCTGTGAGATATAAATATCGGGTCTGATTCTAAGCAGCAGCCGGCCTTTTTCAACCTGATCGCCCTCTTTGACTGTCAGTTCCACGATCTCGCCTGATACGTCAGGACTTATTTTTACCTCTTTTTCAGGTTGAATTTTGCCATTGGCAGTGATTGTTTCAATAATAACCCGCTTTTCAGCATTTTCAACAGCGACTTTTACAGTCAGGGCTTTTCCAAACCAGCCCTGTTTCTTCCCGATTATTGCCAGAATGAGCAGGACAAGTACAATCGGGACCAAAATTTTAAGTATCTTATTGCTTTTCATGTTTTTGTATCTTAAAATGTTTTTTTTTAATTATTTAGTAAGTTCGTTAAGATTAAGCGGTATTCCTTTATAAAAATCAAGGACCTTGGTTTTAAATACATATTCATATTTTGCCTGCGACATATCGGATTGCGCTTTAAGCAGTTGTGTTTTTGCAACATTATAATCAACGGAAGTAACCATTCCAACATTAAATTTTTGTTCGGTATATCTGAACGATTCTTCGGTGGAAGTAACTGCTTTCAGGCTTGAGCTAAATTTTTTAAGGGATGCAACAGCATCAGTATATGCCTGCTGGATGCTTTTATAAAGTTGTTTTTTTGTTCCCTCAAGTGAATACTGACTACTTTCAACATTTAATTTTGAGTTGGAGATATTTTTATTTACCTGCCATCCGTTTAAAATCGGAATACTCATGGTTAAACCAATCCCGGAGTTCTTATTGTTTTTTAACTGGTTTTTAAAGGACCCATTTCCAGGCTGACCCGATATGTAAGTATATCGCGTATTAAAGGAATGATTTAAAGAGATCCTGGGACTCCGGGCACCTTGCGCTATTTTAAGGTCGTATTCGCTTGCCGTAAGTTTCAATTCCGAGCTCCTTATTTCAGGCCTGTTTTTTTCAGCTATCAGATAAATCTCATCAATATTACCGGAGATAATTGAATTTGGATCAACATTGATTTCCGGAACCACAATTTCAAACCCACCCGGTGTTTTAAGTTCAAGAAGCTGAGTAATATTAAGATAAGATGTTTCAAGCTGGTTTTTCATGTTAATCAGTAAGAGATCTTCCTGCGCAGCCTGTGCTTCTATCTGAAGAAGGTTTCCTCTGGCTACACTTCCGGCATCAACCAGTTTCTTTGTCTTTTCAATCTGCTGCAAAGTAATGTTTAGCTGATTCTCATTAGCTGCAACAAGTTCCTTATTTAAAAGAACCTGAAGGTACATAAGCGCTACATTTAAAGCTACGTTATCCCTAATATTCTTTAGATCCTCCTCTCCGGCAAGAACCTCATATTTATTTTTCAGGATTGTATTATAATTCTGTAAACCATTGAAAACAGGTGTTGCCCCACCAAGGTAGAAATAATCTGATTGGAGTGTCTGTGTATAAAACGTGTAAGTATTTTGATCAAGTGCACGGCCAAAAGAATAATCATGAGAAGCCTGGCCGTTTAATGTTGGCAATAGTTTCAGTTTTGCAAGATCAAGCGAATTTTCCTGAATTTGCGTCTGAATGACCTGTTGCTTTATCTGAATATTATTTTCAATGGCATACATGATGCAGTCTTCAAGCGACCACACCTTTTGCTGTGAAAAGATTATTCCATTGGAAGAAAGCAGACAGGTAAATATTAATATTAAAAACTTTTTCATGTATGTTGTTTTAAAATATCGTGTTTAATTTCTAATGTTAATTATTGTCTTAATAATCGAGGTTAAGTTATATTCATTTATAGTAATTCTTTGGGCAGAGCGCTGTTAAATTTCAGGTTACGAAGATAAATATTATCTCGGACAGAATAAATTTTTTCTTATAAAAGAGAAATTTAAACATTAATCTTCATTTTTTAAATTCAGAACTCCTGACTTCGTTCCCCAAAAATAAGTATTTCCTCGCATATT
>JBAXXU010000045.1:0-30480 GCA_037127735.1 Bacteroidota bacterium
AAACTAGATTCTAAACAACTGTCACTCAGTCTCTTTTAACGAGACAGTAGTGATTTAGAATAATTGATTTTCAGGCGACTTGCGAAAGACCATTTATTATTACCAATAGTTCTAAAGATTAAATCATTATGGAAACAAATGAATTTATTAAATCAAAGGTGTTCAGTTTCAATGAATCAATAGAATACTCCGAAGGGGGTATTGTCAGCAAAACAGTTTTAAAGAAACAGACCGGCAATATTTCGCTATTTTCTTTTGCTGAAGGTGAAGCGCTCAGCGAGCATAAAGCCCCGTTTGATGCAATGATACAGGTTGTTGATGGGAGAGGAGAAGTGATAATCGGAGGAGAGTCATTTTTCCTGGAAAAAGGACAGACCATAATAATGCCTGCAAATATTACCCATGCTGTAAAAGCAGTGGAGAAATTTAAGATGGTACTGACAATGATTAAGAGCAGTTAGTTCTAACACACATTTGCAAGCCGCACAAAGCCAACGCTCAATCCAAAACTTGCAAACGAGTGCAATTTTGCCACCACTTTTATTACCTTTAAAAACTTTGATAAAAAGAAAATGAGATTAAGAATCCACGGAGACAACATTATTGAATGTGAAAGAGCTTTAAAACTTATCTCACTTTCATATAAGGCTACTTTGAATCACATGCCAAGCAGTATTTTCATGCCCTTATTTGCACTTAAAAATAAGGACAAGGAACTTTTTGAAGTAGAATTATTAGGCGGGCATGACAGATGGAATGTAAATTTTAATTCTGAACTTACTAAATACGGTGCTCCCCTGCGCGAAGCAACTGATGCATATATTACAAAAGTAGCTACCGATAATAAAACTGAAGAACTTTTGCTTGCAATAGAATTTTGCAATGCCTTGCCTGCGGGTAATAATGCCTGGCAAAGAAGCGGTAGGGCTATTACTTGTGCTGAAATAGGGATTCCTTATTTCTACTTTGCTGAAATTGGAGGAGTAGAGTTGGATTCTAGAAGAAAGGTTAAAGCTCCTCGTTTCCCAAATCCGATTGTTCCTTTTTCATATTTGACTTCTTCCAAATCATTAAATGTAATAAGCATTCCAATTTATGAAGCACACCCTGCAATTACTGATGCTTTGCGTAAAAAATTCATGCCCATATTCGGATTGGAAGCAAGTTTAGATTTACTCAAGTGTATTATAGAGCAAAGTATTATTAGCGATGCGATGGATGTGCTAATTGAAAAGGGAACTACCCTTGTAAAAATTCTTTCAAACGATAGAAAAGGAGTTGACACATTCCGCGGAACGGAATGGGAAGATTTTTTGAATATATCATCAGGCGAAAAAAAGGCTGAATGGCTTAAAAACCATCCTAATAAACAGATTTGGAAAAAGAAATCTGCCGGCAAAGTAAACGTGACCAAAACTTTTAAGACACTTTTGGCTGACACCCAAAAATTAAATTGTCTTTCTATCGGAGCAAAAGAAATTCCAATATGTTTAATAGCTAATGGCAATGTTAAATTTTTTTCTAACCTATTGAAAAGGATATATCCGAAAAAAATAATTAGTGAGCTTGCCAATAAAATTGAAAAGAAAAACAAACCTTTAATAGTCGTTTGGATAACTGGATTCAAGCCCCGTGGAGATGATTCACGACCAGACAGAGGGCTTGTCCCACTTGCAAGAATGCTATTCGGGAATGACATTGATATTCTAACAATTGTTTTTGGACCTGTGGTTAAAAAAACATGGAAAACTTTTAAAGAAAACCATGCAAAACTTGCATCTGATAACGGACTATGGCAAGCAGTATTAAATTTGAGTAATTATGTTTTAGCGGATAGTAGCACATCAGAATATGGTATTATAACTCATATAATTGACAGAAATATAGTAAGAAAAAATATAAAAGTGGTTTTTGATGCTGCCAAACCCAATAGCGTTTTTTCGGAACATGATGTTGATACTACAATTCACACATTATTTTCAAGGCAATTAAGTGTAAACATTTTTGAATCAATGTGTAATCCACCTGGCGGTGATTGGAGTGGCATTTCATATTGGGATTTTTCTAATAAAACAGAATATCGCTGGACTTCATTACCAAGAGTATCTGCAACTAAAGCTAAACGTCCTGACCACATTATTCAGATTAATAATAAGAAATAGAACATTTTCCTTGTAATTGAATCTAAAAATAATGCAAAAGACTTGGAAGAAAATATTGGTAATCGATTAACTGAATATGTTAAAGCTCTTTTTAAAATAGCACCAACAGCATACAAAGAAGCTAAATCAGATTGGAAACTTTTTGGCGGGGAAAATTCTCCACTTCCAAAACCTGTTTCAATGTCAGGAGGTGCATTTTGCTACAAAAGTTTGGACGGAATGAAAGCATCAATGGAAAAGGGGAAATTGGATTTCATTTTCGCTTTTGAGTTCAAAGATAAAGGAACTCCAACAATCGGTCACATTTTATTATCAAACAAAAGCCAATTCTTGAGAGAGATTTTGATGAATATTAGTGCTCAATTCAGTAGTGGGCTTAAAATTAAGATATACTGATTCGTAAACAGCGTCAATAGTTGTTCTCATAACCTTAGTAAAAGGCGAATTACCTGTTTTAATTTCCGTTTTATATTTGAAAATTTCTTCCGGTAGCTGAAAATCATATTCACGACTTCCAGCAACACCATCAAAAGTTAATATCCATTTAGCACCAACAGAGTTAAGTCTCTCCAATTCACTGTAAAAATGCTCAAGGTTAAATACTGTTCTTGTATATCGGTCTTTAGTTCCACCATAGGGAGGGTCAAGAAATATGAAATCATTTTTACTCGCATCCGTAAGCGTTTCCCTGTAATTACATTCTTTAAATTCAACATCTTTAATAAAATAGCTCCATTTATAAATAATATCTTTGAAACCTTTGGGATTTATTCCAGGTCGGTTTTTGTGCATGGAGTTATTAAACTCTCCATTGTTGTTGTATCTTATCAAACCATTAACACAAGTGCGAGTTAAGAAAAGAAAATCAAATTCGTTTTTTGTTTTGTTGAAGTTATCTCTAATTTCATAAAAAACGATATGTCCTTCATCTTGTAACCTATCCCAACGTGCTTTATATTCGATCGCAACTTGTTCAGGATAATTTTTTATTTGGTTCCAAAGATTAATCAATTCAGGAATAATATCGCTTGCAACAGCTTTGGAGATTTGACGAAAAGGCAACATTGAACCGCCACCTATAAATGGTTCAATATATCTTTCTTGAGTACCGATATATCGACTCAATTGTTTTGCAACAGATCTTTTGCTCCCAGACCATTTGATAACAGGTTCTACAAGATTTTTTGGGTTTATCATACTAATTGCAATTGACATTTAATGTCGTTTTCTTCAAACATAATGCGCTTTTGGGCTAGTTCAAAATACTCTTCACTAGTTTCAAAACCAACAGCGTGCATCCCGTATTTTAGCCCTGCAATCATTTCAGTTCCAGAACCAGCAAAAGGGACAAGGAGATTACCGCCTTTGGTACCTGAAATCATCATTAATCTTTCTGCAACTCGAAGCGGCTTCTGTGTCGGGTGGTTTCCAAACATCAATTCATCTTTGCCTTTATTATTAGGAATGTCCCAAACAGTTCTAAGTTGTTTGTCAGCTTCCTTTAAATTATCGCCAGCAAATTTTGCCTTCTTAACATCATCATAATTGAAATTATATTGGCGTTTATCTCCACCAGTATGAACCCATAAAATTGTTTCATGGCTTGCAGTTAATCGCCTTGCAGATAAATTTGGAAAGGCATTTCGTTTATACCAAGCAACTTCATTAATAATTTCTAAACCCAAAATTTGACAAACCACATTAACAAAGCCTGAGTTGTGATAGGTGGAATGAATCCATATTGAACCTGTTGGTTTTACCAATCTTTTCAGCTCATTCAGCCATAAATAACTTGATTTGAAAATTTCATTGCCTGTCAGTAAATCCCATTCTTCATTATTGAGTTTCCAATTACCTCCAAACCCATTTATTTTTTTAGAACTGTTATAATTCCAATTTGCACTTGTGGCAGCGCCATACGGAGGGTCACATATTGCCAAATCAAATGAATTTTCAGACATTTCAGACATACCCTGCAAAGCATCTTGCAAATACAGTTCAAAAGAATCTTTAATTAGTTTTTTCATTTTTCAAGTAAGGTGAAATTTGTTCCATTACTAAATTGACCGCATCGTAAGTATTATCGGTGACACCGAATTCCTTGATTATTTTTTCGGCAGTAGCCATAACTTTTAATTCGGACTCAGGAATTTTATAATGCTTTGACAGTTTCTTAATTTGTTCAGAAGTAGGTAATCTCTCGCCTCTTTCAAGTTTGCTTAGAAGAGGTGAATCAATATCAGTTCCTTGGGAAACCTGATGTAAAGTTTGACCTTTCTCTTTACGTAGTTTCCGTAAATACTGACCTAAATCGGACTGTAGAGTTTTCATTTTGCAATATTGCGTCTTGTCACGATTTGACAAATATATACATTTATCAATCAATAATCGTGTCTTTTCATAAGAAAGTTATCAACAATTTGTATTTTAGCCTTCGCATTTCCAAGCACATTGCCAAAGCCCCACAAGCCAACGCAGAAACCAAATCTTTGTCAAAGAGCTTGCAAATAAAGCCGGAGGAAGAATTTTAAAATTTTTCTCTCTCCCATGATTGAAAATTGATTCTGCACCGTGATTACTATTTTGACCAAATTGTACTATTAGAAAGACAAAATATTTGCAACAAGATAACTATCTGGTACATAGACAGTAACTAAAACCAGCCCATGACAAAGTGTAACTGTAATATGGGTTTCAGTTGCAATTCCAGAATTCTGCAGCGCATAAACTTTTGTCTACCATGACAGCGACAGAGTCCGCACTTCCTTACTACAGCTACACTCACCAGTTCTACGCCATTTTAATCAGGATAGCCTTGAGAGTGTCAGTAACATCCTCCTCCTCGTCCACACATCTTTCGAGAATCTCCAGGATTTTGTTGTTCTTAAGTAATTCTTTTGGATCTTCTTCTTTTTCAAATAGTTCAGATACCCCTACAAAATATAGTTCATCAGCGCTATGCTCAATGGCCTTTACTTTGTCGCAAGCCCGTGTTATTTTTTCTTTATTAGCGACAGGATCCTTCAGACAATGAATAGCCAATTCAAGCTCCTTTGCAGCTTCGTATATCAGTCTGGCCATCTCCTTGTAAATAGGAATCAGTTTTTTTGGTTTGTACAGACAAACTCTGCGGCTGATTCCATTTATTGAATCAACTACATCATCTATATGTGCAGTCAGTTCATGAATGTCTTCCCTGTCAAAAGGAGTAATAAAAGATTTGTTTAGCTGTTCGTAAGTTTTAGTGGTGATCTCATCACCGATATGTTCAACTTCCCTGATCTCTTTATGGATTCTTTCATGCTCTTCGACTTCCGTGTTTGACATAAGTTCTACCAGAAGTTCAGCAGCTTTAACCATGTTTTGAGCATCACTTTCGAAAAGTGGAAAAAAGGAGTGATCTTTTGGTACAAAAAACTTAAGGAAACTATCTATATTCATAATTATTTATTTTATCGTTAAGTACTTAAAATTCAAGTAATTATTCTGTTAAGAATTAAAAAAACTGAGGAACCAACAATTGCCGATACAGGAATAGTTAGTATCCATGCCCAGAAAATCCTTGTTGTGACCCCCCATTTAACTGCTGATACACCTTTCCTTGCTCCGGCGCCAATAATTGCCCCTGTAATAGTATGAGTAGTACTGACAGGAATCCCAAAATGTGTTGCCACAAACAGGGTCATTGCACCTGCTGTTTCTGCACAAAACCCCTCAAAAGGTTTGAGTTTGGTTATTTTTTGTCCCATTGTTTTAACGATTCTCCAGCCACCTGTTAATGTTCCTAAAGCAATTGCTGCCTGACATGATAAAACAATCCATAAAGCTATCGGGTCATTTTTTGTTGCCAAACCGGTTGCTATAAGAGCAACCCATATAATTCCCATTGACTTCTGGGCATCATTTCCACCGTGCCCGAGACTGAAAGCTGCTGCTGACAGGAGTTGTAACCTCCTGAAATGCTTATCTATACCTGAAGGTGAATGCTTCCTTGCAAGAAAGATTACAATAGCTGAAATTATAAAAGACATAATCATTCCCAGTAAAGGTGCTATTACAATAAATACTACAATCTTAATCACTCCTGAAAGGATTACTGAGCTCCATCCTGAACTTGCAACAGCAGCCCCGACTAACCCTCCGGTGAGGGTATGCGAAGAACTTGAGGGGAGTCCAAACCACCATGTTAAGAGGTTCCACATTATTGCAGCAACCAAGGCAGATGCGATAACAGTGAGATTAATAACATCGGGATTAACTACCTTGCTTCCCATTGTATGGGCAACATTCAACGGGAAGATAACAAAGGCAATAAAATTAAAGAATGCTGCCATGCCTACCGCTGCTATGGGCGAAAGAACTTTAGTTGATACAACCGTTGCAATTGAATTCGCCGAGTCATGAAAACCATTGATAAAGTCAAAAATCAGAACCAGGGCAATTACAATATATAAAAATTGCATTTAACGAATATTTACAAAATTATGATAGAATACTTGGAGGAAATTTTACTAAGTTCTGAAGATAAGAAGTTCATTTTTTGCAAGTTGCAATTATGGGTTTTTTCAGTAATCAGAGCCCTAAAGTAATAGAATTACAACAAAAATCAAAATGAATATATCATTAAATTTAAAATTTCCATATTCAAATTTTCAGATATTAAAACAGCAATTTTCGTTATCTTGTAATTATACTGCTGTTTAGGACATTAAGTCAGGATAGTATCCAGTTTAGAAGCAGGTAAACAAAGAAACTCACAAGAGCTGATACAGGGATAGTAAGTATCCATGCCCAGAAAATATTAGTAGTAACGCCCCATTTCACAGCAGATACACCTTTTCTTGCACCTGCTCCTATAATAGCACCGGTTATAACATGAGTTGTACTTACCGGAATACCGAAATGTGTTGCCCCAAAAAGGGTGAGAGCGCCTGCTGATTCAGCACAAAATCCTTCAAAAGGTTTAAGTTTGGTTATTTTCTGTCCCATTGTCTTGACTATTCTCCAACCTCCCAATAATGTCCCTAATGCAATTGCAGCATGACAGGACAAAACAATCCATAATGAAATCGGATCGTTCTTGGTAGCAAGACCAGAGGCAATAAGAGCAACCCAGATAATTCCCATGGACTTCTGGGCATCATTGCCTCCATGTCCGAGACTAAAGGCAGCTGCTGACAAGAGCTGAAGCCTCCGGAAATGCTTATCGACTCCTGATGGTGAATGATTCCTTGCAAAAAAGATTACAATAGCTGATATGATAAATGACATTAGCATTCCAAGTAATGGGGCTAATACGATGAAAATAATAATTTTGATAACACCGGCTATTATTACAGAGCTCCATCCCGTACTTGCAACTGCTGCTCCAATAAGCCCACCAACCAGGGTGTGTGAAGAACTGGAAGGAAGACCATACCACCAAGTTAATATATTCCAGGAAATAGCTGCTACAATTGCGGCAGCAATAACTGTAAGATTAATAACATCCGGGTCAATAACTCCTTTTCCCATTGTTGTGGCAACTTTCATTGGGAAAATCAGAAATGCAATAAAATTAAAAAAGGCAGCCATACTTACTGCAGCTACAGGTGAAAGAACTTTTGTTGATACAACTGTTGCTATTGAATTTGCCGAATCATGAAACCCATTGATGAAATCAAAGATTAAAACCAATGTAATAAGAACATACAGGAATGTCATTTTTTCAAGTTTAAAGTTGATTCATCATCAGATTCAGGTGATACAAAGTAACATTTTTGTTATATTCTCTTAACAATACTACTGTTAAGTTTTTGTTACATTTTCAGTCTGATTTGTCCGGTCATTAAAAAATTGTTATTCTTGTATATACTCAATTAGTCATTGTTTTTCTTGCTAAATTGTATTAATTTTATTGAAAATTTAAAACTTATTTATTATGAGCGACATACGTAACCTGGAACCGAAAAAGCTGTGGAACTATTTCCATGAAATAACGCAGATCCCTCATCCTTCCAAAAAAGAGGAAAAAATTGTTGAGTATATTGTGACGTTTGGAAAAACGCATAATCTCGAAACGATTGTAGATAAAGTTGGTAACGTGATCATCAGAAAACCGGCTACAAAAGGGATGGAAAATCGCAAAGGTGTAATTTTCCAGACACACCTCGATATGGTGCCCCAAAAAAATAGTGATAAAAAGCACGATTTTGAAAAAGATCCTATAGAAACTGTTATTGACGGGGAGTGGGTAAAAGCTAATGGAACGACTCTTGGATCAGATAACGGTATCGGAGTTGCAGCTACAATGGCCATCCTGACCTCTGAAAATGTTGTTCACGGAGCTCTTGAAGCCCTGTTTACAATAGATGAAGAGACCGGTATGACAGGTGTTTTCGGACTTAAAACAGGTTTGTTGAAAGGAGATATTCTTATGAACCTCGATTCAGAAGATGAAGGTGAACTGTATGTCGGATGTGCCGGCGGTATTGATGTCAGCGCAGTTAAGAATTATGCTGAAGAAGCTTCGCCAAAGGGGATGGCTGCATATAAAATATTTGCAAAGGGGCTTAAAGGCGGTCATTCAGGAGTTGATATTGCAATGGGCAGGGCAAACTCGAATAAACTGATGTTCCGTTTTCTGATGCAGGCTGAAACCGATTTTGGGATAAGGCTGGCTGAAGCTTCTGGTGGCGACTTGCGTAACGCGATTCCCCGCGAGTCATATTCAATTATCCTGGTACCTGAAATAAAAGCAGTTGAATTTGAAGCTTTTGTCGCCGGTTACGATAAAATGTACAAAGCTGAATTTGCCGATACAGAACCGGATATGAAATTCACCTTTGAGAAAATTTCTGTTCCTGCCAGAGTCATGAGCCAGGGCGATCAATACAGGATTATCAGGGCAGTTTTTGTATGTCCAAACGGAGTAGTGCGAATGAGCCAGGCTATGAAAGGTCTGGTGGAAACATCAAATAACCTTGCAATCGTAAAATGTAAAGATGGCAAATTTGAGGCACACAACCTTACCAGGAGTTCGGTTGACTCTGCTAAAGAGGCAACTGCATGGAAAATTGCCGCGGTATTCCATCTGATTAGTGCTGAGGTTAAGCTTGAAGGTGGTTATCCGGGTTGGAAGCCAAACATACATTCTCCTATATTAAAGACTATGAGCGATGTATATAAGGATATGTATGGCAATATACCCGAGATAAAAGCTATTCATGCCGGTCTCGAATGTGGGCTTATCGGTGGTGTTTATCCAAACCTCGATATGATCTCTTTTGGCCCTACTATAAGGTTCCCGCATTCTCCTGATGAAAAGGTAAACATAGCCTCTGTCGGAAAATTCTGGGATTTTCTTGTAGAGACAATGAAACATATTCCTGCTAAAAGCTGAATAGTTTAACCCGTATATCTCGACATGTGAGCAAGGAAAAGGTCTTTCCTGTTCCTTGATATTGGTACCTGGGCGCCATCGGTCATCTCAATATAACCTCCATCGTGCCGCACAAATTTCTTTACAAAATCGAGGTTGATGAGATGCGAATTATGAGGACGGAAAAAGTTCCGGTCGCTGAGTAAATCCTGAAACTCTTTCAGGTGTTTTGATACAAGTATTTTACGCTTATCCCTGATGAAGAACCACGAATAGCTGCGGTCAGCTTCAATACGAATAATGTCTTTTGGATTAAGGTATTCCCGCCCGTCAGAGGTAGGAATAACAAGTCGGGTGGGATGGGCCGTCCGGAGATTCTCCAAAAGAGCTTCAAAGTTTTCATTACCCGTGAATGAATTAGTGGTGCGCTTATGGATAACCTTATTTACTGCTTCAATGAACTCATTGATATTTATCGGTTTCAGGATATAGTCCACCGCACTGAATTTGATAGCTTTAATTGCATAATGATTAAATGCCGTGATAAATACAACATCAAAATCCTTCTCCGGGAAATGAGTCAGCAAATCAAAACCTGTGCCGTTAGGCATTTCAACATCAAGAAAAACCAGTTCCGGTTTTATCTCTTTAATAAGTTGAACACCATCTTTTACATTATGCGCTTTACCTCTGACTTCAAGCCCGGGGCAGTACTCGCCGATAATTGAAGAGATGAAATCGACTGCATCTGGTTCATCATCAATAATTATTGTAATTAGCTTATGGCTCATGATAATATCGGAATTTGTATCTCCACTCTGGTTCCTACCGGTTCACCTGTTTCATTTTTAAGATCAGTATAAATTGTTTTCAGACTGGTACCGTAAAGCGCATTCACAAGATCTAATCGCGAGGATACTATTTGTGTCGCCAAAGAGTTGTGATTTGTTTCACTGTTTCTTTTTTTATCCAGAGACGCTTCGCGACCAATCCCATTGTCTTCAATGGTGCATGAAATATAATCTTTTTCGAGCTTTAAATCAATTTTAATTAACCCTTTCTCTTCACCCGGCATAAGTCCATGGCAAATTGAATTCTCAACATAAGGCTGAATAAGCATGGTGGGCACTTTGTACATGATAGTATCAATCTCCTCATCAATATTGATTTCATAATTAAACTTATCTTTAAACCTTATCATTTCAAGTTCAAGATAAAGATTTAATGCATCAAGTTCATCGCGCAGGGGCACAGATGTATGCTGTGAATTTTCAAGCACTTTCCTCATGAGACTTGAAAATTTTGTGAGGTAGTTGTTGGTTGCCAGCTTATCGTGCCGGTACATATAATATTGTATAGAGTTCAAAGTATTGAAAATGAAATGTGGATTCATCTGTTGACGAAGGTTTGCCTGTGTAACTTCAGATATCTTCCTGTTCATTTCGCTTATACGTCGTTTGGCATTTATCTTTGCCCGGCTAAAGAACAACATTCCGATCGCGATGCTTAATATAAAAAGTACCGTGAAACCATAAATCAGAAGCTTCTGGTTGCTTACCCTCAGTGATAATAATTGAAGTTCTTTACTATGGGTTTCTGCCTCATACCTGATTTTCGCATTAGCAAGGCCCTGGCTATTCGATCTCTTTAGATAAAGATCACTGTAGTTCTTATAAATAATATAATTTTTAAAAGCATTGGACGTATCTCTTTTTTGAAGATACATGTCACTCATATCAAGATAAACCCAATAAACGCTGTTAAAATTATTATCAAGTTTAGCCTGTGCTATAGCTTTAGCGTAGTATTTTAAGGAAACATCCGTCTTTCCCATATCCCTGTAAACTGTTCCCAGGTTTCCTAATGCATTGGCAGAAGTTGAATGTGCTTTTGCAGCAAAACTGTATGTCAGAGATCTGTTATACTCTTGCACGGCTGAATCAAGTTTTTTTTCACGATAGAAATTCCAACCCAGATTCTCCATTGACAATATTGTGAATAATGTGTCTTTGCTTTTCAGTGATATTTCGAGACTGATTCTTAAAAGCGAATCGGCTTTTTTGAAATCGCGGAATACAAGCGAATCAGGAACTTTATAATCTTGAAATTGAAGTGAATCAGCTTTTCTGTAATTACGGTTTTCCCCTGTCAGGGAAGTTCCCAAAAGGTAATAACCTGTTTTTAGATATGATGTGTCATTTTCTTTACGGCTTGCGTTAATCATATTCTGCAGATTCTTATTAAATTCTTTGGTTTTACCCATCGCGAAGTACACATTCGACAGTCCGCTATAACCCAATGGGATAAAGCCCCTTAAGTGCTCCTTCTCAGCAATGGCAATAGTGTTGCTAAAATAATCTATACTCTCCTTAAAGAATCCGGTACGCAAACAATACCGGCCAAGAAAATTCATCGTTCTGACAAGAACAACCGTCTCACCGCTATTTTGAGACAGCTTCATGGCAATTGTCGCCTCCTGTGATGCATTGTTATAATCACCTGTAAGAAAAAAATATTCAGCCCTGGCCAGATGAAGAAGTGCAGGGATCTCAATGTTTGCCTTCTCACATATCAATTCTGCTGAATCAATCTTTTCTTTTATGATCTCACTATTTTTTGTTTTTGAAGCCAGAGTAAGAGCTGATCTTGTGTACCTGTTAACTTCTGCAGTATCATTCTTAATTTTCGGATTCTTATTAGTACCTGTTGCTTTCATTACAGGTAGTGATGTGGAGATTGCAGGGCATATTCCCGTTGTAACGAATAGGAATAACATTTTCAGTAAAAAGCTTCTCATATTTAACTTACAGGATATAAGCATAATACAAATATATTAAAAGGAACCTATTTCCATCAATAAATTCTGTCTAAAGTATTATTACGATCCGGTTTAATCATTTGCAAGATGACATCAATTATTTGTTTTTTGCAATTCCGGTTTACAGATTGTCGTTTTGAGTTGACGGATGACAAAAAAGACACCAAAACCTCATGACATCAAGACAATTCTCAGAGTTTGATTTCCACCAGCAGATCATCCTTCATCACATTCGTATTGGGTTTGGCGCTGACTTTAACGATAGTACCGTTTACGGGAGACAATATCTCATTCTGCATCTTCATTGCCTCAAGAATTACAAGAGGTTCTCCACGAACTACAGCGGATCCTTCTCTAACCAGAACATCGATTATTTTCCCGGGCATTGGGGCTTTAATATATTCCTTTTCAACTTTGCCCTTTTTGGAACTAAGCACTTTCATCCTCTGTAATGAGAATGGGGTTTCTACAGTAAACGTGTAGCTTATGTCGTTGAATAATATCTCGTATTTGTTCTGGCGCGACCGTATTATCTCAGCGGGGTACTTCCTGTTCTTCCATAAAATATAGGTACCGTATTTTTCATCATTCTTCAGTTTGACCTCATAATCCCTTTTCCCGATCCTGATCGTCTGCTTCAATGGGAGTGAAAAACTGAATTTTCTGTTTTCCGACGAAAGAGCATATAGCTTCTTTATCTGAAGATTATGGTTTGCCATTATTAAATGATTGATTTAAAATTGATTTATCCTCTTATTTAGCAACCACGGGCTCATTTCTTTGCCATGTTCGAAATTGATGCTTATACTATCATCTTTCAGGTTTTCCTCAACAAATAGCTTGGTTGCCAGCCATGCTGCCAGCATCTCTTCATATTCGCTGTTGAAATAGTACTTATCAAGATCTTTTTCGATAAATGCAGTTGTAAAACTGCCATCCTGGAATTTTTTATGGCGCATCAGCATCCGGAAGAAGGGGAGAGTTGTTTTAGTCCCTTTTATCCACACTTTATCGAGAGCCATTTTGCAATTTTTGATAGCTTGTTTCCGATCTTTTCCCCTGACGATCAGTTTAGCTATCATCGAATCATAGCTTGCAACTATTGAAGAACCTGCCTGAACACCCGTATCCACTCTTACACATGAATCTGAAGGCATATTTAAGCTTTCTATTTTTCCCGGGTCAGGTGCAAATCCTGCCTGGACATCTTCAGCATTTATTCTACATTCGATGGCCCATCCGGTAAGTTTAATATCATCCTGTTTGAATTTTAGTTCTTCCCCGTTGGCGATCCGTATCTGCTGTTCAATAAGATCTATTCCTGTTATGATCTCGGTTACAGGGTGTTCCACCTGAATCCTTGTATTCATCTCCATGAAATAGAAGTTTTTTTCAGAATCAAGCAGGAACTCAACTGTTCCTGCTGAATGGTAATCTACTGCTTTTGCAATCTCGACAGCCAATGTGCCCATCTTTTTCCTGAGCTCATCATCCAGAGCGCCCGATGGAGCTTCCTCAAGAAGTTTCTGATGTTTCCTCTGAATAGAACACTCTCTTTCTCCCAGTTGTATTATATTGCCCTTTGTGTCACCAAGTATTTGAAATTCAATATGTTTAGGATTTTCAATATATTTTTCCACGAATACTGAGGGATCATTAAAAGCTTTTTCAGCTTCTTTGCTGGCAATGATGAACATCTTCTCCATCTCTTCGGCTTTCCTTACTATCCTCATGCCTCTTCCTCCACCTCCTGATGCAGCTTTTATTATTACGGGGTAACCAATTTTTTCTGCAATTGCAGCGGCTTCTTCCTCGTTGGATATATTGCCTTCGCTTCCCATTGCCATTGGAATTCCACCGGCTAAAGCAATCTTTCTTGCAATAGTCTTATTTCCCATTTTATAGATAGCGTCGGGTGAAGGACCAATGAAAATTATTTTGTTATCAATGCACTTCTGGGCAAAGTAAGCGTTCTCAGCAAGAAAGCCGTAACCCGGATGAATAGCATTGGCATTTGTCTTCAGCGCTATGGCTATGAGCTTTTCGATATCGAGAAAAACAGGAATTTCCGAAACATCTTCTGTATTGTCATAAACAGAGTCAGCCAATGAAAGGTACATGGCATTTGGTTCAACTGTCGTTTTAACAGCAACGGTTTCAATATTCATCAAGCGGGCTGTCTTCATGATCCTGACTGCAATCTCGCCCCTGTTGGCAATTAGTATTCTCTTAATCTTCGTCATATATATTTAAATATCAGAGTTCTATGCATTGTTTTTCGTTTCGAGTCTAGCGTTTTTATTTTTGAAACTACCCGGAACGATAAACCCGGAATTCTCACCTCTTATCGCTCTGTGCCCTGTGCCCTGCGCCCTGTGCCCTACGCCCTGCGCCCTGCGCCCTGCGCCCTGCGCCCTGCGCCCTGTGCCCTGTGCTCTGCGCCCTGTGCCCTGCGCCATTACAACGGCATATTCCCATGTTTCCTTGCCGGCACTTTAACCCATTTATTATTAAGTGCTTCGAATGCAGAAATGATTTTTTTTCTCGTCATGGCAGGATCAATAACCTCATCTATATAACCGCTTTCGTCAGCAATAAACGGATTGGCGATTTTATCGCGATATCTTTTTACAAGATCTTTTTTTAGTTCAACCGGATTTTTCGATTCAGCGAGTTCTCTCCTGTAAAGTATTGCTACAGCGCCATCAGGGCCCATCACAGCAATTTCCGCCGATGGCCATGCAAAGCTGAAATCGCCTCCGAGGTTTTTACTGTTCATAACGATGAAGGCTCCTCCGTATGCTTTACGAAGGATCACTGTTATCTTGGGAACAGTGGCTTCGCTGTATGCAAACAGTAATTTTGCACCATGCCTGATTATGCCGGCATGTTCCTGATCAACACCGGGCAGGAAGCCCGGAACATCTTCAAGAGTAAGCACAGGTATATTAAAAGCATCGCAGAACCTTATAAATCTTGCCCCCTTGGTTGATGAATCAATATCAAGCACACCGGCAAGAACTTTCGGCTGATTAGCCACGATACCTAATGTTTTCCCTCTTAACCTGGCAAATCCCGTAACAAGGCTGGCTCCGAAAAGCTCAGCTGTTTCAAAAAAACTGTTCCTGTCAACTATCTGGTTTATAACATCTTTAACATCGTATGCCTTATTTGGATCATCAGGAACTATATCCCTCAGTTTTTCGTTAAAGTCACCTATTAAGCCATCATCTGCAACCGCGGGAGGGTTTTCAACATTATTGGAGGGAAGGTATGAAAGAAACTTTTTCAGGGCAAGTATCGTGTTTTCCTCGTCATCATAAATCATTTGTGCCACGCCACTTTTGCGCGCGTGAACTTCAGCTCCTCCCAGTCCGTCGGAAGTTACATCTTCATTCAGAACCTCTTTTACAACATTAGGTCCTGTAACAAACATATAGCTTGTGTGATTAACCATGAAGACGAAATCGGTAAGTGCAGGCGCATATACAGCACCTCCGGCAGCGGGCCCCATGATAACGGAAATCTGGGGAATTATACCGGATGAGTGAATGATATTATGAAAAATACCGGCATAACCGCTAAGACTCGCCACGCCTTCCTGTATTCTGGCGCCCCCCGAGTCTATCAGCGCAATTATCGGTGAACCCATTTTAAGAGCCATCTCCTGTATCTTGGCGATTTTTTTTGCATGGACTATTCCCAGCGATCCTCCCATTATAGTAAAATCCTGGGCATAAGAGAAAACGAGACGTCCATTCACCTTACCATGTCCGACAATGACACCATCGCCATAAGACCTCTCAACCTTTCCGAATTCCACCGGCTGATCGGCAGGTGTTACGAATGCATCTATCTCTTCGAATGTCCCATGGTCGAAAAGGAGACTAATACGTTCGTGAGCAGTAAGTTTGCCTTTAGAGTGTTGTTTTTCAGCCTGTTTCCGGCTATACTGCTTTTTTATTGCCTCCTGACGTTCTATGAAGGCTTTATAAGGTTTCCCTGACAAATCCATACCATAATATTTTATATGGTATCAAAAGTAGTCAATATAAGGGTAATTACAAAAAGCCTTCCACCTTTGGTTTGAAAAGCCCATCAACATCAGACCCCATCAATCCGGCATTAAGCACCGTATCGGTTACCTTCTTTAGATTTTTTATCATCTTTTGATCTACAACAGGATAATGACGCATCTTCTCCAGCTTATCACCTATGTATTCAAGGTCTTCATCGGTAGTTGACCATTGCCGCCGGTTATAGATTGTAAGGTCGAGTGGGAGTGAGTATGAACGTAATGACTTATCGCCGGCAATATTGAAATAGAAATCAAAATATGACATTACCAGTTCCCTAAGTGATCTGTAAACAGGCTCCCTGTATCTTAATGTTGTGAAATTCGATTTTGCAACTGCTCCCCAGTGACCATCTACTTTAAAAACAGCAATCACATGATCATCATCATTATAGGATTTCATATCAATAATTAATGGCAGGTATCCTATAAATTGCAGAGCTGCTGCAGCGAAAAGAGCGCCCTCGAAACAGTGCGCAGACTTGTTCCTGATCACCCATCGGGGCGATCTGCATTCATAACCGGGATTATAATCAATTGAATCGAGAAAGCTCTGGATTTTATCAGGCTCGCTTAATGTTTTCAGGAATGCTATCTCATCTTCTGTCCAATCCATCAGGGTTCTGGGTTCTGGGTTCTGGGTTCTGGGTTCTGGGTTCCAGGTAGTCCAGAGTCCTGCGCCCTGTGCCCTGTGCCCTGCGCCCTGCGCCCTATGTCAGTTTACTGATAATCTTCTGCATCTCACCATACTGCTCCTCCATGCTCATGACAAGTTTTAGTTGAGCCCTTGTTCGTTGCAGGTTATGAAACTCGTGGTGGATTTTGAAATAATTATCTCCATCAATATAATCTGTAAGAAAACGTATCCCGATGGTATATGTTATTAATTTTGGTGCGAAAGCGAGATATTCTTTTTCAACCTGGTTTAGCGTCTTCCCTGTCTCAGAAAGATAGCCCCTGGCATATTCCCTGAAGAGTTCTATATCCATCTTAATTAATGACAGATTTTTCTCATCTTCTGCAGCAGTGTTGGTAACAGTCCTTATGGCATCGCCAAAATCATAATGCACATACCCCGGCATAACTGTATCGAGATCAATAACACATAATGCTTTATCATTTTCATCGAGCAGGATATTGTTAAATTTAGTATCGTTATGGGTGATCCTGAGAGGAATTTTCCCTGCTTTTCCAAGCTTAAGTATGGTCTTCATCTCTTCACCTCTGCTGAGATACTGATTTATCTCTTCTCCCACAGTTGAAACACGACCTGCCGGGTCTTCCATTATGATACGGTTCAAAATTTCCAGACGGTTTTCAATGTCGTGAAAGTGCGGAATTGTTTCATAAAGAGCTCCTCCCGGCATATCAGTCAGCATAGCCTGGAAACGTCCGATTGCTTTTCCTCCTTCGAATGCTTTATCGGGGCTGTCAACTATATTATATGAGCGATGGTTGGAAATGAAGATGTACATCCTCCAGTAATTACCCTCATTATCAACGATCCAGCTTTTTCTATCGCGCGAAGGGATCAGCCTCAGACATTCCCTTTTAATATCTGAACCGGGTACTGACTTTAGTTTGTTTCTCAGGTGTACAGTAACTCTTTCAATATTATGCTGAAGTTCGGGAATGTTCTTAAAGATCTTATTATTGAGCCTTTGAAGTATATAATCGTCCTTGTCTTTCTCAATAGTCTCAATACGGAATGTATCGTGAATATGTCCGCTGCCATAAGGTTCCCCGCTAAGGAAAGTACCATCCGCGACAAAGTAGTCAAATATTTCCTCCAGGTTGTAAACCATATTATTTTCCTGCTTTATGACCTATAAAAGCATAGTACATTATTATAAAGTAAGCCGGCACACAAATCCAGTAAGCTGATTGGGTTGAAAAGTTAACAGCCAGTTTACCATATAATAAAGGTATAATAGCGCCTCCGGCAATAGCCATCACAAGCATAGCTGATGCTGTTTTTGTGAATTTTCCCAACCCACTGAGGGCGAGTGGCCACATAGCTGGCCATACAAGTGCGTTGGCAAGTCCGAGAAGGGCAACAAATAATACAGTTACAGGCAGAACAAGTTCAATGGGCTTAAATGTCATAATATCAATAAAAGACATTGTGAAAACAATATGTGATGGCACGAAAATGGCCCCCAGCGAAAAAACAACTCCAAGGATCGTGCATATTTTTAACGCGGTAACCTGGTTGAGATACTTTGGAATAAATATAATTCCAATGAGATATCCCACGATCATACTTAATAATGTGAGTGAGGTAAAATATTTTGCAGATTCCATTGCAATACCTATTGACTGTCCATACCTTATAATACTGTCGCCAGCGATAACTTCCACCCCCACGTAGAAAAAGAGGGCAATAACTCCAAGAATAAGATGCGGGAACTGCCAGATACTTGTTTTAACAGCATTTGATTCACCGCTTACCTCATCTTCAGCGTCTGTATCAACTTCAGGGAGATGTGCAAACTTTAGTAACAGACCAAGCAGAACCAGAATTACTGTCATTACAATATAGGGCATGATAACCCTGCCGGCCAGCTCATCGAGTAAACCGGTACGGGTAGCTGCATCGGCTGCCTGTGCAAGTTTTTCTGCCAGTACTTTTGAATCTTTCAGAATAATACTGGCCAGGATAATCGGAGCGATCGCACCTGCAAATTTATTCGCGATCCCCATTATACTTATACGCTTAGCGGCGCTTTCGGGTGGCCCGATAATAGTTATATAAGGGTTAACGGCGGTTTGAAGAAGCGCCATTCCTGTTCCTTCAACAAACAAACCAAGGAGAAACAGGCTGAATGTCCTGGTCATTGCTGCCGGGATAAAAATCAGCGCTCCTGCCGCCATGATCCATAATCCCACTGACATTCCATTCTTAAAGCCGGTTTTTTTAAGTACCACAGAAGATGGTAATGCCATTACAAGATAAGAAACATAAAAGGCAAAAGTTACAAAATACGCTTCAAAATCATTTAGTTCACAGGCTGTTCTGAGGAAAGGTATAAGTATTCCGTTCAGCCAGGTGACGAAGCCGAAAATGAAAAAAAACAGACCGATTATAGTAATTGAAAAAATATAATCTTTTCTGCTGATGCTGTTTGAAGAATTGCTGTTTGTCATAGCCCGATGATTAATTATGGTTTAGTTTTATTCTCAAGTTTTCAAAACTAATATTTTTATCTGACTAAAAAAAAAGAAAATTTTGACAATCCGCAATCCGCAATCCGCAATCCGCAATCTCTCAGTAGCCTTAACTATTCTTTTCCTGAAATTTCCCTCGATTTCATACCAAGGTATCCGCCATGGTGCCTTTTTGAATAATCGTTGGCATTGAACCCTATTTTTTCCATGAGAAGTACTACCAGCACATCTCCTATAACTGTCATAACAGTGGTAGATGTTGTTGGTGTCAGACCCAGAGGGCATACTTCACCAGGGGCGCCTGTCGAAATAAAGCAGTCAGCCTTTTGCGCAAGAGGGCTATTCTCATTCGCGGTGATTACAATTACAGGTATTAAAGGGTAAAGATTATTTTTAAGATCTATCAGTTCAATGATCTCTCTTGTTTTTCCCGAGTTGGAAATAGCAAGCAGAACATCGTTTTCCTGAAGAATTCCAAGATCGCCATGCTGTGCTTCACTCGGGTGAAGAAATGCTGCAGGCGTACCTGTTGAGCTGAAGGTTGTTGCAATGTTATGCGCTATCTGACCTGCCTTTCCCATACCGCTTGTAACAAGCTTCCCGTTCTTGCCATGAACCTGCCGGTGAATAATTCCGATTGCATCCCCAAAGTTTGTCGTTATTGGAATATTTCTGATGGCAATTGCTTCTTTATTTAATATTTCCCTTATCCTTTCTATCATATACGTCTCATAAATAAACTTATGCCAAAGTTATCAAAAAAATATGACTATCGGTAATCATAAACACAATATTCTGAATCGCTTGCCGGGCTCACTGCCAGGCTCTTTCCTTCAGAAATGTAAAAATATTATGCTGATCTGACTGACTGTTTCAGCATGTAAATAAATTTCTTGTAGGACAATACCTACAAGAAAATCAGTAAAACGCCTACACAAGAATTATAATTTCACCTACAAAGGAAGACAATACTGATTAGTATCTTTACTGTTTGAAATATCAGCTATACCCATGAAACAGCTTCCAACTATTCTTATTGTTGACGACATAAAGGAAAACCTGTTATTGCTCGAGACCATTATCAGGAAAATTGATGTTAACCTGATCCAGGCGCTTTCGGGTTACGAGGCATTGAAGAAAACGCGAGGTATTGAATTGGCGCTGACAATCATCGACGTGAGGATGCCGGGAATGAATGGCTATGAACTGGCTTTAAAGATAAATGAAGAAAGACCCGGTGTTAAAGTGCCGGTTATTTTTCTGACTGCCAGTCATTTCAGCGAAATTGAATTGATCAAAGGGTATGGTTTCGGGGCAGTGGATTATATCTTTAAACCTATTAATAATCATATTCTGCTGAGTAAGATCAAGGTATTCCTTGAACTTTTCAATCAGAAACAGATAATTTTAAGTGAGGCAGAGCTGCTTCAAAAATCTATTGACGAATTAGCGAGAGTCAATGTTGAACTCACCCTGGCAAAATCGCAGGCAGATGCCGCTACCCAAAGATATTCCGAGCTGTACGATTTTGCACCGTCAGGCTATTTTACACTCTCGGCAGAAAAAGCAATTCATGAGCTGAATCATAGCGGTGCCCTGATGCTTGACAAAGAACGTTCAAGTTTAATTGGCAGCCATTTTGGCTTTTTTGTTTCTAAAAATTCACTGCCTCTCTTCAATGCGTTTTTTCAGAAAGTTTTTACGAGCAAATCCAAAGAGATATGTGAAGTTATTCTCGAAACAGATGGCAATAAACCAAAAAATGTATTTATCGAAGGTATGGTTGTCGGTAATGGAGAACAATGCCTTATAAATGTTATTGATATCACCGGGATCAAAGAGGCAGCGGTTAAATTGCAACAAACCCGTCAGAATTATTTAACCTTTTTCAACACCATTGATGAACTTCTTTTTGTACTTGATGAAAACGGAAACATAATTCATACAAATGATACAGGTATTAACCGTCTTGGCTACTCGCAGGAAGAACTTCTCGGGAAACCGGTCCTCATGCTTCATCCCGTAGAATACAAGGATGAAGCTATAAGAGTTATTGACGAAATGTTACATGGAAATATTGAGTATTGTCCTATTCCGCTTATCACGAAAACCGGCATTCAGATTCCGGTAGAAACCAGGGTGTCGAAAGGCCTTTGGGATGGCAAACCGTCCATTTTTGGAGTCAGTAAAGATATCTCACAGATCAAATTGTCTGAAGAAAAATTTTCTAAAGTGTTTTATCTTAATCCATCTGCTTGCGGTTTAGACGATCTGGTAACCGGAAAATATATTGAGGTAAATGAAGCATTTTATACTTTACTTGGATTTGATAAAAATGAAGTTATAGGCAAAACAGCTTTGGAGTTAGGCATATTAACCCCTGATAGTATGAAAGAACTGTTATCGAAGGCAGATGGCAGGGAAACAGTAGCTAACCTCGAAGCCAATTTAAAAGCGAAAAACGGCGATATTAAACATACTCTGTTATCATCAGAAAATATTATCCTTCAAAATAAAAAATACCGTTTTACTGTTGTTCATGATATTACAGACCGGAAGTTGGCAGAGCAGACACTGAAAGTCAGCGAAGAGAAGTACAGAACAATGTTGAATGCTTCTCCCGATGGTATATTATTGATCGACCTTAAAAGAACCATTACAGAAGTTTCTGAAATAGCGCTTGAGTTATTTGGCGCTGATTCGAGAGATGACATGGTAGGTAAAGATATCATGCAATTTGTACCATCTGATGAAATACATATTATAACAGAAATATTTGAAAAGACAATGAATGAAGGTCTTATACAAAATGTCGAGATGATTGTCAAAAAGAGGAACGGATATTTATTTGTCGGCGAAACGAGCGCAACATTAATTCAGGGAACAGAAGGGGTGCCTTTATCATTTATGGTCACCGTCCGCGATATATCTTATCGTAAGAAAATGGAGGCAAAGCAGATCCATGCTGACCGTATGTCCAACCTTGGAGAAATGGCCGCGGGCATAGCACATGAAATCAACCAGCCTTTAAATATCATCTCAATGGTATTGGATAAAATTTTGTTCGAGTCTGCCAAAACCAAATCAATCGACTTGGAATTCCTTACAAATAAATCGGGAAAAATTTTTGAAAATATAACCCGCATCAGGAACATTATTGATAATGTCAGGGCGTTTTCAAGAAGTCATGATGATTATATACTTACTGCCTTCAATGTCAATTCAGCTATTGAAAATGTCATTTTGATGATTGCTGAACAATTCAAACACCTGGGGATCAATATAGATCTTCAACTCGAAAAACAATTTCCCAAGATTTTAGGCAACATTTATAAATTTGAGCAGGTCATCATTAATCTGTTGATAAATGCAAAAGATGCGGTTATCAAAAAGAAAAACAAACAGGCAGGAATTATTGAAATGAACATTGTAATAAAATCATATCAGGAGAATCAATTTCTGGTAGTTGAAGTTGCAGATAATGGAATTGGTATCAATAATGACGAAATCAATAATGTCATGCTTCCTTTTTATACTTCAAAAGATGAAGGAAAGGGAACCGGATTAGGATTATCTATTTGTTATCAGATAATTAAGGAAATGAATGGAACCATTGATGTAACGAGTGAAAGTCATTTCGGAACAAAAATTAAAATAGTTTTTAAAGCAAGGGAGAAATAGTAAAAATGGAATTACTAGAAAAATTAAAAATCCTGATCCTCGATGATGAGAAGCAATTCACAGAGGAGCTGAATGGTTTTTTTCAGGGTTCAGACTTTGAGTCATTTGAAGCCAACACGGTAATGGAAGGGAAAAAAGTATTAAAGAATAATGAAATTGACCTCCTCATTCTCGATGTACGGTTGCCCGGCGCTAATGGCCTCGACATCCTGAAAGAGGTGAAGATGCAATACCCGGCCATGGAGGTCATTATCATTTCAGCTCATGGCGATATGGATACCGTTATCAAAGCCATGCGGCTCGGGGCTTTTGATTATCTGCGTAAGCCATTCAGGTATATCGATATTCAGATCGTGATTGAGCGTACCCAGAAATATCTTCAGATGAATAGAAAACTGAAGCAGATGGAAGAGAGGAATTCCCTGATCTCAAAAACCCTCGAAGAAAAAATCGACCGGCAATTTATCGGCGTCAGTCGTCAGATACTTGAGGTATTTCAACAAGCTGTCACCGCCGCGAATTATCCCGAATCCAACGTGCTTATTACCGGCGAAAGTGGAACAGGAAAAGAGAACATTGCCAGAATAATACACCATTTGAGCATAAGGAAAGACCATCTCTTCTGTGCCGTTAATAGCAGCGCCATTACTGAAACGCTTCTCGAGAGTGAGTTTTTTGGCCATAAAAAGGGATCCTTTACCGGCGCCATCAATGATAAGATGGGTTTCTTTGAAGTTTGTAACAATGGAACATTGTTTCTTGATGAAATTGCCGACATGCCTTTTAATCTGCAGGCTAAAATTCTCCGCGCCACTGAAGAAAAAGTGATCACCAGAGTGGGAGATACAAACCAAATTCGCACCAACTTCAGGATCATTTGCGCTACAAACCATGATATTGATAAAATGGTGGAGGAAAAAAAATTCAGGCTCGACCTGCTCCACCGGCTTAATACCCTTCATATTCACATTCCCCCGCTAAGGGAAAGACCAAAAGATATTAAACCACTGCTGATCCATTTTGTTGACGCGTATGCAGTTAAATTTAATAACCCTACACTCAATATATCAAAAGAGGCTCTTGTCACTCTTACAAAATATGATTTCCCCGGAAATGTAAGGGAATTGAGAAATATGGTCGAAAGAGCCATCATCCTTTGCAAAGGCAACATACTGGGAATAAACGACTTCCCGTTAAAAGCGCAAAAAATTCCTTCATTATCATATAACCCTGATTTAGTCAATTTGAAGAAATATGAGATTGATATGTTACGGAAAGCTTTGCAAAACTGCAACTACAATCAGAAGGCAGCCGCGGATATGCTCGGGATAACCCGCGATACCTTAATGCGGAAGATGAGAAAGTACAATATAGCTATTAGTAAAGCTGAAGGTGATTAAATCATACCTGTACAAGAGTTAAACTGTATCACATGAACCTGAAAAATTGACAATGTTGACAAAAACACTAAATATCCCGGTATTTTACAAATAATTATATAATGATTTTTTTAAATTGGTAAATTATTGTAAATTTAACGAGGCATAATTTACATTGCGGATATGGAAAAAGAAAATAATCCACAAACTCGCGATCCTGATGATCCTTCCGAAAATACGGGTAGCCTTAATTTGGGAAAGGGAGATTTTTCGTTCCTGGGTAACCTGGTAATAAGTGGGATGTTCTCAGGCAGGCTTAATGTTTACGGTACTTTGATATTAGGTGTAAATGCCCGGGTTACCGGTGAAGTAGTCGCGAATGATTTAATTATATTTGGACAAATGTTGGGAAATGCCAGGATAATTAACATGGTTGTCTTTCACACTTCCTCGGTATTTTCGGGAACTGTTACCGCGAGTGAAGCAGAGGTCTTCGGTGGCAGCAGCATCAGCGGAAAACGCGCTATCGGACGGATTACCGAAAGAGAAGAGGTTAAAACGCGTAAGAACAGTGAATTTAACATTAAGGACCCATCATCAATACCCGACGAAATGACGCACCCATTCTTCAGGCTTTAACAGACAATAATTTAAATGTATAATTTACCAATTAATTAATAAGTATGGAAAGATCATTTGTAATACCGAGTGTTTTCGAGGAAAACTCAACTGAATTTCACAAAGTGGCTGAAAATTTTGTGGATGGAATAAGAATCATGGATTTCAACGGGAAAGATTACCTTGTCGGTAACCTTGCATTACGCGAAGGAAATGCCCCGCATAAGCTGATTAATACATCGGTTAATGAGATTGATTATCAATTATTGGCAGTAACCGGGCTGGTTGTTGCCACGATGGGCAGGTACTCAAGACTGGTTGTAACTGTTGGATTTCCTTACACCACTTATCAATCGTACAGGAAAGAAGCAGAGAAATTCATGCTGAACCGGTTTGATATCAATTTTGATTCGCGCACTTATGGCGGATTCAAAGTGGAAAAAGCATCATTTCAGGTTGATAGTATTGAGATAATGACGGAGATTGATGGCTGTGTAAAAGCTATCCGCGAAGGCTCTCAACAGGAAAAGAACAATTTTTTCATTGCCAGCCTGGGTTATGGAACATTCGAGATTGCCCAGTCAATGCCAAAAGGCGTGGTTCAACGTACAACTGAAAGCGCCAGGGGTTTGAACTATGCTGTCAATATCGTTGAAAATGAGTTGAAAAAGGATTACTATCTTAATCTGCTCACCGAACAACAAATTGAAAGAACATTTCAGCGCGGTTTGATTGTACTCGACCGGAAAAGGATTGACCTGAAGGATTTACGACTCAAATCGCTAACGAGTTATTATCACGAAGTCCTTTCACCGGCTATAAAACGAAAGTTCAGTAACGAGGATTATGCCAATACCGACAGGTTATACCTCGTTGGAGGCGGCGCTATGTATCCCGAACTGATTGAAATGTTTAAAGAAGAATTTCAGTCAATTCTTGAAGTGATTGTATATCCTGAGCCATATTTATGCGCCGGCAGAGGATATTGCCTTCAATCTATGTCAAAGTCGAGGTTAAACGGCGATTTCGAGAGCCGCGAGAATACTGCTTATGTAGGCCTCGATATCGGCAACTCAAATACCCTGGTTTATATCAGTACTCCTGATGGCAAGAAGGATGTTGCTGAATATTAAAACACAGTTTAAGCTTAATTGATCAGGAACAGGTTCTTCAGGGATAACAGTTATAAAATTCAGAATTAATCCTGAATTATTCCCTGAAGAACTTTGTTTTTGCCCATACTCCATTTCCGCACACATGTGCGGTTTTATCAATTGTCTTCCCTCCCTGTTCAATAATCATTCCTGCAGAATAACTTTCTAAATAAGTTTTATTAATTTTTTTATAGTTCTGTATCAGGCTTTTACAAACTTTTTCAGACTATTCTTTATATTCTGCCCGTTTATGTCACACCCTTTGGTTAGTCTTTCTTAACAAGGATTAACCCGATGGAATACTTTCGAAAGTTCAGGCGATACAATATTTAAAAACGGCTAAACAGCTGTCTTTCGACAATCCCTTCCCGTCGTGACCATAAAGCGCGTAACGCCATTTCATGAGTGCCATCATCCCGAGAAGTATATCTTCAGACTACTGTCTTCTGACTTCCGGCTTCCGGTTTCCGACTTCCTTCTCCCGACTTTCCCTGACTCATTTTCGCACACGTGTGCGGTTTTTTCACTTATTTTCTCCTCCATATTAATTAAAAATTCCTGAATAATCTCTTTTATAAAAAATAAATTAATTTTATATTTTATTCTTATTCAGATAATTAGCTGATAATAATCGCTCGTTTTCTATTTACGAAATATTTCTGGCACACGCTTTGAATTGTATTCCTACGAAAGAGGTAAACCGTCCCTCATATAAAGCACGGCATTATAAATTAATTATAGGAGATTAAAAAAATGGCAGTAGAAAAAACAATCGGATCATCAAGCCTCGTGGAAGTGATTGACCGTATTCTTGACAAAGGCGTTGTAGTTGACGCATGGGTAAGAGTTTCATTGGTTGGTATCGAACTGCTTGCAATCGAAGCAAGAATAGTTGTTGCCTCCGTTGAAACATACCTGAAGTATGCTGAAGCAATCGGATTAACTGCTAAAGCCGCATAAGGCATTCAGCTGTTAAGAAGACATTTTTGCTAAACCATCCTTCCAGGTTTTCACCGAAAGCACGATTTACCAAAAATCTCTCCTTCATCAACATTTCAACCTTTCAACTCTTCAACCTTTCAACCTTTCAACCTTTCAACTCTTCAACTCTTCAACTCTTCAACTCTTCAACTCTTCAACCTTTCAACCAATAAACCCATCAACCATTATGAATACCCGGACTGAACTTAATATAGATGGCTTTTTTGACAACATTATAAAATCCTACGAAACCCGGATTCAAAAAATTCAGACTGCCTTTCAATCATCAGAAAACATTACAGAATCATCACATACACTTTTCGATAATATACATAATTCCCTGTCAGGGCTTAAAACAGAAAGAGACATTGCAAATTCGAAGCTTTGCGAAACTATGGCGAAAAATGGCTCTCTGCGTAAAAAAGATTACAATACAATGATGTCGGGCATTCTTTCGGCGCTCGATGAAAAAGAAAGAGAAGCCGAAAGTCAGTTTTTGACCTTTATTGAAACACAGAAAGATACTGCCAAATCGCTTAAAAACAGCTTGTTGGGCATCAAGGATATAGCATCACAAGACTCTGACGAAAAAATTGCCATAGTCAAAGAACAACTTCATCAGATTTCAATACTGCAGGAAAAAAGAAAGGAGTCGGTAATGAAGACATTCGTTGATTTTCAGCAAATGCATAACAGAATGATGGATTGTCTTGAAAATCTGATTGAAAAAGGTGATCAGATTCTTATAAAGGATATAAAAAAGATTAAAGATCAGATGATTAAAGAAATCATGCCCGCGGGGCAATCGTAAAACCAGGTAAACTAAAACAGTTGATAAAATATTCAATAATCAAATAACATAGGAGATAAAAAAAATGGGACTAGCATTAGAAATGAAAAATTTGACTGAAGATATACTTTCTTCATTCAGACAACGCATCAAAGAAAATGAAGATCTTGTAACCGATGTGCAGAAAACCCTCGACGGTTTTCGTAAAGATCATCAGGAGATGGCTGCAATTTTAAACGCCAATGCGGCTGCCCTGAGAAAAGGACTCCTGCGCGGGGAAAAGGAACGAATGAGTACCTTTAATGGATTAATGAACGGTATTCATCGCACCATTACCTCCATTCAGAAAGAAGTGCTGTCAATTCAGACCTCAACCTTCAAAATGATAGATGATTTCAATTCAGACAGGGCGCTGATGGCTGACGAGTTGAATAAATCCTTTGCCCGGGGAAGGGCCGACAGGATGCAAAACGAGAAAAAAAGAATGAAGGAATTTGATAACCTCATGGAAAATATCAACGATGATATTAAAAGTATCAACGATGAGGTTTTAACAATTCTGAAAAATACCAACGATATGCTCGACAGGTTTAATAATGAGCATCTTGAAATGTCAACTGAGCTTAGAGCAGAACTAAGTAAAAATCTGGCCGACAGAGTCGAATATACAAGGACAATGCTGAGTGGATTTCAGAAAAGATTATCAGAGATCAGCAAAGAAAATCAAAGGATGGCCCAGAAACTCAGAAAAGACCTTGCTAATGGCGAAGCAGCAAGGATGGGCGAATACAATGATCTGATGAAAGAAATCCACCTTGCACTTAAAGGAATCAGTAAAGAGGTAAATGAGATCAAAAAATCAACTGCCGGTATGCTTGGCGATTTATTGAACAACAGAGAACAGGCTTCTGCAATGTGGGGCAATATGCAAACCGCGATGACCCAGATAAGAAAAACAGGATTTGTTTCGACACCAAAAGAGGCAGTAAAGAAAGCAGAAAAAAAAGTGGAGAAAATGGATATCCCGTTTGAAATAGCAAAAGGAATCCAGGTTAAAGCTCAGCCAAAAAAGGAGCCAAAACAAGAAATCCCGATGACACTGGAAGAGAAAATAATTGATTATATCAACAAACATCCGAATGGGGTGAAGATATCAGAAATGGAAGAACCTCTGGGAGTAATACGGATGAAGCTTGGGTTTGCTGCTAAAAACTTATTAAACGAAGGGAAAGTGCAAAAAGTTGAAAATGTTTATTTCCCTCTTAATATTAAATAAATGACCGGTAATTAACAGAGCCGGAGAGACTTGTTACTTCGGCTCTGTTAATTTTTGATTCAGAATACTAATCAGACCATGACAAAAATACTCAGATGTGAATATTGCAACGGAAAGGGAGCAGATCCTTTCGATCTGCTCTCTCCATTGTCATATTGCCTGGTCTGTAACAGATCGGGGCAGGTTGAAGTTGAGGAACCCGTAAAAAAATGTGTTTTCTGTTCGGGTACAGGTAAAAATCCGCTTGGCGCCAGGGTACCATGCATAGTTTGTGGAGGAAAGGGGAATAACCACACCGAAAGCAATACAAAATGCTTTCAATGCCACGGAACCGGGAAATCGAGCGATAAACTTCCATGTACCCGATGTGGGGGAAAAGGGGTTAAGTAGTGAAAAGTGAAAAGTGAAAAGTAAACCATAAACCATTAATTAACCTTTAATAATTGACATTACCGGAAATAAAATAAAGGGGATAGTTTTTAATCTGGAATCATGAAATTATTTTTATTAAGTATTTTTCTTTTATGTTCTTTGATAGTATCAGGACAAAACAGTACTGTATGTTTACTATATTCTCCAACAGATAAGGGAATCGGATTCAGGTATGATAAACAAATAAACAATGTTGGCATTTATGGTTCTGCATGCCGGGGAAGTTATTGGGTTAGTGATGGCGTACGAATAAACAACCATGTAAAATTGTCAACCGGTTTTGTAAAATATGTTCCAAATATGATTGAAAAAGTAATTAATGTATTTTCATTGGGAGTTAGTTTTCATTCTTATGGAACAGTGAAAGGGGAATATATTCCAACTCCTGATCATCTGTTTTTCCCGGTATCTGTTGAAGCAGGGGTTGGATTTTTAATTAATCATTTTAACATAGGATGGTGTTATGATCCATTGAAAAAAGAAGTTGTAGTTAATTCAGGATATTATTTTTAACCTGAATTATTCACAAATATACGTAAAGTGCTATTTTTCTTTGTGTTACTTTGTGATGTACTTTGTGTACCTT
>JBAXXU010000046.1:0-30087 GCA_037127735.1 Bacteroidota bacterium
ACTAAGTCGCACAAAGGATTACACAAAGGCTCACAAAGTTTATGAATAAGAGAAGCTAATTATCTTTTTTTCTGCAATACTTTTTATATTTGTCAGTTATTAAGTTTGAATCTCAAAACTTTTAAATATTATGGCAAAGTACAACGAGACAGATAGCACTACAATAAACCTTATAAGCAATGGAACAGATATAACAGGTGATATAAAATCTAATGGCGATATCCGTATCGATGGATATCTTACCGGAAATCTCAACACAAAAGGCAAAGTTGTTATCGGGCTAACCGGAAAAGTGAGTGGGGAAGTTATCTGCAAAAATTCAGAAGTTTCAGGTTTTATTGAGGGTAAAATCACAGTTGGTCATCTGCTTAGCTTAAAAGCTAATGCAAAATTACTTGGTGATATAGTTACTTCAAAACTTTCTATTGAACCTGGTGCAAAATTCACGGGAAATTGCAAAATGACCGATAACGAAACCAATGATGAAGTCGCTTATAAAGAAAAAGAACCCGAAAAATTTGGGAAATAAAGGGATAAAAGATTTCGCCAGATACTCAGGCATGGCATTCCAGATGATAGGTATAATTCTTGTAACAACATGGGGAGGGATAAAGCTTGATAAACTGGCTGGGTTCGAAAAACCTGTTTTAACAATAATCCTTTCCCTTCTCGGCGTTTTTGCTGCAATTTATACTGCAGTGAAAGATTTTATTAAGTGATCATCTCCTTTGAAACCACTTCACCGATATATTTTTCTGCTGTTGATATTGAATATCCTGTTAATGATTATAGGATATTTTATCTCTTCAATAGAAAATCTTAATCTTTTATTCAGCGATATTGCTATTCTGACCATACTTTTTTCAATAATTGCCTTAATAACTCTTATTATTTTTTTACGAGGTCAGATAAAAGATACGGAAAGTCAAACTTTGTATAGTCTGGTCTCGGTAACCCTTAAGTTTCTGCTTGAATTGGTATTAGCGCTATTCTGGTTTATTGTTGCTAAAAAAATATCATTAGCGTCTGTTTTAATATTTTTTGTTTTATATTTAGCGTTCACTTTGTTTTCAATATGGGTTATATTGAAAACACTGAAAACCAAGTCTTTATAAAACCGGTACTAATTTGAAAACAAGAAATTTAATTGGCTTCTTCTCCTTTCTTCTCCTTATAGGTACAGCTGTTTCAGCCTTTGGCCAGGAAGTTGTAGAAAAAGCGGAGGGTAAAGAAAAATTCAAAGCCAGTGCATATATCCTTGAACATATCGCTGATTCGCATGAATGGCACATTTTTACAAAAAAAAATGGAGAGAGTGTTGCTATTTATCTGCCTGTTATTGTTTACAGCAAGAAGACCGGACTGACCATCTTCTCTTCCAAGCGGCTCGCCCATGGCCAGGAGTATGAAGGATTAAGACTTGAAGAAGAAGGCGACCTGAAAGGGAAAATTGTTTCAGTAAATGAGGCCGGGCTCGTTGATGAAGAGAATCTTCCTCTTGACTTTTCAATGACAAAAACTGTTATGGGGATGCTGTCTGCTGCAATAATTGGCCTGTTGCTATTTCTGTCACTGGCACGATCATATAAGAAAACAGGCATCAGTCATCCAAAAGGTATTCAGAGTTTCCTTGAACCAATAGTGCTTTTTGTCCGCGACGATATTGCAATCCCCAATCTGGGTCCTCATAAATATGAAAAATACATGCCTTACCTTCTGACAGTATTCTTTTTTATATTGATAAACAATTTAATGGGACTTATTCCATTTCCTCCCCCTTTCGGAGCAAATGTTACCGGAAACATTGCAATTACTTTTTTACTGGCTTGTTGCACATTCCTTATTACACAGTTCAGCGGTAATAAAGCATACTGGAGACATATTTTTGCTACACCGGGAGTGCCTTTCTGGCTGTTGCCGGTAATGATTCCGGTAGAAATAATCGGGATAATTTCAAAGCCCTTTGCACTTATGATCCGATTATTCGCTAATATAACTGCAGGACACATTATAGTATTAAGTCTTATCTGCCTGATATTTATTTTTGATTCACTGGCACTTGCACCCGTATCGATATTTTTTGTGATTTTTATGGATTGCCTCGAACTTCTGGTGTCATTCCTTCAGGCATTTATTTTTACCCTGCTTTCAGCATTATTTATAAGTCTGGCCGTGCAGGAACATCATTAAAAATTTTGTTTAACTAAATATTTAAATTATGACAGGTACATTAGCAGCATTAGGAGCAGGTCTCGCGGTAATTGGCGCGGGGCTTGGTATCGGTAGAATAGGCGGATCGGCAATGGATGCAATAGCAAGACAGCCCGAAGCTTCTTCAAAGATACAGATTGCCATGATCATTTCAGCCGCCCTTATTGAAGGAGCTGCTTTGTTCGCAATTGTAGTTGCCCTCATGGGGTAACTTAAAATTATGAAGCCTGCAACGGTTGGTTGCAGCGCTTCAAATTAATTGAAATCGTTAAAACAATATATATGATATTATTAGCTAACAGCCTGACCACCCCTTCAATCGGAACACTTTTCTGGTCAGCGCTGATTTTTGGTTTATTTTTTCTGATCCTCACAAAATTCGCGTGGAAACCTATCCTGAATGCAGTTAAAGCAAGAGATGAGATGATTAAGGGCTCTCTTGAATCAGCTGCAAAAGCCAGAGAGGAGATGGTAAAACTCCAGAGCGATAATGAAGCAATCCTCCGCAAAGCCAGGGAAGAAAGAGAGTCAATACTTAAAGATGCAAGGGAAGTACGCGATAAACTGATTACTGAAGCCAAAGGTAAGGCAACAGAGGAAGCTGAAAAACTTGTTGAGAAAGCAAGAGCAGCCATTGAAAGTGAGAAGAGAAAAGCTCTGTCAGAAATACGCGGACAGGTTGCAGACCTGTCAGTTGAAATTGCTTCAAAACTGCTGGGCGAAAAACTTAAGCAGACCGGAGAACAGGAGAAACTGATTGATAATTACCTTAGAGAGATTGATTTCAATAAGAATTAGGAAGTAAAATCCGTAATGAACGATAGTAAAATTCCTGTAAGGTATTCAAGAGCATTATTCCAGTCGGCGCTCGAAAAAAAAATTCTTGATGAGGTTAATCAGGATATGATCTTTATTGCTGAAATATGTAAAATACCGGAAACAAAAGAGTTCCTTCATAGCCCGATAATTGTTCCCTCAAAAAAAACAACCATATTTCACAACATTCTTGGAGATAACGTGGAAAAAATAACTCTTTCCCTGATCGACCTTGTTGTGAAAAACGGCAGAGAGAGCTTTCTTCCTGCTATTGCAAGAGTATTTATCCGCGAGATGATGAAATACAAGGGAATCACAGAGTCAATCCTGACAACAGCAGTTAAAGCAGATGCTAAAGTCAAAAAGCAGATAACCGATCTTATCTCGGAAGTTCTAAAAACTAAAGTTGAACTTGAAGAAAAAATTGACACTGAAATCATTGGCGGCTTTATCCTGAGGGTTGATGACAACTATATCGATGCCAGCATACGGAATAAACTACGGAAAATAAAAAAAGAACTTAAAGGAAGCGTAATGGCTCCCTAACTGTAAAATATTAGTAATAAGGAATTTTAAGAGAACATAATATGGCAAATATTAAACCGGCAGAAGTTTCAAAAATTCTCAGGCAACAACTGGAAGGAATACAGACCGGGGTTGAACTGGAAGAAGTCGGAACCGTACTTCAGGTTGGTGACGGGATAGCCCGTATTTACGGACTTTCAAATGCGCAATCGAATGAGCTGATTGAATTTGAAAATGGAATAGAAGCAATAGTCCTGAACCTTGAAGAAGATAATATCGGAGCAGTATTACTCGGTCCTACAGAGGAGATAAACGAGGGTGACATTGTGAAAAGAACCGGTCGGATTGCCTCTCTCGGTGTTGGCGAAGGATTGCTGGGAAGGGTAATATCACCAACAGGACAGCCACTCGACGGTAAGGGCCCGATAACAGGGGAACTTTATAATCTTCCTTTTGAAAGAAAAGCGCCCGGGGTAATATTCAGGCAGCCGGTCAGACAACCACTCCAGACAGGCATAAAGGCTATTGATGCTATGATACCAATCGGTCGCGGACAGCGGGAACTTATTATCGGCGACAGACAGACCGGCAAAACAGCCATTGCCATCGACACAATTATTAATCAACGCGGTAACTTTGAAAAGGGAAATCCTGTTTATTGCATATATGTAGCAATCGGACAAAAAGGCTCAACAGTTGCCAATATTGCTGCAACGCTTGAAGAACATGGAGCCCTTCAATATACAGTTATCGTTCTTGCAACGGCATCCGACCCTGCTGCTTCACAGTTTTATGCTCCTTTTGCCGGGGCTGCTATCGGGGAATTTTTCCGCGATACCGGCCGCGATGCCCTTATCATTTACGACGACCTTTCAAAACAGGCCGTCTCTTACAGGGAAGTATCCCTTTTGCTGCGCCGTCCCCCGGGTCGCGAAGCTTACCCCGGAGATGTTTTCTACCTGCACTCAAGGCTTCTTGAAAGAGCAGCAAAAATTATTGAATCAGATGAAGTTGCACAAAAGATGAACGATCTTCCTGAATCAATAAGGCACATGGTGAAAGGAGGAGGATCTCTTACCGCACTTCCAATAATTGAAACTCAGGCCGGCGATGTTTCAGCATATATTCCTACTAATGTGATTTCTATTACCGACGGACAGATATTTCTCGAATCGAGCCTCTTCAACTCCGGGGTGAGGCCTGCAATTAACGTGGGTATCTCAGTATCGAGGGTTGGAGGAAATGCCCAGATCAAGTCAATGAAAAAAATCGCCGGAACTCTGAAAGTTGACCAGGCACAGTACCGCGAACTTGAAGCATTCTCTAAGTTTGGTTCCGACCTTGATGCCACAACTCTGGCAATCCTGAATAAAGGAGCCAAAAATGTTCAAATACTTAAACAGGGACAATATGCCCCGGTGCCGGTCGAAAAACAGGTAGCAATAATATACTGTGGGACGATGGGCCTTTTAAAAGATGTTCCCGTGAATAAAGTGAAGAGTTTTGAAAGTGAATTTCTGGAGTATCTCGATCTTAAACACAGAGATGTTCTTAACAGCCTTCGCGATGGGATCCTGAATAGCGATGTCACCACAGTGCTTGAAAAAGTTGCTTCAGATTTAGTTATAAAATACCGTCCGCAATAATCAGGATGAGCAGAATAAAAGAATTCTAAATGGCGAACTTAAAAGCAATAAGAATAAGGATTGCCTCTGTCAAGTCAACAAAACAGATCACTTCAGCAATGAAGATGGTGTCTGCTGCAAAATTACGGAAAGCTCAGGATAAGATTGTGAGACTCAGACCTTATGCAAATAAATTGCACGAGATACTGGTTGGTCTTTCACAGAGCTTGTCAGATTCTGAGGTTGATAATATTTATGGAAGGATGTCTCCTCCCGGCAGAGTTCTTATTATTGTGATCACATCTAACAGGGGCCTCTGTGGAGCATTCAATACAAATGTAATAAAAGAAACACGAAGGCTCATTTCTGAAAAATATTACGAGCAGTTCAGAAATGGTAACCTGAAGCTAATGACGATCGGCAAAAAGGGATTTGATTATTTCAGAAAACAGAAAGTAAATATGCTCCCCGATCAGAACAATCTGCTTCATGATCTCTCATTTGATAATGTTGCCCGTGTAGCTGAACAGGTTATGAGTAGTTTTACTTCAGGAGAATTCGACAGGGTAGAGCTGATCTATAATCAGTTTAAGAATGCAGCAGTGCAGAACCTGACCAATGAATTATTTCTTCCTGTTGAAACAGTTCCTGCCGGAAAAGTTAAGGCAATTCCGGTTGACTATATTTATGAACCCGGCAAAGAGGATATTGTTAAAGAGCTTATACCTAAATCCTTAAAGATTCAGTTTTACAAAGCAGTTCTCGATTCGTTTGTTGCTGAACATGGCGCCAGAATGACCGCGATGCACAAAGCAACCGATAATGCAACCGGTATGATCCGCGATCTGACACTTTTGTACAACAAGGCAAGACAAGCTACAATAACAAATCAGATACTCGAAGTTGTAACTGGCGCCGAAGCGCTTAAAGGTTAAACATAATGTACAATCAGGCCGAACTTAAAGATTTAGTTGATAAGGCTTTAATAAATCTTTCGTATAATTCGGAAGCAGGAAAACTTATTGATCCGGTAAAGTACGTTTTTTCAATGGGCGGGAAAAGATTAAGACCCGTTCTGGCACTGATGGCCTGTAACCTGTTTAATGACAAAATAGATGATGCAATAATGCCTGCTGCAGGGTTGGAGGTGTTTCATAATTTCACCCTGGTTCATGATGATATTATGGATCAGGCTCAGGTAAGAAGAAATTTTTCCACAGTTCACAGTAAATGGAACCTTAATCAGGCAGTATTGTCAGGTGATGTAATGGCATTTATTGCCAATGATTGCTTTTTACAAACACCACCTGGCCATTTGTCAAAAGTTTTCAGGGTCTTCAATAAAGCAGCTATCGAAGTTTGCGTCGGACAGCAGTTCGATATCGACTTTGAAAAGGCAATTGTTGTATCGGGGAATGAATATTTAAGAATGATAGAGCTGAAAACGGCCGCACTGCTCGCTGCTTCAGCTAAAATTGGAGCTATTATCGGGGGTGCCGACGATAAGGATTCCGAACTAATGTACGACTTTGGCAAAAACCTTGGACTTGCCTTCCAGATTCAGGACGACCTGCTTGATACTTATGGTGATATAAAAGCTTTTGGTAAAACTCCGGGCAGAGACATTATTGCCAATAAAAAAACATTTCTTCTGGTAAAAGCGCTCGAAATAGCATCTGCCGGGCAGTTCAAGCGTCTTCAGGAACTGTTGGCAATGAAAGAGTTTGAACCGGATATTAAAATCAAGTCAGTTATTGATTTATATGAACAACTCAATATTAAAACGATCACGGAGAATCTTGCTAATGATTATATTAACAAGGCATTAAGCCTGCTCGAAAAGGCCGGAACAGTTAAGGAAAGAAAAAATGAGCTGGCTCAGATTGCCGGTTCACTTATTGGAAGAGATAAGTAACCTGTATTTATAAAATTTTTAAACAGTATAACCTGAATTATTCACAAATCTACTTAAAGTGCTCTTTTTCTTTGTGTTACTTTGTGATGTACTTTGTGTACCTTTGTGGTAAAGAAATATTAAACACTAAGTCGCACAAAGGGTTACATAAAGGCTCACAAAGTTTATTAATAAAAGAAGATAAAACTCAAAAAACATTACATTTGAATCTACTTTAAAACTTAAATAATAAAACAAGATATATGTCACAGAATTCAGGGAAAATCAGCCAGATAATCGGACCGGTGGTTGACGTTAGTTTTGAGAGGCAGGGTGGCGAAATGCCAGATATTTATGATGCACTCGAGATAAAAAGAGATGACGGTTCCATTCTTGTTGTGGAATGTCAGCAACATATTGGCGAAAGAACTGTACGGACGATCGCCATGGACTCCACTGATGGACTGCGAAGAGGAATGGATGTCATAGCAACCGGATTACCTATTACGATGCCTATCGGTGAACAAATAAAAGGCAGGCTTATGAATGTAACCGGAGAAGCAATTGATGGCATCGGACCTCTCGATAAGACCGGAGGATACCCAATCCATCGCAAACCGCCTAAATATGAGGATCTTTCAACAGAAAAAGAGATATTATATACCGGTATTAAAGTAATTGACCTTATTGAACCTTATTCAAAAGGTGGAAAGATCGGACTCTTTGGTGGTGCCGGCGTAGGGAAAACAGTTGTTATCCTTGAACTTATCAATAATATTGCAAAAACCTACTCAGGACTGTCAGTTTTTGCCGGGGTTGGAGAAAGAACAAGGGAAGGAAACGATCTGCTTCGCGACATGATTGAAGCAGGCGTTATTAAATATGGCAAAGAATTTCTTGAAAGTATGAAATCTGGTGGCTGGGATCTTTCAAAAGTTGATAAGAACGCTCTTAAAGAATCACAGCTTGCCCTTGTATTTGGTCAGATGAATGAGCCACCCGGAGCAAGAGCTCGTGTTGCACTTTCGGGTCTTTCAGTTGCCGAACATTTCAGGGATGGTGATGAGAAAAGCGGGGGAAGGGATATTCTTTTCTTCATGGATAATGTCTTCAGATTTACCCAGGCTGGTTCCGAAGTTTCAGCCCTTCTCGGAAGGATGCCTTCAGCAGTTGGTTATCAACCAACACTTGCTACTGAAATGGGCATAATGCAGGAGCGTATTACCTCAACGAAGCATGGATCAATAACTTCCGTTCAGGCGGTATATGTACCTGCCGACGACCTTACCGACCCTGCTCCGGCAACAACATTTGCCCACCTCGATGCTACAACAGTGTTAAGCAGAAAAATTTCCGAACTTGGTATTTACCCCGCTGTTGATCCCCTGGATTCCACTTCAAGGATCCTTACTGCCGAAATCGTTGGCGAAGAACACTATAACTGTGCCCAGCGTGTGAAAGAGCTGCTTCAGAGATATAATGAATTACAGGATATTATTGCTATTCTCGGAATGGACGAACTTTCCGAAGAGGACAAACTGGTTGTTCACCGGGCAAGAAGAGTACAGAGATTCCTATCACAACCTTTCCAGGTTGCAGAACAATTTACAGGTATCAAGGGCGCCCTCGTATCAATTGAAGATACAATAAAGGGGTTCAATATGATCATGGAAGGAAAAGTTGACCAATATCCTGAATCGGCATTTATGCTCGTGGGTACTATCGAAGATGCAATTGAAAAGGGAGAAAAAATACTTGCCCAGTCAAAATAATCAACCGGAATGAAAATAGAGATTATCACACCTGACAAAAAAGTATTTGAAGGAGATATAAAATCTGTAAGAGTTCCCGGCAAAAAGGGGTCATTCCAGGTTTTGAAGGACCACGCCCCTATCATCTCTACACTTGAAAACGGGCTTGTTATTATGGTTGACCATGAAGGCAGGGAGACTGTATATGAGATCAATGGAGGAGTGATTGAAGTTAAAGCAAACAAAATAATTCTTCTTGCAGATTCGGTAAGATAAGCAATATTAAATGACACCTGATGAATTTAGTAAACATGCCCATGAGCTTGTTGAATGGATGGCAGGTTACATGGAAAATGTTGAAAACTATCCGGTAAAATCATCAGTAGTACCGGGCGATATCTTCAGTAAGATCCCCGATAGTCCTCCCTCTGATTCAGAGTCATTCGGCTCCCTGATGAATGATATTGACAAGATAATTATGCCGGGGATAACTCACTGGCAAAGTCCGAATTTTTTCGCCTATTTCCCTGCAAACACGAGCCCCCCGTCAATACTTGCCGAAATGGTCATTGCAACGCTTGGAACTCAGTGCATGATCTGGGAAACATCACCGGCAGCAGCAGAACTCGAAGAAAAAATGATGATCTGGCTGAGAGATTTGATCGGACTGCCTTCAGGATTTGAAGGTGTAATACAAGATACCGCTTCTACTGCCACCCTCGCGGCAATTCTGTCAGCAAGAGAAAAAGTCACAAAATTTTCAATTAATGATGAAGGCTCTGATAATGCAGGAACCTTGAGAGTTTACTGTTCCGACCAGACACATTCCTCCGTTGAAAAAGCAGTGAAGATTTGTGGAATAGGTAAGAAAAACCTGGTCAAAATATCTGTAAAAGAAGACTTCTCTTTAGATGCTGAAAAACTGAAAGAAGCAATTATCAGTGACATAGCGAAAGGGTATGTTCCTTGTTGTGTTGTTGCAACAATCGGTACAACAGGGACTACTGCTGTTGATCCTTTAAGGAAGATAGGAGAGATTTGCCGCGAAAATGATATCTGGCTCCATGTTGATGCTGCAATGGCAGGTACCGCACTGATTTTACCGGAATTTCAGTGGATGCTTGACGGAAGGAAATATATCGACAGCTTTGTATTCAATCCTCATAAATGGATGTTTACAAATTTCGATTGTACAGCATATTTTGTAAAAGACGCCGGAGCGCTGATAAAAACTTTTGAGGTGCTTCCTGAATATCTTAAGACAAGAACCAGGGGTAAAGTGAATGATTACAGGGATTGGGGTGTCCCTCTTGGACGAAGATTCAGGGCATTAAAACTCTGGAGTGTGATAAGATCTTATGGAACAGATGGATTACGTGAAAAAATCAGATATCATATCTCAATAGCAACCCGGCTTGCAGAAATGATCTCAGAAGAAACGGATTTTGAGATACTTGCACCTGTAGTTTTATGTGTTGTTTGTTTCCGGTATATCCCTGCCGGGTATAACGATGACCAGATCAATTCATTAAATGAAAAGCTGAATCACCGGCTTAATGATTCAGGCAAAATATATCTTAGTCATACGGTTTTAAACGGGAAATATACCCTCAGGATGGTCACTGCCCAGACAAATGTGACGCTTGGGCATGTTGTTAAAGCCTGGGATCTGATAAAGAATACTGCCCGGAGTGTAAATTTCTGAACTGACTAAATCGGTCTCCTGCCGATAGTCATACCAAATAAGTTGATGCTGAACAATAGCTCAAACGAGGGCTTTTCGTTCAGATTCTTCCAGGCAGTCTGAACACCACCGGATATCATATATGGAATCCTCAGAATATGAAAATCTGCCATCAGTTCAAATCCGAATGATTTGAAAGATTTTTTACCGGAATCATCGTAAAGTCTGACAACACCATTTGCCGTGTTTTGATAAAATGAATTGCCCGGCCCTGAAGCATAATCATAAAAAAGCCCGGTTCGTATCCTTTTAAGGTAAAGAAGACTTGCAATGTTGAAATCGGGGTAAGCAAGAGGCAAAACATAATCTACTGAAAGAAATTCAATATCCGTTGGAAATATATTATTGTAACCGCGAGGAAGAGTAACCCTGTTTCCAAAGAAGATTCCCATAACCGGAACCTGCTTCTCTTTTTCATACCTTATTTTTATGCCGTTATCAGGTAAGAATCCGGGGAAATAAAACGATGTTTTCAATGTCGTGGCTGTTCCGTAAATATTTCTGTCGAAAGGGGCGAAAGAGTAATTCAGATCAATTGTCTGAGCCCATTTTGGATATATATCACGCAATGCAGACCGGTGATAATTTGAAAAATACAATCTTCCTGACAAGATTGTCTGACCATAATCATACGTGCCGTCTTCTCTAATATAAATATAGTCTCTTCTGTAATCTGAAGTAACAGAGGGTCTGAAGTATTCAGAGAATCTGCCGGACGAGAAGCTTAGAGGAAGAGAAACGATATTTAACAGGCTCAACCCGGGCTGAATCTCAGAAGGATTATCAACTTCTGAACTTTTAGTAATTCGCGCCTTATTGCCATAGCCAAGTTGCGATTCAAATACCGGATACCATCCCTTCCATGTAATTCTTGAATGAATTACATGCTTTTTCTCAGCTGAATACTCATAACCTATTGTTGAGATCAGAGAGCTTAAAGTATTCTGGGTCATGATTGAAACCCCTGGTCTGATAGTTGTAGGATCGGCCTTTATCTCTTCAATATCGGCATAGAAAGGCATCCAGCTGTGAAATTTGAAAAGATGCTGCCACTTTCTGTAGGGCTCAGGCCTATATACATTATTTACAGAATTATTACCTGTTTTCTGTTCAATTTCAACACGGTTAATGAGGAACGATTGAGAGGACACTTTTTCATCAATGTTTCCTGAAACTTCTTTCAATGTGGCTAAACAGATATTATTTCCGAGAGAAGAATAGTCACTGAAAAATATTTTATTACCATTCATACACAGATCAATAGTTCCGAATCCCGATCTGGTCAGTTCTTTAATTTTACTGCCGGCGGTTCTTAGCCAAATATTATCGGTGCCTGAGCGTGAGGTTATGAAAAAAAGTGAATCATTTCTTAAGAATGCCGACTGAAGATCATCTCTGCCAGCCTCAATAAGAGTCTCCCATTTCTGACTTGCAAGGGTGTACGACATAATTCCTTCGCCTTCTTCTGTTAAGAAAATAACAGTAATTTTTTCTCCTGTTTCAGCCCACTGGGGCCGCTGAAGATAGACATTCCGCGGAGCGGGTACTGACTGCAGGACTGATCCGGTCTTTGCATCAATAAAGACCAGATTGTTAATGTTGCTGACGGTGTTTTCAACTGCAGCTATCCTTCTCCCATCAGGGGATACAGATGCTGAAAGGTACCTTGATTTCCGAGACAGCCTTGTGATTCTATTGGTTTTAATATCCATCAGTTTTATTACCGAGTAGTCTCTGTTTGCCCATCGCGGATCATTTTGGGTTTCCACCCAAACGATTTTGCCCCTGGCATAAGAGATGAGACAGGGATATATCAGCCCCGGTGTATGAATTCTTATTTCTGATTTTTTGGCGGTGTTCACCAATACAAATTCCGGAGGCGCCGACAACGATGTTCTGATGGCAATTATACTGTCAGTTCCGGCAAAAACTGGTGAGTAATAATTCAGATATTTTCCTTTTTTTGAAGGATTAATAGTTTCATAAGAAACTGCGCTATTTTCTGAAACATCTTTCGTCCAGATTGTCTTTAGTGTGTCAAAAGTTTCATTAAAAAGTTTTTTCTTGGTTAAGCCCGCGATTCGCGAAAGGCTGATATTGCCAGGGTTAAGAGAAAAAGGTTGTTCTGCAGTAAAATTTAGAACTTTATTCCATATCTGGGGGTCATATTTCGTCATGCTCCATGTTACCATCTGATAGCCAGACTGATAATAGTCTGGTACAAAATCTCTGAATGAACCGTTAAGTATCTTGTCATATTTATATATACTGCCTTTTTCAACAGCTATTGCTTTCAGCTGTTTCTGAAACGACGGACTTCGTCCTCTTCCTGATTCTGTCAATACCGATTCGGCAAAAACGGCATCTCCTTCAAGGAACCAGAGAGGAAGAAGCGCTGCTACAACACCTGTGAATTGTTCGCCGAAAAAAAACGACATGCCTTTTGAAAAACCTCTGCATAATGATTCCATCTGAAATACATGAGTAAGTTCATGAATGGCAAGTTGTTGTTCCGGGTCAAGAGGAATGGTATTCTGTTCAGGAGTGGGGTATATTTCCATTCGCCGGGGAGCCCAGGAAACATAACCGTTCGATTGTGTAGTAAAATTATGGATAACCACCGGTATGTTAAACTTTTTTTCAGGATAAAGAGAAACAAGTTTTGAATATGCCTCATCAAGGGAACGCGCGAAAGAAATTCCCTGAGAACCATATATTTTGGGATAAATAACGGTAAACCTGCCGGTCTTTATCTGCATCCATTTCAGCGAAGACGGATCCTGGCCGGTATCATAATATTGCGCGAAAGTAAACTGTGCAAATAGTAATAAAGTTGTAAATAAAAGAATCAGCCGATATCTCATTATAGGAATTATTGCTCAAAAATAGTAAAATAAGTGACGATTAGCAGGGTGACTGTAGTTTGAACCGAAGAGCTGTCTATTAAGACATTTTTAATCGCATAATGCGTAAAGTGCGCAAACTCTTAGCGCCCTTTGCGGTTAATGGATTTCGACATTTCAAACAACCCCGGGCACAATTATAGCTTAAAAATCAATTATTTTATGATTAAAAAAAACAGTATTTTCGTCAATTGATCATTTACATAAATTGCGATAAAAAAGTTATTAACAGGATGAAAAATTACAGGTCAATTAACAACATAACAGGGTGGGTGGTTTTTTTAATAGCTGCAATAACCTACCTCACTACAATAGAGCCGACTGCAAGTCTCTGGGATTGTGGCGAATTCATAGCTTCTGCCTTTAAACTTGAAGTTGGTCATCCTCCCGGCAATCCGGTATTTATGGTTATGGCCAATTTTTTCACTCTTTTTGCAGCGGGCGATACATCAAAAGTTGCAGTGATGGTCAATGCTATGTCAGCGCTGGCGAGCGCCTTTACTATTCTGTTTCTTTTCTGGACCATCACCCACCTGGCAAGGAAAATTCTCCTGAAGGAAGAAAATAATTATAGCACCGGAAAGATCACCGCGGTAATGGCTGCCGGTATAGTTGGAGCATTAGCATATACATTTTCAGATTCATTCTGGTTTTCTGCAGTTGAAGGTGAGGTATATGCAAGTTCGTCCCTGTTTACAGCGCTTGTTTTCTGGGCCATTATCAGATGGGAGGATGTGGCTGAAGAGCGATTTGCCGACAGGTGGTTAATTCTTATTGCTTTCCTGATGGGGCTTTCCATTGGAGTCCATCTTCTTAACCTGCTGGCGCTCCCTGCAATTGTACTGGTATATTATTTTAAGAAATTCGAATTTTCATGGAAGGGTTTGTTTTTCTCCTTAGCTACTTCCATTGTACTTCTCTCGCTTCTGATGTACGGAATTATGCCCGGAGTCGTAACAATTTCATCAAAATTCGACTGGTTTTTCGTAAATACTCTGGGCCTTCCTTCAAATAGCGGGATGGTTTTTCATATAATTCTTTTAGCAGTTCTCTTTATTTTTGCCGTTAAATTCTCATTCTCCTCAACAAATAACAAAAAAAATGCAGTTTTTGCCATAGCAGCCCTCTTCTTCACAGGTATATGGGTGATTTCTGGTTCCATTGTTCTTAATATACTGATTCTTACACTAATATCAGTAGCTATCTGGTATATGGCAGGTAAAAGCAGAACCGTCCTTAATACTATGCTTACAGCAATAATGGTTATACTGATAGGTTATTCTTCTAACGCGATTATTGTGATAAGGTCTTCAGCCGATACGCCACTTAATGAGAACAATCCGTCAAATCCATATAATCTCCTTTATTTTCTGAACAGGGAGCAATATGGTCAAAGGCCATTGTTCAGGGGAGCCGTTTATAATGCTCCTGTCATTGATTACAAAGAAGGAAAACCAAAATATGCTCTTGAAAACGGTAAGTATATCATAACAGGTCATGACCTTGAACGCGTTTATGATCCCCGATTTGTTACTCTCTTTCCAAGAATGTGGAGCGAACAAAGTGAACACCAGCCCATCTATGAAGAATGGGGAAGGGTTAAGGGAACGCCAATACAGGTAACAGACCAGAGTGGAGAAAAGAAGGTCATCAAGAAACCAACTTTCAGCGAGAGCATGAGATATATGTTCTCCTACCAGTTCGGATACATGTATTTCAGATATTTCATGTGGAACTTTTCCGGTAAGCAGAACGATACACAGGGAACAGGTGGCGCCATAAACGGGAACTGGATAACCGGAATAAAGTTTCTTGATGAACCGAGGCTTGGAACATCCGATTTGCCTGGCGACATGAAAAACGACACTTCAAGAAACAAATATTTTCTTCTGCCGTTTCTTCTCGGTATGGCCGGAATGTTTTATCATCTTAACCGCGACAACAGGAACTGGGGGATTGTTATGCTCCTTTTCATCATGACCGGTATTGCAATTGTCTTCTATCTGAACCAATATCCAAACCAGCCCAGGGAAAGGGATTATGCTTACGCGGGATCATTTTATTTTTTCGCTGTCTGGATAGGTATTGGAGTTCTTGCTTTGTTCGAAGGGATATCTAAACTAACCGGAGAAAAAATCGCGGCCCCTGTTGCCGGCTTATTATGTTTACTGGCTGTTCCTGTTGTCATGGGAACGCAAAACCGGGATGATCACGACAGGTCAGGACGTTATCTGACAAGAGATGTGGCATTTAATTACCTGAACTCCTGCGCTCCCGATGCAATACTTTTTACAAATGGCGATAATGATACTTTCCCTTTATGGTATGCCCAGGAGGTTGAAAAAAAGAGAACAGATATTCGGGTTTGCAACCTGATGCTCCTTAATACCGACTGGTATATCAATCAGATGAAAAATAAGGCTTATGAATCTGATCCGCTTCCTGTTACTCTTCCTGTAAAAAAATATTACGATGGAATTAACAACCAGGTCTTCATTGTTGAAAAGACAAAAGACCCGGTGGATATCTCAACAGTAATTGATTGGGTAAACAGCGATAACAAAGGGACCAAAGTACAGGCTTCATCTACAGAAATTCTTGATATAATACCCACGCGAACAATCAGGATTCCCGTTGATAAAGCAAAAGTACTTGCTTCGGGAACTGTTATGCCCGAAGATTCAGATAAGATTGTTCCATACATTGATATCAAGCTAAAAGGGAGTTCAATTCTTAAGAGTCAGTTAATTGTGCTCGATATACTCGCTCATAATGACTGGAAGCGACCTATATATTTTGTTACAGGATATCACAACGATGCTTTGGGTCTGGAAGAATATTTTCAGATGGAAGGCCTTACATTCCGTCTGGTACCGATAAAATCACAAAATAAAAACTGGCTCGATTATGGCCGGATCGACACAGATATCTTATACGAAAATATGATGAAAAAATTCGTGTGGGGCGGGGCTAATGAGAAAGACGTAAATATTGACTATAATCATAGACGGACTATTATTGTTATTAAGGCAAGATTAAATTATGCACGACTTGCAAAAGCTCTTTCTGATGAGGGGAAAAACGAAAAAGCTATCGGGGTCCTTAATTATTGTATGGATGTACTCCCTCTTGAAAAGATCTCTTACGACCCCTATATGGCTGATATTGTTGAGTCATATTATGCTGCAGGCGCAACAGAGAAAGCCGTTGAAATGACGAAGGCATTATGTGATTACTATTATGAGCGACTTGATTATTTCCTGAAACAGAAACCCTTTATTATCAATTCTGCAGAATTTGAAATTCAGACAGCCATCCAATACACATCAAAGGTTGCAAATGCCTGTGCTGCACACGGTAAACCCGAAATGGCTGAGGAGATAAATAAAAAACTGGAGAGCTATTATGCGAATTATGTAAGGATGCTGCAACCTTCGGCAAGATGAAAACAAAATGAGGATAAACTTGATTTCCTGAATTAAATATCGCAATTTAGTAGCTATAAATCCTGAATGTCATGTTAAAACATATTCGCTTTCTTAAAACTTCAATCTTGTCTATGGGATTGATATTGTTGATTAATAATGCATACAGCCAGATTGGATTTGATAATTCAACAAGAGCCTTGTATATATTTGATCTGGTAGCAAAATATGTTAATTATGGTCCCGGTTTTTCCGATTCATCTTCTTTTAAGATTGGTGTCCTTGTTGGAGACTACGATCTCATTAATGAAATGGCAAATCTTGCAAAAACACGCACCAGGATACAGGATAAGCCTGTTTTAGTCATGGGATTCAGAAAGCTGGAAAGTTTGATTCACACTCAGGTACTGTATGTTAACAAAAATGCAGGATTTGATCTTGAAAAAATAAAAGAAAAAATTGCCGGCAAGCAAACAATGCTGATAACTGAGGGCTATGAATTCAGGGAATCAATGATAAATTTTATTGTTGTTGACAACCGGCCTCAATATGACATAAATGAAGAATATATAAAAAAGGAAGGGATGTCTGTGCCCCAAACACTTCTTTTTACAGCAATTAAGACTAAAGAAGACTGGCAGAATCTTTTTGATATAGCAAGTAAGGAGATTGACGTTCAAAAAGCAACTATTAAACAACAACTTGTGACGATAGACATCCAGAGACAGGAAATACTTAAGCAGAAGGTGCTCCTCGACAGTCTCGATAAGGCGATAGTTGCAAAAGAAAAAGCTCTTGGTGAAAAACAAAAGTTATTAAACTACCAGGTAATACAAATAACAAAGCAACAGGGTGAAATCTCTGTTCAGAAACAGACTATTCTTGTACAGCAGAAAGAAGTCCTGATACAAAAAGACACATTATCCCACCAGAAGGAAAAAATTTCACTTCAGATAGCCAGGATAGACGGGCAATTGAAAAAAATAGGAGAGCAGGAGAGCAAAATAAAGGTTCAGCTCGAAACACTGGAAAAACAAAAGCTGATCCTTTATTTTGTTCTTTTCGCCCTGCTTCTTGTCTCTGCCCTCGGTTATTATATCTACCGGGGATATAAAATTAAAAAAGAGGCCAATGTCAGGCTGGAGGAAAAGAACAGAACAATATCGTTGCAAAAGGATGAGATTGAAAAGCAAAGAGATCTTGCCGCTGCTCAAAGAGATCAGATAGCATACCAGAAACAGCATATCACCGATAGTATAATGTATGCCAAGAGAATACAGACAGCGCTTATCCCGTCTCTTGAATTATTCAGCGATAAGCTCGAACACTTCGTTCTGTATAAACCGCTTGCCATTGTAAGTGGAGACTTTTATTGGGTAAGCTCACAGGGAAACCTGCAGATAATAATTTCAGCAGACTGTACCGGTCATGGAGTTCCCGGTGCTTTCATGAGTATGCTCGGAGTTACCATGCTTAACGAAATTGTTAATGGTAAACATATTCTCATGCCTGACGAGATAACTGAAAACCTGCGCCAGGGAATAATAAAATCACTAAATCAGGTTGCAGAAGAGGATAGCATAAAAGACGGGATGGATATTGCAGTTTGCGCGGTTGATTTTGATAAAAACCTACTTTGGTATACCGGGGCCAATAATCCGCTATACCTGGTACGGGGAGGAGAACTTACTCACTACAGACCTGATAAAATGCCGGCTTCAATTCATTATAAAATGGAACCATTCACACTTCAGAAAATTGAACTTCAAAAAGGCGATGCATTCTACATATTCTCCGATGGCTATTGCGATCAGTTTGGTGGACCAAAGCAGAAGAAATTCATGTCAAATCAGCTTAAAGAAACACTTGTTGCTATGGCCGGGAAACCAATGCTTCAGCAAGGTGAGCGGTTAAATGAGATATTTGAGGAATGGCGCAAAGACAGCCCACAGGTTGACGATGTTACTTTAATTGGAGTAAGATACTAATGACATTCGACCTTTGTTACATTAAAGGTAACCGGATTAGTTATTGTTGGATTTGCTGCCTTGAATGCAATAAGGTCAGAGCCACAATATTCTGTTTCAGAACCTGAAGTAACTTCAGTTCCCCCGCTTGTACGCGTAACAATCTTACAGAATTGGCAATCAGTGAGGCTATCGCAGGAAGTGGCAGCCCATGCCATAAACAGAAATGCTGCTCCAAATATAAATTTTCTTTTCATACCGGTCAAATTTCTCTTCAAAGATACTAAAACTCTTTTCTCATAGAACAGAATTAAAACAAAAGGTCACAGCAGTAAAATTCTGAAGTGGTAATACCCCTAAGGTTGAAGATATTACTCTGAATAAGGCAAAATATTAACGGCACTCAACCTTTATTGTCTGAGTACCAATATTTATGGGTTTAGTAGCCTCTTTTGTGGCTAAAGCAGCACCACAGTACTCGGTGTCAGAACTTGTATTAATTACAGTCCCGTTCTCAGATGTAACATCATTGCAGATTTTACAACCGCTTATTGCTTCACACGATGTGGCAGCCCATGCAATGAACAGAAATGCTGTTCCAAAGAATAGTTTTCTTTTCATCATATTCAAATTATTTCACCTCAAAGATACTAAAACTCTTTTTTCTTAGAACAGAATTGGCCCGAAAAAGTTGAATTAGTGAAATATTGAAAAGAGAGAAGCATCATTTAACAAAATTTCAAGTCATTCAGACAGGAATGAAAATATTTATAAATTGCATAAAAATTAACTGTCATGGAAGATTCAAAAATGAAAAAACATGTTACCGTGGTCGGAGCTATTCAAATTGGCTTCGGTATCCTCGGTCTGATCGGAGCCGTCGTTGTTTTCTTTGCTCTGAATTTTGCCAGGGGGTTTGCTGAAAATGATCAGACCGGCATAATGGTTCTGAGGTTTTTGTCAATAAGCCTTCCTATTCTCATAGTGTTTTTGTCAACACTCGGACTGATTGGCGGAATCGGTCTTCTGGCATATAAGCCATGGGCAAGATACATCGTAATTGTTGTATCAGCGCTCGGTTGTCTTAATATTCCTATAGGAACTCTTAAAGGGGTTTATTTCTTGTGGGTATTGCTGCAGGATGAGACAGTCAAATTATTTGAAAATAAATATATATACAAAGAATCGTAAATTGACTTATTTTTGTTCAGCGAAAAAAAATTAATAATATGGCTGACGACAATAAGATCATTTTTTCGATGTACCGGGTTGGAAAATCATATCCTCCTCACAGGCAGGTTCTTAAAGATATTTCTCTTTCGTTTTTTCTTGGCGCCAAAATCGGTATCATCGGTTTGAACGGTTCAGGGAAATCAACCCTGCTTAAAATCATTGCCGGACTTGAAAAAGAATATCAGGGAGAGGTTACTTTTCTTCCGGGTTATTCAGTAGGGCATCTTTCCCAGGATCCTCTTCTTGATGAAAACCGGAATGTAAGGGAAATTGTTGAGGAAGGGGTGAAGGATACAATGGAGATAATAAAGGAATACGAGAAGATAAACAACAGTTTTGGCGAACCTGAGGTTTATGAAAATCCCGATAAGATGCAACAGCTCATGGACCGGCAAGCTGTTCTTCAGGAGAAGATCGATTACCACGATGGCTGGAACATAGAATACAAGCTTGAGCGTGCAATGGATGCCCTGAGGTGTCCGGATAGCAACGCGAGGGTTAATGTTCTTTCGGGTGGTGAACGCAGAAGGGTTGCATTATGCCGGTTGCTTTTGCAACAACCCGATATTCTGCTGCTCGATGAACCAACAAACCACCTCGATGCCGAGTCGGTTCAATGGCTCGAAACAACACTAAAGCAATATCACGGTACTGTTATTTGTATAACACACGACCGGTATTTTCTCGACAATGTAGCCGGCTGGATTCTCGAACTTGACCGTGGCGAGGGAATACCATGGAAAGGAAATTATTCTTCGTGGCTCGAGCAGAAAGCAAAAAGACTTGAAGTGGAGGAGAAAGGAAATGTTAAAAGAAGGAAAATTCTTGAAAGGGAACTCGAATGGGTGAGAATGTCTCCCAAAGCTCGTCGCGCGAAGTCAAAAGCAAGGTTGGGAGCTTATGAAAGCCTGCTTAATCAGGATGTGAAACAGAAGGAGGATAAACTTGAAATATTTATCCCAAATGGACCACGGCTCGGCGACAAAGTTATTGAAGCCATATCAGTTACAAAATCGTTTGAGGATAAAGTACTTTTTGAGGATCTTGATTTCACTCTTCCTCCAAACGGTATTGTTGGAGTTATTGGGCCCAATGGCGCCGGGAAGACAACCCTTTTCAGAATGATAATGGAACAGGAAGCCGCGACAAAGGGGACTTTTATTATAGGAAAAACCGTAACCCTTGGTTATGTCGATCAGGCTCATGCAGGTATTGACCCGTCAAAAACCGTTTATGAAGTTATTTCCGGGGGCCAGAATGATGTTATGGTTGGAAGCCGTCTGGTAAATGGCCGGGCGTATGTAGCTCGTTTTAACTTCACGGGAGCCGATCAGGAAAAAAAATGTGGCGTCCTTTCAGGTGGAGAGAGAAACAGGCTTCATCTCGCCCTTACGCTAAAATCAGGAGCGAATGTTTTATTGCTCGACGAACCAACCAACGATATTGATGTAAATACTCTGAGAGCATTGGAGGAGGGTCTTGAAAACTTTGCAGGATGCGCTGTCATAATATCTCACGACAGGTGGTTTCTCGACAGGGTCACAACCCACATGCTCGCCTTTGAAGGCAATTCCAAAGTTATCTGGTTCGAGGGAAATTACTCCGACTATGAAGAAAACTATAAAAAGAGAGTTGCTGATACAACACCTGCAAGAATAAAATATAAAAAGCTGGCGTAGGATCACTGCAACAGCATTACGATGGAAACAAAGTTTATTGAGAGTCACCGAAGTGAAATATTTTTCTTAATTTCGTATATTACTTTTAAGAATAGAATTATATGAAAACTTTTCATTTTCCGTCTCTTTTGATGTTTTTAGTTTCAATGTTATTTTCGTGTGATTTTACCTCATCACAGCAACTACCTGCCGGCAATGGTGCTAATTCTAATGTTCTTCGCTTTAAAAACTACACTTATGTTGACCGGCAGGGAACAGGACTTGACGCTTTCAGTTTCCTGATGCCATCCGGTTGGCAGTTTGATGGCGGGATGCAATGGATACTTGATAACCCTGCAATGCCCTCTGTTACAGCTTTCAGGGTATTAAACTCCAATGGGAAAGAGCAATTTGAGGTATTCCCGAGTCATTGTTTTTTCTGGACCACCAGCCTTGAGTTGTTAAAGATGTTCCCCCCCGGGAGCCGCTATTTCGGAAGTACGGTGAAGCGACCCATAACTGCACAAAATGCCCTGCGGAATATAATTCTCCCGGAGCAACGTAAAGGATTTCCGGCTCTGAAGGTGTTAAAAGATGAAAATGTACCTGAACTCCCTTTAGCGCTGGGAGCCGGGAAACAGGCGCAGGGATTCGGCAGTTCGGGAGCCACCGGCGCAAAACTCAGAATCAGCTATGTTAATGACGGTGTGACAATGGAAGAAGAATTTTACGCGGTAGTTGAATCATTCTCATTCCCTGTGCAAAGCATGTATGGTACTTTTTATAGCACTATCTGGTACATTGACTTTATTTTCTCGTTTAAAGCTGAAACAGGAAAATTGGAAAGTAATACAAAGATATTTCAAACAATTACTTCCTCTTTTAAAGTAAATCCGAAATGGTATGCCAAATACAGCAATGTCATTGAATACATGGCCCAGCAAAAAATCACGCAGATTAAAAGTATCGGTGAATTTAGCCGGATGCTCAGCCGCATGAGCGACCAGGTGAGCGCGGAAAAGATGGAGCAATTTAAGGCGAATGGCGATGTATATGATAAGGTTTCACAAAAATTCAGCGACAACACGCTGGGGATTGACAGGTACTACGATCCTTACGAAGAAAGAGAGGTACAATTGCCAAGCGGTTACAACCATGCATGGAGCAATAACAACGGCGAATATATTATGAGTGATAATCCGAATTTTAACCCTAATGTAGGGTCAAACCTGAACTGGGAATCAATGAAGAGAGAATAATTCATTATCGCCGTCCCATTTAATAAACCTGATTTTGAATAACTGAATTTAACCTATCCTATTCATGAATATGATTAATTCATTGCTTTCCTTTGTGTTACTTAGTGTTACACTTTGAGATACTTCGTGGTAAAAAATCATTAACCACAAAGGAAATCAAAGGATTACACAAAGGTTCACCAAGTAAATGAATAAATAAGGTTAAAATAATAGTCCATAACATTAAATAAGTTTTATATTATAAGTTCCCATGTTTATTATCAGAAAAACAATTTTACACGCGATTGCTCCATTTGCAAGGGTTGCCAATAAGATTAACTGGAGGGTCGGCCGAGGTTACAAAAGCCGTTTCGAAACCTTACAACCGCATATTGGGAAACTTGTCCCCGGCATGATCATCCTGTCTCATAAGGATTATGAATTAACAAACTGGTTCATAAGTGGATATTGGACACATGTGGCAGTGATCGCTTCTGAAAATTATGTCATTGAAGCAGTAAGTAAAGGAGTTATAAAAACCCGGCTTAAAGAATTCTTCTCATCAATTGATGATTTTATAATTCTTGAACCGGCATTTTGCGGCAGGGCCTCCATGCTAAAAGCTGTTGAATATATGGAAAAATATATGGGCTACCCCTATAATTTTAATTTCTTACCATCTGACCGCTCCTTTACATGTATTGATCTTGTAGGCCGCGCCTATTCGTTGTCAGGAAACATTGAAAAAATCAAGTCAGCCTCATCCGCGGGTTTTATTAATTACATAACCCGCGAAGTCATTTTACCTGAAAATATCCTGAATCTTGAAAATGGCTGGAACATAGTTTACGGCTTAAAGGTAAGTTGATTAAAATATATTTATTCCCCACTTTAAGTGGAAATAAACCCAACCGGTTACGTATATTGAGGTGCTCATGACAAAAAAAACTTTATCCATAAAACACAACATATTATGAAAAAGATATTATTTGTAATGATTTTATTATCAATAAGCTTCGCGGGATACAGCCAGTCAGCAGATGCTTATTATAACAGCGGAAATGCAAAGTGCCTGCTGAAAGACTACAAGGGAGCAATTGCTGATTATACTAAGGCAATAGAGATTAACAATAAGGATTCAGAGGCTTATTATAACAGAGGTATAGCAAAGTACGAACTGCAAGACTACAAGGGAGCAATTGCTGACTATACTAAGGCGATAGAGATTGACCCTGAGTATTCAGATGCTTGTTATAACAGAGGAAATGCAAAGTCCAAACTGCAAGACTATAAGGGAGCAATTGCTGACTATACTAAAGTTATCGCGCTTGAGCCTAATAGTGAAGATGCTTATTACAGCAGAGGTCTGGTAAAAATTAAATCAGACCAGAAAGACAGCGGATGCCTCGATTTAAGCAAAGCATCAGATTTAGGGATGGCCGGCGCTAATGAGGCGATACAGAAATACTGCCAATAAACAGTCTGCTACTTTACTTCATCTATTTTTTTCTCTTTTGAAACAGCAAAACCTTATCGTTATTTCGCGCAACAATAATCCTTTTTGATTGTCCGGAGCGAATTATCGCGGCATCTCTTACTTCACCTTCCACATAGAGCCCTGAACGTTGGTGTGGTTGATATGTAAATGACTTGTTTAAACTTCCTTTTAAAAATACTCCCCTGCTCGCGTCATAACGTCCAACCTGCGGTTTGAGTGCATAAAAATTTCCTCCCAGCCAGATATCCGTATTCCCATCCCCGTCAAGATCATCTGCAACGATACCGAATACAGGTGAAACCTGGGCTTCCACGGGGAGCGCCATAAGTGAAAAGCTATTCCCATTATTCCATAAAACAGCGCTTTCAAGGTAGTTGGCTTCATACCTAATTGATTTTCCCCTGACTTCCGGAATGAATAAGGAGTCATACGTTTTGTTGGCATAATCATCAAATGACAGAATAGTCTTGCTTAATCCGGGTAATTGAGCAATGAGTTCCTGTTTTTGAGGAAAAGGATAAGACTTGTCATCCAGTGGGGGGTACCAATTAATAATAAATTCACTCTTTCCATTATTATCAAAATCATTAACGAACATAGTCAGGGGTTTGGCCGGCGATGCTTTGAACTTGGTATTAAGTCCACGGTTGCCTACAACGAAATCAATATCCCCATCCTTATCTAAATCTGCTGCTTCAATCCTATTCCACCAACCTTTACTATCTGCAATAACAATTGGATTATTTAATACTCCATTCACATTTTTGAAAATGTTGATATCCATCCAATCGCCTACTACCAACAAGTCTTTGTCACCATCAGAATCAACATCAGCCCATACGGCATCAGTCACCATTCCGATATTCCCCAGTGAAGGAGGTGCCATATCAATCCAATTCCCATTATCGTTTTTAAGCAAATAACTTTGTGGTGGCAAACCATAATTCCCCGGAACCAGCCTGGAGCCAAGAAATACTTCAATTTTTCCATCTTTATCAAAATCAGATGTTTCAATAGTCGAAAAGTTGCCAATCACCTTTGGTATATGATAAGGATCTGCAGAGAAATTGCCTTGGCCATCATTTTTATAGACGCGAACAATATAATTAAGGTTGTCAACCAGAACATCATTACCCCCTGATCCGATCATAAGATCCTGATCGCCATCGCTATCCATGTCAAATAATGCGCCACAGGTGCTTTCAAAACCTGCATCTTTAATGAATGCAGGATTGGCTTTAATGTTGAAGCTGCCATCTGCATTTTGAATGAACAGTTTATCCGGATCGCCGGCTGCCCCCAATAAAATAAAATCATCAGTTTTGTCATTATTTACATCACCGATCACGAGCCTGGGACCTTCGGTAGAAACCATTCCCGGTAGTAATATCTCCTGATCAAAATCATTGTACCTGTTTTCGTAATGTCTGGCGTCACCACGGATTAACTCAGGGCTGATTTCTTCAAATTCCGGAGATTGCTTTTTCGCCGGAACGGATTTAACTACTGAAGCCTCGATATTTTTAAGTATAATTGTCTGATCTGCCTTAAGATTGGTAATTACCTGTACTTTCCCATCGGGCCAGGTAACCTTCAGTTCATCAACATTTTCCGCTATACCTAACCCGTATAAGAGATTGGGCTCAATACTGCTTTCAAACCCGCGGGTATTAAAATTTTGTAATACCCTCACTTCGCCCTTAATCTTGATTGTTACTTCAGCGCCTATCCCAAAACGGTTATTTTCAGTTCCGTTAAATTTGATTTTCAGAAAATGATTTGCTGATTTTGTATTGGTTTCGTTGCGGTAAACAAAACACGGAGAGTTTACGTTATTGACTACTAAATCAAGGTCACCATCATTGTCAAGGTCTCCGTAAGCTGCCCCATTGCTAAAAGATGGCTCCGCGAGTCCTAATTCCTCCGCCCTGTTTTGAAACATCAAGTGACCTGCATTTTGAAATGCATAGTTCTTAAGTGGCTTTGAAGGCATCAATGAAATAAAGTCGCGATAATCAAACTTGCCTTTACCGGCAATAAATTTTTTTCTTTTTTCTATGTCGGCGTAAAATTCAAGAAAATCATTTGACATGATATCTTTTAAAATTCCATTACTCACGAAAATATCTTTATTACCGTCATTTTCGAAATCAAAGATGAGCGCTCCCCAGCTCCAGTCAGTAGCGGCAACCCCTGATAAAAGTCCGATTTCCCGGAAATAGCCCTCACCGTCATTAAGCTGAAGGCAATTCTGAGTAATCTGATAGTGAAAATTGGCCCTATATTTAAGGTCTTCCAAATGATAAGGGTCAAATGCGATTGTTGTTTGCAAACGGTAGTTATCGGCAGGCAGCATATCGGTTGTAAAGATATCAACGTTACCATCATTATTGATGTCGGCGATATCCCCACCCATGCTGGAAGTTGAACAATAATCAGTACGGTTTATCAGTTCTTCAGAGAATTTTCCATTACCCTGATTAATATATAAGTAATCCCTTTCCCAGAAGTCATTGCTGATATAGATATCGGGTAGATTATCATGGTTTATGTCTGCAATTGCAACACCATTTCCAAAGCCAATATTGCTACTAAAAATTCCTGCTTCTATGGTGACATCAGTAAATACGCCGCCATCATTTCTCATCAATTTATCACCACCGCTATAGGCTATTTCCCGTACTTTTTTATAAAGGTCAATTTTAGCAGGGTCCGGTAAGTTGTTATTTACAATATAGCAATCAAGATCTCCATCCTGGTCGTAATCAAAAAATGCTGCATGTGTCGTGTATCCATCATTGTTGAGATTGTATTCTTTTGCTTTTTCAGTAAAGGTCAGATTTCCATTGTTAATGAATAATTCATTTCCCCGGTCTTTCGGATCAACATCACCGGAATTGCATACATAAATATCAAGAAATCCATCGCCATTTATGTCTGTCATTGTCACCCCGGTAGTCCAGGCTTTGGCGCCTCCGACACCGGCTTTTTCAGTGATGTCCTCAAACACAAAATTTCCTTTGTTTAAATAGAGTTTATTCTTTTGTTGATTGGCTGTAAAATATATGTCGGGAAGGCCGTCTTTATTGATGTCCCCGATTGCCACGCCACCGCCATTATAAAAATTCCGGTAGGTAATAACATTAAACTTCTCACCATCGGTTACTTTATTAACGAAATCAATTCCGGTGCTTTTCGATTCAAGCAGTGTAAATAGCTGAATGTTATTTGCAACAATAAGTTTAGAATCTGTTTTTGATTCTTTTCTGTTACAACTTGTCAGACCGACAATGATAAGCAGGAGAAAGTAACAGAATCTTCTTAAACTTAAACTAAAATTCGATAAAATCTTAAAGTCAATCTTCATTTTACGCTCTTTTAGGACTAAAGGTAACTAAGACAATGGCATCATTTAGAACAAACCATAATTTCATTTGGGATTCAATTTATATGTAACAATCCCAAGATTATTGATTCCGGCAAATAAATATCGTTTTTCTTTAATGGTCAGTACTTTTAGTGATTTGACATCACCTGTGATTGAGAGGCCTGAAACAGATTGGGGGATATACCTGAAATTTCCTTTTCCATCTCCTTCAAACAGCTGACCATAATTGGCATCTATAACTCCAAGCTTTACACAATTAGCGCTTTGATTTCCGGCAAGAATAAAATCCGGATTTCCGTCTTTGTTATAATCAAGTATTTCAATAGCATAGACCGGTGCAAATTGCGCCTCGATGGGAAGTAAATGTTTTTCAAACTTACTTCCTGTATTTTTAAAAAAGACAGTTCTTAATTCACCGGCCGATAGAACGCCGGCTGTTTTTAAATCTTCTGCCGAAAAAATATCAGTAAGCCGGATATTGGAGTAAGATTTATAATCCGGAAATTTTCTTCGCAAGCTGTTGATCTGATTTAGCATCTCATCGCGGCCTGCAAAAGGATACGACTTATTCTGGATATAGTACGTCAAAATCGGATCAACTGATCCATTATTATCAAAATCTTTAAATGTTAATTCAATTGGTTCATTAACTGAACTCTTTAATTGAGAGTTGGTTCCAAAATTGCCAACTATCATATCCAGGTTGCCATCATGGTCAAAATCGGCTACTGCTATCTTATTCCATAATCCTCCTTCAGGTACATCAAACCAGGATTTGGTTGCCTCTTTGAATTTTCCCCCACGATCATTAATAAAAATACGGATGGGCATAAATTCCCCGACAACAATCAAATCCGGCCAGGTGTCTTTATTAAGATCAACCCATGCGGCATCGGTAACCATACCTACGGTAGTTATATCAGGGAGAATTGATGGTGTGATATTTTTAAAATGACCTGTCCCGTCATTATCAAGAATATAACTTTCACGGGGTGCCGGGTATTCCCCAGGCATCAGGCGTCCTCCCACAAAAATCTCAGGATCACCGTCTTTATCAATATCTGCCGCGCGCGCACATGATTTTGAATTGACCATTTGCGGAAGAGCATCTGTATGTCTGATGAATTTGCCTGATCCGTTGTTAAAATATAGCCTGTCCTGAAGGGCCTTATCATTCTTAATATAATCATGATAACCACCACTTACCACATATAAATCCTGGTCACCATCATTATCAGCATCAAAAAATATTGCATCCGCATCTGTGCAATTAAAGTCCTCTCTGAAGTTAAAACTCAATGAAGTTGTAAAAGTTCCATTAGGTGATTGGAGATAGAGTTTTCCGGGATTCTCTTTTGTTCCCCCGACAAAAACATCAATCAGTTTATCTCCGTTAACATCAGCTGCTGTCATTATTGGCCCGCATGGCGACAACATAGTCTTCATTAACGGCTGACGATCAAAGTCATTCGATCCATACTCATTGTGCTCGTATGTAATCAGAGATTCTACAGGTGAAAATATTTTTTCGGCTGAGGCAACAGCGGGGGCTTTTTGTTTCGGTCCATCCTCTGTAATTACAATTAACCGGTTTGTTTTGACATTTTTTAAAATGCTGACTTTCCCTCGCGGCCATTCTATTTTTATGGAATCTACAACATCAATACCGGCAACTCCAAAATGGAGCTTACTGCTCACGCATGACTGATAGCCCCGCGTTGGCATTTGCTCCATATATTGCACTTCGTTGCGGCTATACAGATATACTTTGCTGCCAACCCCTGAGGTGTTTTTCCCTGCTCCTTTTAATTGGATACTGATATAATTAGTACTTGGCAGGTTCGATTCACGTAGCATGTTTCTGTACACTGCTGCTGTTTCGTTCTGATTATTGATAACAAGATCAAGGTCCCCGTCATTATCAAGATCGGCATAGGCAGCTCCGTTGGAAAATCCTTTCTTTTCAAGTCCCCATTCCATGCTTTTATCAATGAAAGTTAAGTCTTTATTATTTTTAAATATATAATTGTGCAATGGTGTGGATGTCATGGAACTTACCAGTTGAAACGTATCTGCTTTCTCCTTTGCTCTGACTTGCCGGGAATAGTAGTCTCTTTTGTACTTTAAAAAATCGCGATTGGTGTAATCCTTAAAATATCCGTTGGAGATGAAGAAATCCTTCCATCCGTCATTATCAAAATCTGCAAAGAG
>JBAXXU010000047.1:0-29877 GCA_037127735.1 Bacteroidota bacterium
TATTAACCTGCAGGAGAGGCTGACTTGCTACTGTCCTGTTAAGAACTTTTACTCCTGAATTGTTGTATAATTCGAGGATAAGCCGGCCTGTGTCGACCGGGGTGATTTCGATGTTAATGAAATCTGTTGCCGGTACGGGATATACTTTAAGAGTGAGAGCAGATTCCGTCAATTGTTCTTCACGTAAGCTGTTAAGATTACTTATAGAATTGACGGGGATATCAGATAAGCTCCCGCCAATGATCCAATTGACAGAAATTTCTGATTTTACATCATATCCCCCTGAAGAAACAACCTGTTGTGCTTTGCATAAGCCAAAACAAAATAGGATTGCAAGTAGGAATGCAGTTTTCTTTTTCATAAAATAATGGTATAATAAGGGTTAAACAACAATTGATTGATCTTTAATTCAGGTCATGCAATACCAAATGCTAAAACAAAGATCAGAAAAGTATCAGGAAGGGTACTAAAAAAAGAGACAAACCTTGTATCGTTTTTGGAAAATTGATACATGAATTTTATATCGGGGAAAAACTATGCAGAAAATTGAGCTGCAAAAACACCGGGAGAAATCCCTTCAGCTCTTTTAAAAGCAGTAAAAAAAGTGTTTCGGGTTGAAAACCCTGATAGTAACCCAATTGCTTCCAGGGTAAGCTCTTCAGCGTTACCTTCTCTTATGAGTTTTTTAGCGTGGTCCACACGGAACCCATTCCTGTAACCACTAAAGGACTGTTTTTTTTCTTCCCGGAAATAAAAGGCAAGATGGTGCACCGGAATATCGATCAGAACTGAAAATTTGAAAAGATTAAAATCTGTTTTCAGGTATGGCTTAAGTTCCTTCATACAGGAATCTGCTTTCTGACCAATTGAAAAAAGGTAAACTGATTCGAAATTAAGGGAGTATTTTCCCTCCTTTTCAGTTGAGGAATCTGTCCCTGTCTCCTTAAAGTTAAATCTTAATATTCCGCCGGGCACCTGGGGCAATCCGTACAAAATATTAGGGAAAAAGAAAGGTGAAATCAACAACCCGACAAGACCCATACTTGACAAAATCTGTAAAACATTCAGAGTATAAAATATATTAAAATCTTCCCTGACGAAGAATTCTGTAAGAGCTAAGATATGGCATGAAACCAAGATGAATAACAATGCCAATAAAACAATGAGCCATTTAGACATAAATTGCTGCCGGCAGAGAACCGACGATTGGCCTTTTTGTATTAAATAACGGATAACTAATCCGGTTGACCAAAGTGTATAAACTAAAACCAGTACGGGCCGACTCAGAAAAGTCACAACGACGGGGAATATTATAAGTTCAGCATTAAATGTTCCGAAATTAATAGAATCTTCTGCAATTTTAGTCGCTATCTGAACTTTATATGAATAGGGAGTAACCATATAAGGAAGAGAGGCTATAAGGAATACCAGCATAGGAAATATATGAATCAAGTCACTTCTCCCCAAACGTGGGTTATCTGTCAATACACTACGGATGTACCAATAGAGCATCGGGCCTGTCAGGTAGGTAAGGAAAGTGAAATTTAGAAAAAAGATACTGACAAGAAAGACTGATTTTGAATACATTGAAACATAATAGATGAAACTATATATGCTAAACAGGATAAAGAAAAGACCAAGGAAGATGGCAGGTTTATAAATTTTTGCATTGAAATATAGCAGAATTGCTGAAAGAAAGAACCCTAATAATGTTAAAGATAAAAGCATCTCTTTCCTGTTTTACAGATTCTACAAATATTGCTTTCTCCATTAGCCTTTATTGCTTCAGTTAAAGATATGATGTTTTGACTGATAAAGCAACATTTTAATAATCATATTGCGAAATTTAGGACTTATTCTCTAAATAAAGAATTAGTGTTACTCAAAAAAATATCCTTGCTTTAAATGGCCGTCCGTCCTAAAATTGCTTATTAAATACTACTTTAGTGTTTAAATTTCTTCAGATACTTATAAAGCAAGCTACTTGGGGACCAACAAAAAACTCCAATTCACAATTATCTTCTTAGTAACTGCTTTTCAAAGCTATTCCCAGGAACCCGGAATGCCGGGCGCCTTCATTGTATGAATGGATGGGAAATAACAATCAGACTGATGATATTTTAGCTGTTGGATTCAGAATTAATTGATTCCGGGTATCAGAGATCCTTGTGGTTATATTAAATAATCATTATTTCAAATCTTTATTAACATATTCAAAAGGCAGTTTTGATATCCTTGACATCTCCATGCCAGCCTCAAGCATATCGTCATCGTCTTCTTCGTATTTCCATTTTACATCAATTAACCTTCCTTTCGAGCGTAATGATGCCAGTTGTTTGCAAAAATCCAGAATATATTTTGCTGATGACGAATTAAAATATTCCAGATCAAAGTTAACTACGAGATTATCTTTACTTTCCTTCGAATTAAGAAGATGCAACGCATACTCGTCCCACCACCTGAGTATCTCACCGTAAAACTTACTTACATCCGGTGGTCTTGATTCTCCTGAAATTTCAAATACATTTTTATCCGGATCAAAATTTACCTTTGGCGAGCTATCCGTCTTTTTCAAAATTAACTTTCTCATGGTGAATCTATTTATTAAAATATTTATTTCAAAAAAGGAAAATTTGTTATCAATCAGGGTAAAATTATAATCAATCTTATTACCTGATTTTAACTTCATTATTATGAAACCAAGTCCCGCACCATTATCGCCCGGCTTCGTTTCCTTACTTATTATCTCATCATATAACCCGGTAAGAGCGACATCAACTGTTTGATTTACAATGTTAAGCTTGCTGACAAGTTCTTCTTTTTGACCGTTATGCACCGGATTCCCGGTTTTAACTACAATTTTATTGTCCTGTTTGCCGGCTATAATGAAGGGTTGAAATCTCACATCAATACCAGATTTCTTAATGGAATACCTGGCAATGTTTTCAAGACACTCAACCAGAATGGCATAAAATTTTTTACCGGTAGTTTTATCTAAACTCAGGAATTCCTCTGATTTCTTTAACGACTTTAAAAGGTGAGTGATCTTTTCGTGATCAACAATCCCGGTATAGTCCAAAAATAATCCGGATCCCGGCATATGAATTAATTTTTAAATATTTACTTGCATTAATAGAAATCCTATTTTTAAGATTAAAATATCGAACTTAAAAAGGAACCCGGAGATATTTATTTCTATATAATTAATTCCTAATTTGAATTATCTTTAGACAAATATAATCTTTGTAACATGATTTTCTCAGGATTTATTGCTAATATTTTAATAGGTTATTGAAATTAACAATATTTTGAATCTATGAGATTTATAAAATCATTTGCCATGTGTAACGTATGACACATTATCCGATAGGTGGGCACTTTTTTAATAGCCATTTACAAGACGTAATTTGTGTAGGAATGTTTAATAAGATTTGTTGTCATATAAAACTAATTCTTTGTAAATTTGGTTCCCAAACAATTACATAAACAATGATTATTAACGTTAAGATTAAAAATTTCAAAAAACTTGAGACTATTTCTTTTCCACTTTCACAATCAGTGGTTATAATTGGACCAAATAACTCAGGTAAATCGACAATTTTCCAAGCTTTATGTCTTTGGGAGATAGGTGTTAAAAACTTCATCTCTGCCTATCAACGCAGAGACCTCAACAATAAAGGTGCAGTCTCAATCAATAGACGAGATTTATTAAACAGTCCAATAGCAGATGCAAGATTTTTATGGAAAAATAGAAAAGTAACTTATAGACATGACTCTGGACATACAAGACATGTAGTTCTCGAAGTTGAACTTTCGGGTCAAACAGAAGGAGAGAATTGGGTTTCTAAAGCTGAATTTGAATTCTCCAATGCTGAATCATTTTCATGTAAAGTCGTTTCAGGATTAGAGGACATGATAAACCTTTATGAAAATGATAAAGGCATTCATTTTGGTTTTCTGCAACCAATGTCTGGAATCTCTACTTCTGAGGATAAGCTCACTCAAGGATCGATAGACAGAAAGTTGGGTGAGGGAAAGACTGCTGAAGTACTAAGGAATATATGTTTTGAGATTTTGCATCCCGAGATTTCGAGGCAATCTGAGACAGATTCAGAATCGAAATGGACAAAACTTTCAAGTGTGATTATTTCAATGTTTGGTGCTTCAGTACAAAAACCTGAGTTCATCAAATCAACAGGTCTAATAAATCTGGAGTATATAGAGAATGGAATAAAATATGATATCGCATCTGGAGGAAGGGGTTTTCAGCAAACGCTATTGCTTTTCGCTTATATGTTTGCTAATCCAAAAACCATCTTATTACTGGATGAACCCGATGCTCATCTGGAAGTAATAAGACAGAGGGAAGCATTTCAGAAACTAAATGAAATAGCTACTCAGGCAAATTCCCAAATTTTAATTGCTTCTCATTCTGAGGTTGTTTTAGAAGAGGCTTCAGAATCCTCCAAAGTCATTGCATTGATTGAAAATCAAACTTTTGAATTGAATACCTCAACTGGAAATCAGTCATTAAAACACATTAAAAAATCATTGACAGAAATTGGATGGGAAAAATACTATTTGGCAAAATCAAAGGGACATATAATTTACTTAGAAGGATCCTCCGATATGCAGATGCTACTAGCCTTCGCGAGTAAACTTCAGCATCCTGTCGAAAAACTGCTAAGATTTGCCAATGTTGACTATACATCTGATAATGTACCAGCAACGGCAATTTCTCGTTTTGTGGCTCTCCAAGAGATTTTCCCTCAACTAAAAGGTATAGCCCTTTTCGATTGTTTACCTAATTTGACTGATAATCCACGGTTACCCCTAATGTGTTGGAGTAAACGAGAATTAGAAAATTATTTTGCACGGCCAAATCTTCTTGTCAGACATGCTCAACTTTTAGCGTATAAATACTCTCAACTCACTGGACTTAAGCTAAAAGAAGTCATGGAGAAAACAATCGCTGATTTTACAATTCCAGCTTATCTTAATGATTTAAATAATGATTGGTGGAACAAAGCCAAGTTGTCAGATGATTGGCTCGATTTAATATTCCCAGAGTTCTATAACAGAATTGGTCTCCACCATGACTTTGTCAAAAGAAATTATTATACTTTGATTTCGCTTATGGATAATAGAGATATTGATTCAGAAGTCAAGCAAAAACTAGACACACTACACACAATTTTAAAATAACGCTACACACAATAAATAGGACTTCATGTGGTCTGCAAGACCCAACTTGAAGTCACTGTTGAACTACATCAGTGGTAAGCTATCACTTGAGGGATTTAGTTCAACAAAGTGCAAGGTTTATTTACTGAGACAATATCTACTTATCTAATTGGATTGGTCATCTGGAAAAACTTCGTGTGACAAGAGAGCTTAAATCTTGCCACCAAGGGAATGGACAAGTTCTTTAAGAAATATAAATAATTCAAGTTTATCTTTTTAGAAAATTTTAATAAAAAATTAAGCAACTATCAATGTTTAATTTCAATCTATAGAGTATGAAAACTATTATTTTATTATTAAGTCTATTCTTCCTAACCAATTCTTGCATAAAGGAAAACAAAAACCTTCCAACAGTGAGTACTACCCCAATAACTGAAGTTTCGTGGGAATATGCTTTTGCCGGGGGAGAAGTAATCGATGATGGAGGTATTCTTGTTACTTCAAGAGGAGTTAGTGCTCATACTAAATGGGATCAACCCTGGCTAACAATTGACAGTTCAGGCATCGGCAGTTTTAAGAGTAAGATTAGTATTAAGTGGCATGGGGCATCAATGTCTATCAGAGATACACATTATATAAGAGCTTATGCCACAAATAGAAATGGGACATCTTATGGTGAGGAACTATCTTTTTACCCTAAATTAAAACCACCAGATTCTCAATCGATGGCATTAAAAAAAATATCTGCAACATGTACCTCGATTACTGTCGTGTACAATGTATCTGTACCTCCAGTCCGGCCATGGGAAGAAACCGGTGTATGCTATAATACTACCGGGGTTCCTACAATTGAAGGAGATCATATTGTTGCTGCTTCAGCTTACAGTTCAACAAGTATAACCATAAGTAGCTTATTACCAAATACCCAATATTATATTTGTGGATACATTAAAAATGAATCTGGTATCTATTATACATCCCAGCAAAGTATTACAACCACTGAAGGTGAAGTAACAGATATAGATGGGAATATTTACCAAATCAAAACTATCGGCAATCAAGTATGGACCATTGAAAACCTGAAAGTAGTTAATTTCAACGATGGGACTCCAATTAGTGCTATTCAGGACAATTTATCCTGGAACTCGACACTAACAAGTGCATACAGCTTATATAATCTGATGTATGGAAAATTGTACAATTATTATGCTGTAGCTGATATCCGTAAACTTTGTCCTGCAGGTTGGGATGTACCAACTGACGATGAATGGAAGATATTGGAAATATACATAGGTATGAATCAAATTCAGGCGGATGCGACAGGTTTAAGAGGAACAGACCAGGGGGGAAAATTAAAACAGATTGGATGTCCGGATTTTTGGACATGTCAAAACATTGGTGCAACTAACACCTCAGGGTTTTCAGCTTTTGGAGGCGGTTATAGATATGATAATGGGATATTTTCAGAAGCTGGACTTGAAGCATACTTTTGGTCAAGTACAGTATCTGATGCTACTTCTTCCTGGACCAGATCATTATCAAATAGTAATACTGAGATTGGACGCTCAAGTATTAAAAATGGATTTGGTTTTAGTGTCAGATGTATCAAGGACCAAATAATCAACTAACCATAATAAAGTGTATATAACATTGATGATTAATCTTTTACGCATCCTTATCTTCCTTATCTTCATTTGTTTCTGAAGATATAGATGGCACCCCGAAGTCCCCAATGTTACATACACTCCACCGCTAGGGTTTATGGTATTGCACCCGGGATAGTAAATATAAAACGAGAATTGAAATAAGATAAAATTACAAATCCGTCCTTTAAAACACAGAATACTATGAAAACATTCAAATTGATGGCAATTCTTTTACTTTTCGCAGAAACGATAAACGCTCAAAATGCCGATGATGTAATAATTGCAAAAAGAATCAGAATTAACTCGACAATACTCGGTGAGGAACGTACAATTTTTGTTTCCACTCCATCCGGTTATAATGATTCAACGGCCTCCTTTCCGGTGATGTACGTCCTAGATGGTGATCCTGATGTAATTACTTTTTATTCAGGAATGGTTAATAATTTATTCAGCTGTGATTTATGCCCCGAAATGATAATTGTTGCCATTGAAAATACAGTCAGGATTCGGGATATGGCTCCATCAAAACCAAAGTATAATCAACAAGGCGTTGAAATAAAGTACTATGGTGATGAGAAAGTGGGAGAGGCCGCTAAATTCCTAAACATTATTGAAACTGAACTTTTTCCATTCATTGACAGGAACTATCGAACAATTCCTTACCGAATTTTTTCAGGTCATTCAGCAGCAGCAATGTGCGTAACCCATGCCTTCCTTTCACATACCAATATGTTCAATGGCTACATTGCAATGAGCCCATCACTTTATTGGGATTCCAGCTTGTTAAACAGAGTAGCCGATGAAAAAATAGGAGGCTTAAACCTCAAATTTAAGCAATACTATTTCAGTATAGGGGGAGATGAGACTCCCTCCGATATTGGAGAGGCACATACTTTAGCCAAAACACTAAAGATAAAAGCACCTGCAGCACTGAGGTGGAAATTCGACTATATTGCGAATGAAGATCATGGAAGTCTAAGAGGATGAGCTTCTAAATCCGTTGTATAAAGGATTACCAGGAAAATAGCAGAAGCAACCCAAGCGCCTATTTAAGTCGTTAATTATCTTTTATACTCCTAACTCTTTTATATTAGATATTTCAGGATTATAATCCAGAAGTTTACGGGCAGCGCTTATATCAAACCAGTGGGACCTGGATAATTCATGAACTAAAAACCTGGTTAAACGGGGCTCTCTTTTAATTTTGAATATGGTGTAGATAAACTCTGCCAGGCAAGAAATCGCAAATGCGCTCTTTTCCGGAATTGATTTTTTAATAGGTTCCAATCCTGCTTCCTGAAGGATCATATTAACATGATCCCAAAGTACGACAGGCTTTCCGTTTGAAATAAAATATGCTTTCCCGGTTACTTCAGGATTATTTATAATGGCCTGAGCGGCACATAAATGAGCTGCTATAACATTGTCAATATAAGATACGTCAACTAAATTTTTACCATCGCCGATTTGCCTCAGTTTACCTGCTCTTGCCTGAGCAAGAATTCAAGGGATCAGATGATTATCGCCGGGCCCAAGTACAATATGAGGTCTTAACGCGAGTGTCTTTAATGAAGTGGAATCAGCATTCAATACACACTGTTCTGCTAAAGCCTTGGTGGCGGTATAGTTCGATAATGGCCGGTGAGGGTATGATAATGATTCGTTTGAACCTTTAATGTCAGAGCCGTCAAAAACGACACTTGCTGAACTAGTGTATATCAGCCATTTGGTTTTCTTTTTCTTACAAGCATAAACTATATTTTCAGTACCCCGGACATTGGTCATATAGTAATCCTTATAAGAACCCCATATCCCTGCTTTTGCAGCCACATGGAATATGATATCAACTCCGTCACAGGCGTTTAATACTGACTCCCTGTCGCAGAGATCACCTCTTTTGACAACAACTCCGATTTGTTTTAATTCAGGATAATCACCCCTGGAAAAACTGGTAACATTGAATCCTCTCTTCACCAGTTCACGAACCAGGGCTGAGCCTATAAATCCTCCTCCTCCCGTGACTAAAGCCTTCATTTGATTCTCCTTTTTGCCCAAATGGCTAGTTTTTCACGAAAAATCTTGGCATTATGCCGTGGATCAACCGGAAACTTATCAAAGAAAAGGATATCTGATATACCTTTTGTCATTTTGCTGCCATCCCCCAATTCCAATAATTCCTGAATCAATTTCTTAGTAGGATGTGTTCCTGTTTCAAGCTGAATACAAATAACAGGTTTGTTTAGTCCGGAAACATTGCCGGGTATTCCGACCAGGGCGGAACGAACTACACGGGGATAGCGGTTAAAAACAGCCTCGCATGGGATTGTAAGCAATGTACCGGCAGCTGTGATAACTCTTTGGGATTTACGTCCGTAGAACCATAACCTCCCAAGACCATCAATCCTTGCAAGATCTCCCATCCTGTGCCATATACTTTTATCGCTGGAATCAGTAATTTTTGACAACCCCGTTGCATATTTATTATTAAAATATTCGGTTGTGACCCAGGGACCTTTAACAACAATTTCTCCGATTTCATTTACCGGCATTTGAATGGCATCGTTCCAGGATAAGATTTGGTTATCTGTTATTTCTATTATTTTAACATCCAGGCCTTTAAGAGGATAACCAATACAAATTCCGTTTTCATTTTCTGTTTCATCAGAACCCGATTGAAGTCGCTCAGATGCATTAATATCAGTAACCGGCAAAACCTCAGTGGCACCATAAGGAATATGTATTCTTGCATCTTCGGCAATCAATTGGTTAAATGACTCTAATACGTTACGGTGAACTGGCGCTCCTGCTGTAATAATGCGTCTGAGCGAAAAAAGCTTTATTCCGTTAACAGATCCATATTTAGAAAGCCTGTCCAAAATCATAGGTGAACCAAACATTTGGGTACAGCTAAAATCATGAATATTCTTAATAACTACTGCAGGATTTAATTTTGCCGGATGTACCATATCCATATCTGCTATTACTGATGAATTTCCATGACAAATTGCAAAAAGCCCCAGCAAAGGAAAGGTGCACAAGTCAACTTCATCAGAACCTATATTGAATTGTGATTTAGTAACCTGGATTTGTGCATTTAGCATACCGGTTGTATATATTACACCTTTTGCAGGGCCGGTGCTTCCGCTTGTGAAAAATATTGCAGCCACATGATTATCACCAACAGGATATGACGGATATTTCCCCTCCTTGTATTTTAGGATTTCCTTCAACCTCAGGCCTCCAAAAAACCAGGGTAACCCTGTAACTATTCTTGTTTTAACATTTTCAAGAGCAGACGGGTGGAAAAGTTTCAGTAAATGAGCCTTTGGTATGCCAATAAAAGCATCTGCCTTTACTCCGGCAAGCGCTTTAGACATAGCTTTTATTCCCATTCCGGGGTCTATCATCACAGGAACTGCCCCAATCCTTAATAAAGCAAATGTAAAGATGAAGAATCCGGCTCCGGCAGGAATCATTAAAATTGTAAGAGAACCCGGCTTAATACCAGCGTTCTGAAGCCCGAATGAATATCTGTTAACCTCTGCTTCCAATTCCTTGTATGTTATTCTGACGGGGTGAAGAAGAGCAGGTTTATCCGGAAATTTTTCAGCGTTGATTTTCAGATACTCTGAAATGTTTTTGGAATGTTGGATACTAATATTTTGATCAGAATGTTTCACAAGGCTGTTAATTTTGATTATTATAAAGTGCAATAGAAACAGATATACCTGATCCAACGGTCAGGAATATTATTTTCTTTGATGTTTTAAAGCAATTTTCATCCCAGGCTTTTTTCAATGCAATTGCCGGTCCGGCAGTATGAAACTCCTTTTTACCGGGTTTGCTTACTTCAACAAACCTCTCATTCATGCCAATTCGTTTTTTTAACCCGGAAACAAAACCTGCCGGACTTTGTGGTGGTATTATAAGGTCAGTTTCATCGAGTGAAATGCCAGTCTCACTAAGAAATCTATTCAATGAATCTTCAGCGCAATCAATACAAAAATCAAGGTAAGTTTCTTTTTGCCTTACAGAAAGAATATTTCTTTTCCCCCATTTTCGTTTCATCTGCCCAAAGTAGGTTTTGCTGATTAATTCTTTATAATACCGGGGGAAAGAATATGATCTGAAATGTGAAAAACCTTCTGAACCGTCAGATTTGGAAAGAATGATTGCTGCTGCTGCAGGTTCGAAATTAAAACTTTCAGATGACCCGTGAAAAGGTTCAGAGTCCCCTGTCACAACCATTCCGCAATCTGTCTTTCCTGTTTGTATAAACCCGTCAACTATCTGTATTCCGGTTAACCAGCCGCAACCCCCGTTGTTAAGGTCAAATGAAAATGTAGTTTTACAATTATCATAATTATTGTCAGTTGCAAATAGATTAGTTGAATTTGCCCCTATTTTCTTCTGAATTAATGCAGCTATAGCCGGCTCTCCGGTATTCTTGAAACGATATATCCCCGTGTTGATCAGCAAGCCTATATCACAGGGATCAATATCTGCCTGCCTCAGACATTTGTTTGCAGCCCTGACCGATAAATTAATTGAACCACCCGGGCAAAACCTTAAAAAGGGTCTTGAAACAGCCACCATGTTAATTTTTGTTCCCATACCTGTACACCATTTCGTTCATTTTAAAAATCACAACACCAACAACCAGTCCGGAGGCAAAACAAAGAAGCATAATACGATCGCCTTCTTTGAACCTTTTATCAGACAAATACTGGTACAGGGCAAGGAAGTGGGTAGTTGAAGCAGTATTCCCCGTATCTTTCAGATTTATAACTATATGCCCGGGTTTTTCCCTGAAATATCCGGAATAGTGATTGGCCCCGGATAAGATTGAGCTTCGTGATGTCTGATGGGGAATAAGATAGTCAATCTTGTCAAATGACAACCCACTTTTCTCAAGGGCATTTTTAACAATGGGCGTGGAATTAGTAATCGAAACCTGATGTATTTTTTTGGCTTTGGTTTTCATATTGCCCCCGGGGGTTCTGAAGTTTTGCCTGCCAATGCATAAATTACTGTACCTGCCCAGAGTCGCAAAACCCGATATAATCAATCCTTCCACATCCTTTTCTGCTCTCTCAAGTATTACTGCGGCCCCGCAATCGCCAACAGTAAGTGAAGAAATTTCTGAGCATAATGGGGTCTTAATATTTTTTATCGCATGATCGCTGATATTAGTAATGTATTCGCCGCTCACTATCATGCATGTTCTGATTATACCCAACCGTATATAGTTCTCAGCTATATAAACACCGGTCATCATGCCGGCACAGGCATTCGAAATATCAAATGTGATTGCTTTATCAGCGCCGATACTATCTTTTAATAATATTGAAAATGTTGGTTCATATAAATGTGACAATCCATCTTTATACCGTGTAATTGAGCAGCTTATGATCATATCGAGTTCATCAGGACGATACTTTGAATATGAAAGACAATCTTTTGCTGCATCGTGGGCAAGTGAAAATGAATCTTCCCCGGCAGAGCAAACTCTTCTTTCACTTATTCCTGTATGAAGACCAAATTTACTAAAGCCGGGGATTTTTATCTTTTTTACCAGTTCCTGCGTGGACAATCTCTTTTCAGGAATTTTCACACCGATGCTTTCAAACCGCGATTTCCAATCCATTCTGTAAAAATATTTATTTCATGTTTCAGGAATTTATTTTTTCTTTGAACCTTATAATAATGTCCGACAGCTCCTTTGCTCTTTCTTCCTGAATAAAATGGCCACCATTCAGTGTGATATGATTCTGCCCGGCAGCCCCTGGTATTCTATCCTGGAGATACTTATCTCCGCCATGGGTAATTGGATCGCCATTGCTGAAGGCAGTTAAAAAGGGTTTATTCCATTTGCAAAGTTTGATCCATGCTTCACGATTTGCCTTTGCTTCAGGATCATTGAATGAGACAGGAACATGTTTCGGCATAGCGCGAATACCGGCCATATATTTCGAAGATGGGAAGGGAGCCCTGTAAGCTCGTTTTTCTTCCTTATCCAGTGTACCCTTTATCCCTGCTGATATTACAAGATCGACTGGAAGCACAGGACTATACCGGGCAAAAATCTTCCAGAGTTTAAAAGTAAAGTGCATTTTCTGCTCCCCGGTTGGAAGCATCCCGTTACTGATAATAATTCCCGCAAAACGATCGGGTTGCTCAACAGCAATCCGCAGCCCAATCAGGGAACCCCAGTCCTGTCCAAACAGGACAATATTCTTCAGGCCTAGAAGATTTATGAATATTTTAATCCATTCAATATGAGATTTATATGAATGGTCACATCTTTTCTCCGGTTTATCTGATTTGCCAAAACCAATCATATCAGGAACTATTACACGATTACCTGCATCGGCAGTTTTGTCTATCATATTACGGTACAGATACGACCATGTTGGCACACCATGAAGCAGTAAAACAGGAGTAGAATTATTGGGCCCTTCGTCCAGATAATGCATCATGATGCCATTAACATTAACAAAATGAGGCTTATATGGGAAGTCTTTAAGATCATTAAAACGGTATTCCGGTGTATGTAATATCCTCATGATATCCGTTTTATAAAGATATTCACAATAAAAAAGGTGCCTGGATTTTTGCCCCCATAAAGAATGCAATCCAAACACCTGTACGAAAAAGGGGGTTACTGTTATTACGCTTTAAAATTGCCGGTATCGATCCACTCATTTTTAAGCAACGACCACCAATCGACAGCGAGTCCTTTCAATACATAATCGTACGGAAGCCAGCCATAACCTTTATCACCCCATCCGGTTCCCCATGAGTTTCTTATCAAAAAGGCTCCGGGCTTGGCATTTTTGATTACCATTTTGTCGTCATAACCGGCAGCAACGATAGCATGGCCACCTACAATTTGTTCACCATTTGCCGGATAAGGGATCTTCCCGGTTATTGCAGCCTGATCGATAGAACTATAAACCGTAAATCCGAACATCGAGGGAAGACCGCTGGCAAGATTAGTTTTGATCGCGTTTAACAAGTCACTTTTTGTTGTTCCGGGGGGATCGAGCCTGTAATAGGTCATTGATTGGTAATTCTGAGCAAACGCATAACAAAATGCAGTAGGTTCTTTTTCAAAATCAGCAATTTTGTATGGCCAGTATTCTTCGGGTGGAACACCAAAGAGTACTAAAGCGCCCATAGTACTTCGCAGAAATGCACCATTATCTCCCGTCTCGCGCATAAGATTCCGTGTTGCCTTGTACAGGAAGAGGCGTGATGCATCAATGTGCTTCTGGTATGCTCTCTTCTCGAAATATTCAACCAGGCCGACCCCGGCATTGGCAGTGCAAGAACCCAGCGACTCCTGATCCTCAATTGGCGAGAACCATTCCAGTAAACTAACAGAACCGGGCAAAGCTGCTTTCCCGGGTTTTTCAACCCTGGTTTTCTTAAGCATTTTTTTTATAGACTCTTTTTGGCCGAGTTTCAGCAATCGTTCAGTAACCTGATCGTTATCGACAGTATGGTCCCTGAAATCGGGGTAGTCGGGTAACCACCCCATTCCGAATTTCCCTGACATTCCACTCATAATTGTCTTAGTTTTAATTAATTATTGAAAATGCAATTAAAAATATCAAACAAATAATAACTATTGTCGCTTATCGACATTTAACCCACCTCAACCCCCGATCTTTTGTTGAAAACAGCATTAATAATTTTTCTTTGTTTAGTTTTTATTAACAGCCGGATTCTTTTTCTCTTTTAAAAAGTCAAGTCGTTTCTTTATTGATTCAGCATAATCTGATTTGAAATTGCTTTTTGAACTTGTCATTTTATCGAGAAAGAGATCGTAGTAATAGATTGCTTTCGGGATGTCATTTAGTTTATCATCGTACAAATTTGCCACAATCATATATAAATTTACATCAGACGATGTTTTCATAGCATCAATATAAGTGTCAATAGCCTCCTTATAAAAGCCTCCGCTTTTCTGAGATTCAGCCAGCATTATCAATGCCACATTTATTTGTTTTGATAACGGAGAAAGGATACTGAGAACCTTACTATAATAATAAATGCTTTTTTTCGGGTCCTTCAGACTATAAAAGTTCTGTCCGAGGTAACTTGCTGTCTCATAATCTGAGGAATCCTTATTATATGCTAATTTAAGGTATCTGATTGCTTCTTTTGGCTTACGGGTATTGCTGTATCCTATCCCGCTTCTCTTCAGATATAGAACAGCAGAATCGCCGGAGTTTAAGATTTTGAGATAATCATTCAATGCTTTACTATAAAAATTAACCAAATAATAGATTCCGGCCCTTCTGGCATAGAGGTCCATGTCAGTTGAGTCAATCGCAATAGCTTTGGTGAGTAACTGGAGCGCAGTATCAACATTGTTTGTCGAAGAATAGAGAAAGGATAAATTCTTAATTGCATTTGTATTTTTATTGTTCAGTGCTAAAGATCTGTTATACAAATCAATTGCTTTTTCCAGCTCGCCCTTTCTTAAACATGCAAAACCTATCTTATCAAGAAAGACATAATTGGAAGAATCCTGTAAGGAGAATCTGTTGTAGATTTCTATTGATTCGTCATACCTGCCTTTCTGCATATATACTGATGTAAGGTAAAAAGCATATTGCCAGTTTAAGGAATCAATGGCACAAAGTTTCAAAAGAAGAGGCTCTGCCTGGTTTATTTTTCCTTTATTAAAATAGCTTTTAGCTACCATAAATGTGTATTGGGCATTATCCGGAGAGATTGCAGCTGCCCTTAAAAAACAATCAAATGATTTATCATCAGGCAAGAGGTTCTGATATGCGAGTCCCAATTTGTAATACACCTCAGAATTAAGGGTATCAACAGACAGTATCTGCCGGCAGGTGTCAATCGCTTTTTTATAATCCCCCCTGATTAACAGGATATCGATTTTTGAATAGTCGATATTTTCCTGTGCATACCCGGGAAGAAGTACCACAAACAGGGCAGAGATCAGAGTTAATGTAAATCTTTTCATGTTATATAATATATTTATAGTTAAACTGTCATACTTTGTTTGGCTTGTTAAATGTTGGTTAAAGATGCTAAACTTTAGCTCGCTTTAAGTGCTTATTAGTTCTTTAATTTAAAAAACTCAATTTCATATTCCGAAATATACCTGTCAGTTTTACCTTTAGGAAAATGTTTATAATACAATCTCCCCTTCTTTCCCATTTGCAGACAAGTGTTCTTTTTGCTGACATCATCCTTGTCAGAGCCGGGCTGCAATGAAGGATACCATATAACATCACCCGGTTTATCAAGTAATAGTTCCGGAACAGACCAGTCCTGTGAACTCAAACCTTCTCCCAGATCTTTATGTTTGTTAAATGAAATAAATATCGAAGAGCCGGCCCATTTTGGAGCTTCAGCTTTTGCCATTAACAGAACCCATGATTGCAGGTAGGTATTCCAGCTGACTGATGGCCCCCAGTAATATTTTGCAGTTGCTGAAGATGTAGGCCCGCCTCCCTTTTCTTTTGGAATCTGTAATGAAGTTATGGGGTTGCCAATTCCATCATAAGAAATGGTGAAATTTCTTCCGTCCCATCTTTTTGCTTTCTTCGCCGGATTATCCAATTCGTTCAAAGGAATCCGTGCGACACTGATACACTGACCTGACCATTCCTTTTCAGGATCATAGCTTCCGGCATCATATATTCCCGGGTAACCATATTCGCTATAAAAAATGTATAAATAGTTGCCTGAAGATATTGCTGAAGGGTCGCCAACTCCTCCGGCAAAATCAACGGAACTATTATGCGGTCTTAATATCATACGCGGCTGTTTATCTTCAAGAATAATACCCTTATCGGACCATGTTCTTCCGGCATCAACCGATTTCATAATACCTATCCTGCATACTGCGGCTAAAGTAGTATCTCCGAGCAATCCAACCGGCCAGTTATCAGGAAGGTATCCTTCACCGGTTTCAGGTCTGTAAGGATAATTCGTAGGGTAGTTTTCATTATGGTAAAGAGCATAGAGAGTTTTGTCCGATTTGTCATTAGCATCTTTATAAATAGTTTCAAACCATACAGCCCCATGGAGTCCGTCATCAAACCGGCCTGCATTTGTTGGAATACCGGGCTTTTCATAATTTTTCCATTCAGTATTGAAAACAGAATCGGCATTGCTGCCGCTTGCAAATCTAAGCTGATCGGCATAACCCCATACAGGATCCTCTCCCTGTTTTCCTGAAAAAATCCTAAACGTATCTTTAATCCAGGCTTCAGCCATATTACAATCTACATTCCCCTTAAAATAAATAGTTTTTTGCACCGGGATTAATTTGAAAGAAGGTACTGACTGAGGCTGACATTTGCAGAGCGATAGAATCATCATCAGCAAGGTGAGTGTTTTAAGGAATCTTTTCATAAAATCAATTGGTTATAACTGATTATTAATAATCTTAAAGATATTCATTCCTAAGACGTAAGAAATAGCAATAAAAAAATAAGCTTAATAAAAGTATGTTGAAGTCCCCTTCAGAGTGTTGAGGGTTCTTTCGGAAACCAGGGAATAAATAATTTTGTCATCAAAACCATTATTCCCGGAAAAACTTGAAGGTAAATCTGAAATAACTTATCTAACTTCTTTATTCATAAACTTTGTGCGACTTTGTGTAAGCCTTTGTGCGACTTAGTGTTTAATATTTTTTTACCACGAAGGTACACAAAGTACATCACAAAGTAACACAAAGAAAAAGAGCGCTTTAAGTATATTTGTGAATAATTCAGGCTAAATATGGTTTATACTGAAAGAAATGCCACGGCGGCGGCTCCTAAACCGGTATTAGCGCCAATAACAGGGGATATATTTACAACAGAGACAGGCTCTTTAAGTGTAAGTTCAGCCATTTTTCCCGAATACCAGCCGGCTGCTTCAGGATTGTTCGCGTGCAGGACAATATAGTTCCATATCGTTTTTCCCTGAATTAATTTTCTGATATGTCCCATTACCTTTTCCATATTTGCTTTCTGGTTGAAGGCTTTATCGAATACTATTGCTTTGCCTGATTCATCGATAGACACGATCGGATTAATATTCAGTATCCGTGCAATTAATCCTTTTGTTGCAGAAAGCCGACCACCACGAATCAGATATTTAATGTCTTTGACACTTACTAAGACTTTCGCGTTACTTACCCATTTCTCCGCCATTTCAACAATCTGTTCATGAGAATACCCTGTCTCGATTGCCTGTGCTATCCTCAAGGTAATAAGCCCCAGGGCGCCTGAAAGGTTTCTGGAATTTATAACTGAGATCGGTTTATTAAATTCCCTGCTTATTGCCTGGGCAGCTTTCCTGCTGCTGCTAAATGTGCCACTCAACTTATCGCTTAGATGAATTGCGATAACAGAATCATAATGCGAAGCAAGGTGAGAATAAAGGTTTATAAAGGCCTTCTCATTTACCTGGGAAGATTTTGGATAGTCTCTGTTTTCTTCCAGAAGGGTATAAAACTGTTCCGGTTGAATAGTAACTTTATCGAGATAATGATTCTCACCGAAATTGATATTTATCGGCAGCATATTTATCTGATATTTATCTATTAAATCCTGTGCAAGGTCGCATGTTGAGTCTGTAACGAGAGCTATTTTCCATTTCCTGTTATAGACGACCTCGCTCTGGCGGATCATATCATCGGCTTTCTGGAAAGCGAGAGCACCTGTTTTTCTCAGTTCATTGAACAGTTCAGCCGGAGTATTTGTATGCAGATGAATTCGTCTCATCATATCTGAACCGGCAACTACAATGGAATTTCCATATTTTTCGAGAGCGGCCCGCAATGTTTTGGCATCGATAGAACTTTTTTTAATAAGCGCTTCTGTACAATATCTGAAATCGACTTTTTCAGGGATAGCCTCTTCTATTTTTTCAAAAACGCCCGTTTCAGCCCTGACCTGAATTAACTCCTTCAGATTTCTATGGGTAATAAAATCAATAATTCCTTCGACAAAAAACACGAATCCCCTTGCGCCGGCATCAACAACATTTGCTTTTGTCAGAACAGCCAGTTTTGATTTCGTTTCAATAAGCGATTTATTAAGAACCTTTAAAGAACTGACAAACATTTCGTTAAAATCGGTGATCTTATACCTGTTCTCATATATGTAATTTGCCCAGTCTTTTATAACAGTAAGCATTGTTCCTTCAACGGGGTTTGAAACAGCATCGTAAATATACCGCACAGAATTTTTTATGCTTTCAGCAAACTGGCTTATTGTAATTGTTTTATAATTACCTGTCTCAGTGCTCATTCCATAAAGAAATTGTGCAAAGATAATCCCGGAGTTACCACGCGCATTGACGAGGGTGGTTTCAGCAATCCTGTCGGCTGTAATTTTATATGATCTGTTAGGATGAAGGGAATCAATTACCGCCCTTATTGTTGAAGCGAGATTTGTTCCCGTATCGCCATCATTAACAGGAAATACATTTATCTTATTCAGTTCAACCTGATGTTCAATAACTTTTCTGGCGCCGGCAATGAAAGTGTAATACAGTCTGCGGCCATCCATTTCATTAAGCGGGGCAGTGGTCACTAATGTCATATATCGTTAACTTACAAATGTTTTGCAAAAGTAATGATTATATTAATCTTTATAACCAAAAGTGGCGCCAAACCCTTGCTTGCGCATTGGCTATCATGTTGCGCAATTATTTTAGCGCTGACTTTACGGTTATAAAAATATTTAAAGAGAGTTAATTGGAATATGGGTATAAAGATCTTAACTGATTTTGAAATTCATAATAGTGTTGTAAACTCTTTCCCTTGTCTCCGAAGGTGTAGGATTAAGCTCCTCAGTTGTAAATTTCCCATTCTGAAGATCGATCCTTTCAAAGACCATCAGGTAGAGATCGAAGATGATTTCGAGACTTAACCGGTAACAGGGTTCGAGTTTCGGCGTGATCTCTTTAATAATGTCGCATGTCTTTAGCCGGTATTCATCGGCCAGTAAATAGTATCGTTTTATAAGGTTTCGGAATTTTCTGTTAACAGGTTGGCCTTCAGCGAATTCACGTAGATCCTTTCGTGTAAGGCCATTTCTATCAATCAGATCATCAGCAAAATAGTTGAGATTACAAAGCTGGTCTTTCTGAAAATCGCGGATAATATGGACAAGGTAACTAAAGACTGCACATGGAGTTGCTGCCCATTTTACATCAAATGAAGGATTTTCATAATTGTCGTTCACTTTTGATATTCCATTTAAATGGACAAAGATGGAAGCCGGGGCAACTGATGCTCCGTTTGAATATTCAAGAAATGCTTTGAGGGTTGGAAATCCGTCATTGTTAATATCGTAAATCATCGATTTGGCAAAAGCTTCCATTGGCCACAAAGGGATTCTGAATTTTTCTATTGTTTCTTTCAATTCTTTCTGAAGAGGATTACACTCATTTGAAATAATAATCATCTTAAGCCAGTCATCAACATTGGCTACAAATTTCTTCCTTTCATTAACTGCAATCAGTTTGTTTTTTGCCTTATAGTTATCGATAAGATCATCAATTGCCCGCATGAATTTGTAACAGGTTTTTGCAGCACAAAATCTCTCAGGTTCCCAGAAATTGGCAGCAATAAGTATATTCGGATGATCCTTAATCTTATTAAAATCAATCGAATTGAATATCTCTAAAAACTTGTCCCTTTGTGAATTCATCAGTTTCTTCAGTTAAAGTCATTCATTTATCAGCATATCCCTTGAGGAGCCAATTGATTTTCTTCGCTCCCCTTGGGGGCCGGGGTAAACGAAGAAAATCAATTGTTTTTTATATACGATAAATTATGGTCATATTTTTTATTAAGTATCCGTTCAGCAGTAAGTTTAGCTGACAAAAGAACGTTTGGTATTCCGTTGCCGGGATGGGTACTTCCCCCTACAAAGTAAAGATTTTTATATCGGTTATGCCGGTTATGAGGACGAAAATATCCCATTTGTAAAATATTATGAGCCAGGCTTCCGAATACAGATCCCCTTGAAATATTACAGCCGCTCTCCCAGTTTTCAGGGGTGTAACAGATTTCAAATTTAATATGATCTTCAATATCTTCAAGCCCAAGCTGTTTTAACCGCTCTATAACAGCGCTCCTTGTATTGTTCTTCAGATTGTCCCATTCCTGTTTTTTCTTTATATCCAAATGTCCTGCTCCTACAACAACTGAAAGGGTATCCTGATTACCCGGCGCAGCAGTGGAATCTGTTCTGACAGGAGCATGCACATAAAAACTTGGATGATCGCTGACGGATTTATTTTTGAAGATGCTTTCGAGGCCCTCGCGGAAGCCATCCGAGAGAAAAACACTATGATGCCCAAGCTGAGGATAAACCTTATCGAGGCCCCAATGGTAACATATTGCGGAGCATGAATATTTCATCCGGTCAAGTCGCCGTGATTTTCCCTTGTCGGGTAATAGTTTACGATAAACATACGGAAGATCAGCATTTGCAATTATAACATCTGCCTTGATTTCAGACAGATCATCAAAGACGAGACTCTCTGCCCTATTTCCGTTTACACGAATATTTTTGACCGGTTTATTAAAATGGAACTTCACCCCGGATGACTGTGCTGCAGCCATTAATTTCTCAACAATACTGAACATACCTCCTTTTGGAAAGAATGATCCTTCTATAAGTTCGGCTGCCGGAACCATAGAGAAAAGTGCCGGGGAATCAAATGGGCTCTGACCTACATAGATATTCTGAAAAGTATAAGCCATCCTCAGGTGAGGATCGCAGAAGAATTTTTTAACGTACCTCCAGTTGGAAATGTATGTCTTGAGTTTTATCAACATGCCGACATTTTTAAAATTGGCAAACTGGAAAAGGTTATCGAAATTGCGTCCGATAAGTTTATTCATGCCTGTCTGAAAAATCTCATACCCGTCTGAAACATATTTTTGTGATTTTACGAAACTTCCGGGCTCGATTTTTTCATGCTGAATCTTCATTTTCTCTTTATCAGTAGAAAAAGTAATAACCTCATTATTGTCGAAATAGATTTTGTAAAGGTCTTCGAGTGATATAATGTCGTTGTTTTCAAAAAGAGGAATCCCGAGTGATTCAAATACCTCGCGATAGACACCAGGCATCAAAAGCATTGTGGCACCGAGGTCGAAACGGTGACCATCGCGGATAAGCTGCCCGCAACGGCCCCCGGGCGACGAATTCTTTTCAAAAACAGATACATTATATCCACTCTTTGCGAGATAAACTGCTGTCGCAATACCGCCTATTCCTGCACCGATTATCACTGCCGATTTTTCCATAGTATTACAAATCAGATCAGTTTATATGCCATCTGAAATTATACTCTCCTGATGATACCTCACAAAGTGTTCTTTCCGAAGAAACCTCAAGGATTTTAACATTTCCTGATTGTTGGATAAGTATATTCCCTTCAAAAATAAACTTTGGATTTACCTGTGGAATTGAAACTATGGCTTTACAATTCACTGGTATTTTAACGTCCATAATTATATTGTTATTTTCAATTTTCCAGTTACTGGTAATCTCCCCATGTATTGTGTTAAAAGTTGTTTCAGCCCAGGTCAGATCTCCGACAACTTCAGGGGATATAATAATTTTGTCATAAGAACCGGAGCTCTGTGGCTGACGAATCCCTCCAATCCCACTGTAAAACCACTCCATCAGATGTCCGAGCATCATATGATTGTTGGAAACATATTTCAGAGCAGCCCATGATTCTGTTAGAGATGTTGCACCTTTCGAAAGCTGGTATCCGTAACCGGGGACATCAGTTTTTGAATTCATCTCATATATCAGTCGCGATTGACCTTCCTGTTCCAGAACCCTTAAAAGATACCTGTATCCGACATCACCTGCTGTAAGCGCTTTATTGTTTTCATTTATTGATTTGATGAGATTTTTCACGACATCCTTTTTGCAGCTATCATCAACCATTCCGAAAAATAACGGCATTGAATATGCTGTCTGGCTGCCTGTTGAATAAACTTTTGTAAACGGGTTAAAAAATTTTGTATTGAATGCATTCCTGATCTCCTCCGCCATTTTAGAATAATAGATAGCATCTTCCTGTTTGTCAATCAGATTGGCCATCTTAGCCAGAAGTTTAGTATCGTAAAAGTATATTGAAGTAGCTGTAAGAGCTTTAGGAGTAAGCTGTGCTTCACCGGGAAATTTTGGTCCCAGATCATACCAATCGCCAAGCCCATGTGAGAGTATATGGTTCTCCGATAGTTGCGCGAGATAACTCTGGTATTTCTTCATCATGGGATAAGCTTTTTTTACAGCTTCAATATCACCATACCATTCATACATATCCCAGGGGAGAATAATACAGGCGCTTCCCCATTCAGGCGAATCACGAAATCCTCCCCCAAAAGGGACGTACTCAGGAGCAATATCAGGGACAAGGCCATTTTCAAGTTGTGCTTCGATCATATCATCAATGATTTTATCGTACAGGTTGTGAATATCGTAGATGAATTTTATCGAGTTTCCCATTAAATGGGTCTGTTCCAGCCATCCCAGTTTCTCCCTGTGAGGGCAGTCAGTGGCTACGCTGGCCAGATTACTTTTTACAGACCAGTTTATCAGATTGTAAATTGAATTGAAAAGTTCATTTGAACATTTAAAACTTCCAACCACAGGCGATGAATTTCGTGTATGGAGAAGCCCGATATCGGATAATACAGGCAGATTCCCCGGATTGGGCCAATTGGCCGGAACTGCTCCATCAGTCTGGACGAATCTAAATCCATAATATGTGAATCTTGGCATCCATATCTCCTCATTTTCTCCCTTTAAGGTATAGGAAAAATAGTATGGATCACCGGTAGCTTTCTGGGTTACAAGAGAATCCTCGCCAAGAAGTTCTCCCGGTGTGAACCGGACCTGCTGACCTTTTTTGCCAATGATTTTTATTTTTATTATCCCGGAAGCATTTTGCCCGAAGTCATAGATATAGCTGCTGTCCTTTTGAACAGATATCTTTTTATGATCAATAATCTCAGCAACTTTTACAGGATAATCCTTTTCAGGTTCAAGTGCACCGGAAGGTTCTTTTACCGGCAGAGCGTTTTTCCAGTTTGTATTATTGAATCCGGGTTTGTTCCATCCTTCCTGTTCAAGCCTTGCATCATAATCTTCCCCGCCATATATGCTTGAAAATGTAATAGGCGAGGGTGATGTTTTCCAGTTGCCATCACTTACAATAATATCTTCAGAACCATCGCTGTAAAGGATTTTAAGTTTAAGGATCATTTTCGGAGCGCCATAAGCAATCACCAGTTTCCTGTAGCGTTCCCTGTTGATGTTATAGAATCCGTTACCGACAATTGTTCCTATTACATTCAATCCCCGCGTAAGGTTTTCAGTTACATCAAAGGTGTTATAATAACATGTTTCCCTGTAATCGGACCAGCCTGGAGAGAGAAAGCGATCTCCGATTTTATCTCCATTAATATATAACTCGTACTGTCCAAGTCCGGTGACAAATACCAATGCCTGTGAAATTTTCTTCTTTAGTGAAAATTCTTTTCTGAAGTACGGCACTGTTATTCTTTTAACAGCAACATTGCCAAGATTATCTCCGTTTCCATGAACTCCCGGAACCAATAACAATGAATCGGGAATTTCTTCATAACCGATCCATCTGGCATCGCTCCAGTCGTTTATATCAAACAAAGCAGTGACAAGTTTTCCGGCAGGGCTCCATGGAGTTGGATTATTATTTCCGTCCCAAACCCGCACTCTCCAGAAATACTCTTTTCCCGGTTGTAGTTGGGATCCTTCATATAAGATCCATGCAGATTTCCCGGATGGCACCTTTCCGGAATCCCAGAGGTCGCCGGTATATTTTCTGTTTATATTCTTTTCTGAGCCTAAAATGATCTGATAAGCAGTCTGAGTCTGGTTTCTTTTATCTGATTTTAATATCCAGCTGAAATCCGGAATCTTTCCTGTTCCGACAGGATTTTCAAAGCCGTTGCATTTTATCTGCGAAACAGAAAGAGGCGGTTCAATCTTTTCATGGCAACCGGTTAATAACAGAAACGAAACTAAAGCTATTGATATGGGGATTTTCATTTTTAACTTCTTTTATTCATAAACTTTGTGAGCCTTTGTGTAACCCTTTGTGCGACTTAGTGTTTAATGTTTTTTTACCACGAAGGTACACAAAGTACATCACAAAGTAACACAAAGAAAAAGAGCGATTTAAGTATATTTGTGAATAATTCAGGTTAAGTGTGGTATTGAAATTATTTAATTAAGCCTTTTAATGTCTTCTCCAAAGAGATATATTTTTCCTTTTTCTGTATTCGGTATTTCAATTACTTTGCCTGCATAACTCAACTTTAACGGGTTCCCCAGTTTTGAAGTAATTTCAGCTTTTTTCAGCTTCCCGTTTTCCCAGTCAATATTTACTTCAAAGCCCCCGCGTGCCATTATTCCGTGAATATATCCTTTTTCCCATGTTGAAGGCAGGGCAGGTAGTAGTTCCACCTCTCCGGCATGGCTCTGGAGGAGCATTTCGGTAATACCTGCCGTTGCACCGAAGTTGCCATCTATCTGAAATGGAGGGTGGTTGTCGAAAAGGTTATTTAGTGTAGATTTTCTCAGTATCGCCAGCACATTCTCATAAGCTTTGTCACCATCTTTCAACCTCGCAAAAAAATTAATGATCCATGCACGACTCCAACCGGTATGCCCACCCCCGTTTGCCAGGCGATAGTCGATAGTTTTTCGGGCGGCTTCAAGGAATTCTGAGTTATGCTGTGGTGTAATCTGGTTTCCCGGATGCAGTCCGTACAAATGAGACATGTGCCTGTGACCGGGTTCCGGTTCTTCAAACTCTTCGGCCCATTCCATAATTCTTCCATCTGAACCTATCCGGGTGGGTGCGAGCTTCTCAAGGGTTTTTTCCATTTTTTCTCTGAAGGGCTTATCCACATCGAGGATTTTGCTTGCCTGAATTGTGTTTTGAAGCAGATCGCGGATTATCATGTGATCCATTGTTGGCCCCATTACCATGCTGGCATCTCCGTCACCCCCCGGGATCTTAAATCTGTTTTCAGGTGAGATTGACGGGCCGGAGACCAGGTATCCTGTTTTTGGGTTAACAACAAGCCAGTCGATACAAAATTCAGCGGCTTCTTTCATAATCGGATAAGACTTTGTTCTCAGGTATTCAACGTCACCGCCAAACTGATAATGGGCCCAGATATTCTGACAGCTCCATGCAATACCCATTGGCCACATCCCGTATCCGATTGCCCCGGTTGGTTCCGTGAAATGCCATGGATCAGTAGTATAGTGGGCAACGATACCCTTCATGCCATATACTTCTTTTGCAGTCCGGCGTGCATTGGGGCGCAGAGCGTCAATAAAATCAATAAATGGTTCCTGAAGTTCACCGAGGTTGGTGATCTCTGATAGCCAGTAATTCATCTGGATGTTAATGTTAATATGGTAATCGGCGCTCCAGGGAGGATTTAAACCATCGGCCCATATTCCCTGCAGGTTAGCCGGCAGATCTCCAGGGCGCGAGCTACTGATTAAAAGATAACGGCCAAACTGATAATATAATTCAATAAGATCATTATCAACATAACCGTTTTTCATGGCTGCAATACGGGCATCTGTTGGAAAGTAATTTCCATCACCCGATCCAAGATCGAGATCAACACGTTTAAACAGTGATTGATAATCAGCTATATGATTCTTCTTAACATCTGCAAAGGGATGAGATAAAACAGCATCAAGTTGTGTTTTTGAAATTATGGAAGGGTCACCTCCGAAGTAATTAGTTGCAGCAGTGAGGTATAAAATAACGCTATTTGCTTTTTCTACCCTTATACTGTCGCCCACTGAACTTACAACTCCTCCTTCAGCCACCAGCTTAAGACGAGCTGTCATTTTCACTCCGATATCATCCCCAACGTGTTCATTCATTGTGATTTCGTTACCCTCCGCCACAATTATTGCTCTGTTTCCCTGACGCGAAAGACGGGTGGTAAATGTTAATGCTCCGGGCTTATCTGCTGTTATTCGAATAACAATAGCCTGATCAGGAGCGCTTGAGAATACTTCACGTAGAAAATTCACCTGGTTGGCGGTATATGAAACTCTGGCAATTGCTTCTTCAATATTCAGTTCTCTTCGATAATTATTCATCTCGCGTTGAGGGCCAAAGTTAAGCCAGATGTCTCCAAGGGCCTGGTAGGTTGCAACCGGGTTTTGAGGTTTGTTACCCAGAATACGGTTCTGTGCCAGCGCCTCTGCCTCTTTATATTTTCCTTCGAAGAGAAGCTTCCGGACTTTTGACAGATTCTTCAGGGCCTCGGGATTGGCGTCCCAACGCGGCTGACCGGTCCATACAGATTCTTCATTCAATTCAAGGCGTTCTTTTTCGATGCCGCCAAAGATCATTGCACCCAGCCTCCCGTTACCCACGGGAAGAGCATCGTTCCAGTCAATTGCCGGCTGATTGAACCAGATTTTCATGCCTGATGGCAAATTCTGACTATAAGAAAGAGCGCAGTTAAATGATAAAAGGCAGAGAAACAATGCGATAAAAATTATGTATTTAAATTTCATGACAAGAAATTTTTTAAAACCATATAAATTAATAAGGATAAAAATAGATAATTTTTTTATCAATTATTTCTAAATTTCAATTATGGGAATTGCGCATAAACTACTAAATTGCGCCAGATAAATATTTTTCATTATGGGTTCTAATATTACAGATAATGAGTAAGATAGACGCTTTTTTAAAACACATAAATGATGGTTATACCTGCACCGGGGACTATATTGCATTAGGAAGTGCCATTCTTGATGGTGAATCCATTGCTGATGCGGTGATTAAAGTGCCATTAAAGACCATGAACAGGCATGGTCTGATCGCCGGAGCAACCGGAACAGGTAAGACAAAAACTCTCCAGGTGATCTCGGAGCAACTTTCTGAAAAGGGAGTTCCTGTTCTGCTTATGGATGTGAAGGGCGATTTAAGCGGTATTGCTATGCCAGGAGTAGAAAAATCATTCATAACTGAAAGGCATGCTAAAATCAATATTCCCTTTTCTGTTAAAGGTTTTCCTGTTGAGTTAATGTCTCTCTCACAGCAGGATGGAGTGCGTATGAGAGCAACCGTTTCTGAATTCGGACCTGTACTTCTTTCACGCATTCTCGATCTGAACGATACACAGGAGGGAGTTGTTGCAGTGATCTTTAAGTATTGCGATGATAATCAGTTGGCCTTGCTTGATCTTAAGGATCTGAAAAAAGTTGTACAGTATGTTACTGAGGAGGGAAAAGAAGAGATTGAAAAGAATTATGGGAAGATATCGACTGCTACAACCGGAATAATATTGAGGAAGATCCTTGAACTTGAACAGCAGGGAGCTGATCTCTTTTTCGGAGAACTATCATTCGACATAAAGGATCTGATGAGACAAGATAAAAATGGTAACGGATATATCAGTATTATCCGTCTGACTGATATCCAGGACAAACCAAAACTCTTTTCCACCTTTATGCTTTCACTTCTTGCAGAGATCTACAGCCAAATGCCTGAGAAGGGTGATGCAGAAAAACCTGAGCTCGTGATTTTCATCGACGAAGCTCATCTTATTTTCAACCAGGCCAGCAAAGCTCTTCTCGATCAGATCGAAAACATTGTTAAACTGATACGTTCCAAAGGGGTCGGGATCTTTTTTGTGACACAGAATCCGATGGATGTGCCAAATGGAGTTTTGTCACAACTTGGTCTTAAAGTGCAACATGCGCTCAGAGCTTTTACTGCTGTTGACCGGAAAGCTATTAAACTCACTGCAGAGAACTATCCTCTTTCAGATTATTATAAAACCGATGAAACAATAACAAGTCTCGGAATAGGGGAAGCATTGGTTACAGTCCTGAGTGAGAAAGGAGTTCCAACACCTCTGGCAGCAACTATGCTTCGCGCACTGGTGAGCAGGATGGATATACTTTCTGAGGCTGAAATTGCTGCCATCAACAGATCCTCAATCCTGGTTCAGAAATATAGTCAGATAATTGATCGCGAAAGCGCTTATGAAATTTTGAGCAGGAAAGTGTCAACTATTGAGAAGGAAGCTGCTGATGAGGAAGCAAGGAAAGAATGGGAAAGGGGGAGAATGGGAGAAGGGGAGATGAGACCAGGCAGAAGCTCTCAATCACAGACATCATATGGAAGAGAGACCAGAACACCACAGGACCAGATGGTTAAAGTGCTGACCAGCGCCACATTTATAAGGGGTGTATTCGGGATACTGAAAAAGGTAATGAGATAATTATACTGAATCAGGGTGAAAAAAACAAGAATATTTTATGCACTTCTAATGGGTCTGATGGTTTTGATTTCATCGAACTCATATTCTCAGTCAGGCAAAGTTCCGCCATTTCAAATTATTCAGGCCAATGGCAACATTTTTAAGGCTCTCAATTTGCCAATGGATAAACCAATAATTATTATTTATTTTTCACCCGATTGTGAAGATTGTCAGAAATTTACAGAAGCCTTGTTATTAAGGAGGGATGATTTCCTGAAAGCATCAATCGCGATGATTACATATGTGCCCGTACAAAATGTCGCGCAATATGTTTCAAAATATAAATTAAGCATCTATCCGAACATATTTGTCGGAACTGAAGGAAACTCTTTTATTGTCAGATACTACTATAACATACAAAGATTCCCATTTGTAGCTTTATATAACAAGAATGGTGATTTGATAAAGATCTGGGATAAAGAAGAAAACATTGATGATTTATCAAATCGTCTTAGAAATCTTTGACCCCGTTATCGTTTATTTAATTCAACAATATATCTCAACTGCTTCTCAATTGCATTATCAGCAGATTGGCGCCGGAGGTGGTGTAATCAAATGCCATCACAGGAAGAAAAAACCCTATCTCGCTGATATACAGCTATGATAGGGTTTTGATCTGAGGTCGGTGGCGGATTCGAACCGCCGTAAACGGTTTTGCAGACCGCTACCTAA
>JBAXXU010000048.1:0-29849 GCA_037127735.1 Bacteroidota bacterium
TGGGTGTGATCTATAATGAGATTGACAAGGAACATGCTGAACTTCAAAAAATCAGGAAAGAAATAGAAAACATTGACGATATTGAAAAAAAGAATTCCAAAATTAATGAAGCCGGGAAGTTAGTGGAAAGCGCTCTGATTAATAAAAAGAAGAATGAAGCAGAAAAAATTATTGAAGCTTTCAGAAGATCGGTGTTCGAGTATAAACTTAACAAAACAACCGGTGATGCCATGTTCATGAATACAGCCTTCCTGATGAACAGCGGCAGGGAGGTGGAATTCGATAATATAATGGCCGAAATTGGGGCGAAGTATCAGTATCGGAGCGATTTTGTATATACTGCCCCGCTACCGATTTTTAATTTTATTGATTTGAAAATATTTCCCGAAAAATGGGAACTATAATAAGCGTTATCAGCGTTCAATAATATAATAATGAAAAGTAACAACATATCTGAAGTATAGCTATGGATAAGGAAGTTGAAATACCGAAAGAAGGAAAATACATTTACGGGATCATCAGGCATGCCGGCCCGATTGACTTTGGCCCTATCGGAATAGGAAAACGCGCCGACATGGTTTATGGGATCAATTTCAATGACATAAGTGCCATCGTCAGTAATTCGCCAATTATTCAATATGAAGCCCGAAGGGTAAACATGACCACTCATGAGAAGGTTCTTGAAGCCGTCATGGAAAAATTCACGGTCCTGCCGGTTCGCTTTTCAACTATTTCCGAATATAACAACGACTCAGCCATCCAAAGAATACTTGAAAAGGATTATAAAAAATTCGACGACTTACTTACTAAAATGGAAGGCAGGAAAGAACTGGGACTTAAGATACTTGCCCATGAAGTTCCTATTTATGAAAGTATCATTGAAAAATATGATGAAATACGGTCGCTCAGGGGAAAACTGATGAACCTGCCCGCAGATAAAACACATTATCAGCGCATGAAAATCGGAGAAATGGTGGCGGAAGCGCTGAAAAAAGAGACAGGAAATTATAAGAACATTATTCTCGATATTTTAACCCCGCTCACCGAAGATGTAAAAATAAACGACAACTATGGAGAAATGATGATCCTTAATGCTGCATTCCTTATTAAAAACAGCAATGAACCGGCATTTGACAAAATGGTGATCGCCCTGGATGAAAAATATGGGGCCTTGATGACATTTAAATACGTGGGAACATTGCCACCATATAATTTTGTAAACCTTGTAATTAACACGAAAGGAATTTAATATGTTTATACTTGACGATATACTGATGGCGCCTTTTAACGGGATCATTTTTATTGCTAAAAAAATCAATGAGGTGATCGAGAAAGAAACATCGGATGAAGGAGCCATAAAAGAAAGATTGATGGCGCTCCAGCTGAAGTTCGAGATGGATGAAATAAGTGAAGAAGAATATGACGAAAGAGAAGATGAATTGTTGAAATTGCTGGAAAAAATAAGAGAACAAAAACAAAATTTATAACAACTTATAAAAAAGGAGGGAAAAATGAGCGCTTTTACATGTCCGAAATGCGGAAAAACAACGAGTAGCAGAGAGAAATTTTGTATAGATTGTGGTGAACCACTTAACATTTATTGCCCGGAATGTGGAGAGAAATGGCGTTTTATGTTCGAAAACAGATTTTGTCCGGCTTGTGGTCATAATATGAAGAAACCTGATGCGCCAATCATCCCATCAACCCGCAAATCCATCAACCCTTTAACCCGTAAACCCATCAACAAATAAACAAGGAAAACAAAAATGAGCAATATTATTGATGTAAAAAAAGCAGTAGTTAAGTTCCTGAAAGAGAGCATTAACTGTTATGACGTGACGGTCATAAAAATTGACAAAACAAAAGAAATATGGAATTCAATAGCAGAAGTATATGAAGACGATTCATTTTTAAAATCAATGAACCTGCCACCAAAACAGGTGCGGCTTTTCTACTCTGTTAAAATGGATGAAAATCTTGAAATTACATCCTTCGAACGGCTTAATTCCTTTGAAGGGACGGATAGCGTCAGTGAATAATGTAAATATTAAGCCAACAGTGTCATGATAAATGAACTGATATATGTTTTCTGCATATCAAATAACTCTCCCGGTCTTTTAGATCATCTTAAGTCCGGTGGTATAAATTTTATTGTATCCGATGACTTTTGCGCTATCGTTAAATATGTTTCAAACAGTGAATTCTCCGAAGAAAACTTCAGAAAGAATTTATCGGATATTCAATGGGTTGAATCTAATGCGCGGGAGCACATAAATGTAATTTCCAGGGTTATGGAATTTAATACCGTGATCCCTTTTAAATTTGGTACAATCTATAATAGTGAAGACGGTTTGAAAAAATTCATCACTGATTATTCAGGTTCGTTAGCCGAAAATATTCATAATATAAGTGGAAAGGAAGAATGGTCGGTTAAAATTTATTGCGATCGTGATGTGCTGAGTGAAAAAATTGACGAATTAAGCCAGGAAGCTGATGCCCTGGAAAAACAGATAATGGCAAGCTCGCCGGGAAAAGCCTTCCTGCTGAAAAAGAAAAAAACTGATCTTGTCGAAAATGAGATTGACCGGCTTTGTAAAAATTACGGCCAGGAATATTATGATGCATTTCAAAACCTGAGCGAGTCATCATCCCTTAATAACCTCCTCCCAAAAGAGTTTACCGGAAGAGAAGATACCATGATACTTAACGCCACGTTTCTGATAAGTAAAAACAAAGTGACAGATTTTAAAAGTATTGCTGAAACGCTGAAGGAAAAGAATATTTCCGGCTTTTTTATTGAAGTAACGGGCCCCTGGCCACCATTTAGCTTTATCTCAATTAAAGAAAAACAATAATGCACGATAATATAATAGATAAGTCAAAAGACGTCACCATACTTGAATTGCTCGACAGGGTACTGAACAAAGGGGTCATCCTTACAGGCGATATCGTAATTTCAGTGGCCGATGTTGACCTTGTTTATCTCGGTGTAAAATTAATGTTAAGCTCGGTCGAAACCATGGAGCAGTTAAGGTCGGGTCAGACAATTGAGGATAAGAAAATCAGGTAGAGGTTGAAGGGTTGAAAGGTTTATGGGTTGAAGGGTTGAAGGGTCAATCAACCTAATGCAACATTGAAATGGAGAAGATGATTTATGCCATAGTATATGTAAAAAGAGATCCTGAAAAGTTAAGTGAGCTTTTATCAGGGTTTAAGGGTATTGCCGGCGCTGGCTTGTATTCTGTTCTCTTTAGTGAAATTGCCGCGGTGGTAAGAGATATTAATCGGGACGGTTTAATTGCAGACAGGTCCACTGCCATTGAATATGCCGGGGTGATAGAAACCCTTTCTCAGAAATTCACACTCCTCCCAATGCGATTTGGTTCTGTAATGGAATCAACCGATGCTATTGAAAAGATGATCGAAAGAAACTATCCTGAAATTCAACAAAACCTCCAGAAAGTTGATAATAAATATGAATTCGGACTTAAGGTTCTCTGCGATTCAGAAAAATTAAGATCCGGCCTCATTGCAAAATCAACAGCCGGTACCACTACATCTGTTAACCCCGATGCTGAAATAATAAAATCGGTTTACAGAAACTGGGTCGATAAAAAACTTAAAGAACATAGGCTCGAGGAATTGCTGCTGGCCCATGTTGACTCAGTTATTGCAACGATAAAAGGATATCTCTCCGCGTTGAATGCTGTGACGAAATTCAAAAAAATGTTATCGGAAACAACCATCATTGATGCTGTTTTCTTACTTGAAAAAGAACAAAAGGATACTGTTATTAAAATAACAGAAGACCTTCAAAATCAATATCCGGAGTTAAGCTTTGTCCTTACCGGACCCTGGCCACCATATAGTTTTGTTGATTTCACAGTAAAATAGCAGAACACTGATAACGCTGATCTTTTATGACAAAATATGATTATATTATATGAGCGAAAATAAAATACTTTTTAATACCGGGTCGCTCGATAAGCTTTCGGACGAGATCGGGAAAATGACAAAGAGCGATGACTCGAAGCTGAAACTCACCCCTGACAACGCCGATTCAGGTCTGGCAAAACTGGTGCTTACCCTTGTCGAACTCATCCGTAAACTGGTTGAGAAGCAGGCCATGAGAAGAGTTGATGGCGGATCGTTAACTGACGAGGAGATTGAAAGGCTCGGTGAAACGCTCATGAAGCTCGAGATGAAAATGGAAGAGCTGAAGAAACATTTTAACCTCACCGACAGAGACCTGAACATTAATCTTGGACCACTGGGCGATTTAATGTAGAGGTTCTGGGCGCCGGGTGTTGGGTGCTGGGTATAACGAAACCCTGAAACTTTAAAAACTATGGCAAAAGGTAACAAATCAAAAGCCGAAATGTTGAAACTCATTCACGAGCTTCAGGTACGCCAGGCAGAGCTGGAAACGCTGAATAAAGAACTCAATCTGGAAAAGGAGAAGGCTTTAATTAATATCACCGGACTCGAGAAGGCTGAGGAGGCTCTGGCTCAGGAACAATATCTCATGCTTACTCTTTTAGATAACCTTCCTGATCATATCTATTTTAAAGACCGCGAAAGTCGCTTCATCAAAATCAATAAGGCTATGGCCCAATTCCATGGGTTAAATGATCCTGAACAGGCAATTGGGAAAACAGACGCTGATTTTTTTACAAACGAACATGCACAGCAGGCATTAAGAGATGAGCTGACAATCATTCGTACAGACCGACTGTTAAGCATAGAAGAAAAGGAGACACATCACGATCGTCCTGATACCTGGGTTTCAACTATCAAATTGCCTATGCGCGACAAAAATGGAAATATCATCGGTACATTCGGTATATCGAGGAACATCACTGAACGAAAGCAGGCTGATATGATCCTGCAAAAAAGCGAGGAGAGATTCAAAAATATTTCTACCAGCATATCTGATTTGTTATATTCTTGCGTAACCGATGCAAACGGAGTTTATTATTTTGATTGGATATATGGTGCATGTGAGGAAATTACCGGATTCACAAACGAAGAGTTAATAGCTATGAATTGCTGGGGAAAGCTTGTTATTGACGAAGATTTCCCTGTTTTTAAGAAACACATATTAGATGTAAAACCAGGCTTGTCAGATATTTGTCAACTTCGTATTAAAAATAAAAAAGGGCACATTATTTGGATTCAGGCATCATCAAAATGTGTAAAGCAAAAAGGTTCTGAAAGCTGCTTTTTATTCGGAGGTATTATTGATATTACTGAAAAAAAACATATTGAAAAGGCGCTGTTTGAAAGCGAAGAAAAGTACCGCTTGCTGATAGATAACGCTAACGAATCAATTGTCGTCGCGCAAGACGGTCTGCTTAAGTTTATCAATCCAATGACGCTTGTGCTGATGGAGGGGTATTCAGAGCAGGAACTCATTGGCAGACCATTTCCTGAATTCATCCACCCGGACGATCAGAACATGGTGGTTGAAAGCTACCGGCGATGGATCGCAAACGATGAAGTACAGAAACAATATACCTTCAGGGTGGTTACCCGTGAGGGTGTTATCAAGTGGGTGGAAATCAATGCGACAATGATTGAATGGCACGGCAAACCAGCCACATTGAATTTTCTGACCGACATCACCGGACGCAAGCAGGCGGAGGAAGAAATAAAACTTAAAAACATAGAACTGCAAAAACGCAATGCCGAAAAAGACAAGTTTTTCTCAATAATTGCCCACGATTTACGCAACCCTTTCATGGGTTTTTTAGGATTAACACAGTTGCTGGATGAAGAATTACCGGGTTTGACACCGTCTGAGACTCAGAATATTGCCACAAACCTGAGAAACTCAGCTACTAATCAGTATCGGCTTCTTGAAAACCTGCTACAATGGTCGCGAATGGAGCAAGGATTAGTTCCTTTCAATCCCGCGGTAGTTAAATTGCGCCCTATCGTTGATGAAAGTATAACAACGGCACTCGAATCAGCTAAAATAAAAGGAATTGAAATAACTGTCAATATTCCGGATCACATGCAGATTTTTGCTGACAGCAACATCCTTCAGACTATAATCCGTAACCTGATTTCAAATGCCGTGAAATTTACCCCCAAAGGAGGAAACGTAAATCTTTCGGCTATATCAACCGGTGAAAAAAACGTTGAAATATCTGTTGAGGATTCTGGTATCGGTATGAGCAGGGCAATGGTTGATGGTTTATTCCGGCTCGACGTTAAGTCAAGCAGATCAGGTACTGAAGGCGAATCGAGCACAGGACTTGGATTGATCATCTGCAAGGATCTGGTTGAAAAACATGGAGGCGAATTATTGGTTGAGAGCGAAGAAGGAAAAGGAAGTAATTTCAGGTTTACTTTGCCCTCGCTAATCTGATCTTGTTTCCTGAATGGATCGTATTATTAGATAAATTCAGTTATATAATTTATGTTGTCCCCGTTCCGGTATCTGTCAAACGACTGAACTTCGAGAAAGTACGCATTACATTTTCAACATAAGTCTTTGAAACGGGTATATCGGTTACTGATGGGACGTCAAGCTCAAGGAGGAGGCCATCCTTCTCTTTTCTAATTATTTTAACTTTATCGAAATTAACCATATACGATCTGTGGCAACGAATAATTTCCGTTCCGGCAAAGTTTTCTTCCATATTTTTCATAGTGTCCCGCAACATGTATTTTGAAACCTTATTCTTGTTCAGATAGCAGATACTTACATAGTTTTCAGTTGATTCTAAATACAAAAGGCTGTCTTTTTTTACTGAAAATTTGAGGATCGATTTATCATCATAAAAGGGTATCATATCTCTTGTATTGACTGAAAAAGACTGAAGGTCAGCCATCCTTTCAATCTGTTCTTTTTTGTCGTTCCACGATAAATAAAGCCACATTACGGAATATGGCAGTAATAGCACCAGTGCCGTGTTGCTTGCCGATAATTTTACCAGGTCGGCAAAGGAGCGGACATCCTTCAGGAAGAATATTTCAAACAGGGTGTAAAACAACGCCATGAACATTATTTCCGCGAAGATCCATGCAAGGTATTGCAATATATTAATTATTTTTTTCCGGCAAACATAATACATTATAATCCTGCTTATTACAACAACAAGTACTCCGGTTAGAATAACCAGGCTCGAGAATGTCAGGAACTGTAGTTTAGTTAAGTTGAACCATCGGTCGGCACCGAATGGTGAGTAGATATTGATAAATACCAAAGCGAAAACGGAAGTAAATAAAACTAACTTAATAATGTTTCTCTTTTCAAACAAATATGGAGGCAATGGTTTCTGAATGTCGAGCATGAGATTCTTTTTATTACTGCAAAATTAGCTTTTTTCTTCTTCCGGGCATAAATAAGTAATTTACCTTTTAACCCTGTCAGAAAATTCTATCCCATATTTTAAAATTACGTCACTGTATCTCAAATTTCGTCACTCGGCATTTTCATCCGGCACATTTATTTGTCAGGTTCGTCCACCGGCTTTTTCTTTGCACAATAAATAATCGTGGTTTTAAATGTATGGAGTACACTAAAAAATATAATGAGTTGAAATCTGTTTTTAATCCTGGCACAAAAGAGATTAAAATTCCGGGTTCAGATATCAGGATCATCAATACCGCGTTCAATTCTGATTCTGTCTCAAATCCTTTTTCGAACGCTTATGACCTGTCGATAGCGGAAAACAGCACGTTTTCATATCCGGTTTTTGTTCCGGCAAACAAAGAGAATAAAAAGGTGATCTTATTGCTTCATGGCCTTAATGAAAGAAACTGGATAAAGTATCTTGTCTGGGCTTATTACCTGTCACGCGATACCGGCAGCTATGTAATACTCTTCCCCATATCTTTTCATATCAACCGTTCTCCTGTTTCATGGTCCGACCCCAGGGCAATGTTCCATTTTTTAAATGAGCGGAAGCTGGCACATAGTGAAATAAATATGTCAAGTTTTGCAAACATTGCATTAAGCAACAGGCTGACTGAAGATCCCATGCGTTTTTTTAACTCAGGGTATCAGACTGTGCGTGATATTGAAAAACTGATGCTCATGATAAGGAATGGCGGGCATCATCTGATTCCCGGAGGCAGTAAAGTAAATATTTTTGCCTATTCAATAGGAGCCTTTCTTGCACAGATAATACTTATGGGAAATCCCGGAAACCTCTTTTCCGATTCCAGGTTATTTATGTTCTGCGGAGGCTCGGTCTTCAGTAATATGCACGGGACTTCAAAATTAATAATGGATAGCAGGGCTTACGATAAATTATATAGATATTATATGACTGATTTTGAAGAAGATATGTCAGGAAAGAGTCCTTTGGTCGATATTCTTCGTTCCAGCCAGATTGGTATGGCTTTCCGGTCGATGATAGATTTTGGAAGGTTTAAGACATTCAGGGAGAATATCCTTAATAAATTAAGAGAGCGTACTCATTCAATTGCACTTTCAAAAGACACTGTTATACCGGCCACCGGCATTATTGAAACAATGAACAGCCGATCGCGGAATAAGAATTGCCCGGCTGAAGTCTGGGACTTCCCATATACCTATTCTCACGAAAGCCCATTTCCTGTTTTTGACACTCCTGCCAGTCTCGCTGTTGACAGAAGCTTTGAGCGTCTTTTTACAGCTGCAGCTTTATTCCTTGCCTGATGGCTCCGGAAATATTTTTTTGTATTCTGCAATGGCCGTTTTATTGCTGTTTCAGAATTATTAAAATACACATAATCAACATAATTCTACTTTAGCAGATTATGGAAATTCTTATTTTTCAGCTTTTTTTACCCCGGCCATAGAGGGTGAAAAGCTGAAAAAGTAGAATTATTCTGTTTAATTAACTTCGTTGATGGTATTACCAGAACAATCAATCCGCCATGCAGGCACTTGGGTTTCACTTCGAATCACTCTGAACCCCTCATTATATTTAGCCTTTGTTGTTGCGTTGTGCATTATTTAAGCTCGTTTCTCAATCCTTGAATCGTGAGGATTTTGGTCTCGTTTATATGCTCCAGAGCAAGCAAGTCATTGTCTCCGGTGACTAAATAGTCCGCATTACTGTCTATTGCCAGACTCAATAAAAAATTATCTTTTATGTCGCGACATCTGTTTATTTCAGTTGTAACATGAACAAGAATTCCGAATCTGTTAATTATTAGTATCAAATGCTTAACATCACTCTCAGCAAAATATTTCTTAAATTTTGGTCTTTCTGCAACTGAAATGAACTCACTAAACAACTCTTCTGAAAAGATGAGTTTCATTTTTCCTGTTTCAATGTAGTTGTCAAGAAAATTGAAATCTCTTGAAATAAGAAAGCTAATCCAAATGTTCGTATCAAGGATTACTTTTTTATTTTTCATAGCGGGCTTTTCTAACCGATTCCACCTCTTTGGTTATCTCTTCTAAAGTAGGGGCATTATCAGAAAGCTTTCTTAGTTTTCTAAGTAATTCAGTAAACTCCGATTTTCCTTTTTCTTTCTTTATCCTTATCAAATCCATGTCAACCAAACTCTTAATCAGACTTTTGGCTTTTGGATTTATTATTTCAATTCTTAGTGATTCCATACCAAATCATTTTATACAAATATATGAAATTTCATGCGTTATAGAAATTTTTCCTTCTACCGGTAATGGTCGCTTTTTTATGCATGCGCCACAACGGTTTCGGGCTTTGTGTTCGGGCGGGTTTAGGAGCACAAAACTGTCTGCCAGCACTGAACTTGAAAAGAAGCACAAAGATCCAAGTTTGCACGTCACCCCGCCTGACGCAAAACCCGTGTTAGTGGCTGGCATTCTTGTTATATTTTATGTCTGTTACTTCTAATTTCAGCCAAGTCCATTCACCTTCGTCAAGTTTCCAAGTCGAGTTCATTATTGCAGGAACTTTAATTCCTTCAAATGTTTTGTAGTCCGAAATATTCATTGTCCAACCGTATCTTTTTGCATCGGCATCATTGTCTTTGTAACGTAAAGCGGAAAATTTTGTAACATCACCATTGGCATTAAAATAAAATGTCCCACTTCCCGTAGTTCCTTTATAGGTCATAGTTGCTTTTGATGTTGAATCATTGATTTGTTCCCAAGTAACATACGGACTTAAAGCCAATGAAGGAAACCAAACCATTTCGCCCAAATATCGCTGCAAAGTTCCTTCGTCCAATTTTTCGCCTTGCTCATTCACAACGTTGATTAGAGAATTCATTTTTATCAACATTTCGCCCTTGCCGTTTTCAAATTTGTCTCTACCTTGAAAGTTGAGCAAACTATTCATTTTTACATCTACTGTCCATATAAATGCAGGATTGTCAATGGTCGTATATTGAATGGCGATGGCACTCATCCAATTTTCTTGTTTGGGTTTCATTTTCATTTCGGCTTTCTGTGTCACTTTTCCTAAGGTGAAAAAAGGTTTTCCAACAGTACTAGAATTACGAAGCCAATTCTTTACAGGTTCTGGCAACGATTTAATGTCATTTTCACTGATAATGTTATTTTTAATTATCTTGTTCTGGCTTAGTAAATTATTGGTTTCTTGTTGAACAAGTTTTTGAAAATTGTAATAACCAAATGAAGCGATTGATACAATTAAAATGGCGATATTGGGTATGGTTCCAAGCTTGGCATCTTTCCAAAAAAGAATGATAAGAATTTGGGAAATTGCCACAGCAACAAGCCCAAACAACCAAGCGTATTTTGAGTTGGCTAAATACAAAATACCATAAGTCAAAAAGAGAACTGTTGCGGTCAGCCAAACAAATCCCATTGGTTTAGATATCGGAAGTGTCAATTCCTTTACTTCCTTAAATCCAAAACCTTTTACAAATCCAAGCAAGTGGATTAGTCCGTGAAGTAATACAATTATTAAAAACACTATTCTCATTGTTATTGTCTATCTGTTGTGTCGTTCTCTATGCTTGCCACTAACTCCTTTGATATGTGTACCAAAAGTACTTATAGAAAAACACTGAAAGCTGTATAGGTTTACTTTTAGGTGCTTCTATACAACTCAAGCCCACCTCCAATTTTTTTAAATTTAAGCAATATATCTGAATTAATATCTCTGAGGTCTTAGCTTTTTTATTATATTATCTTAAATATCAGGTTCATCTGATTAAGACATTATCTAAAATGATTATTGAACAAAAACCCCGGCGGTACAACACCATGGGATCGAATAGAGTTATATGCAAATTGTATGCAAATAAAAAACCACCTACTTTAATTTTCTCTGTAAGTGGTTGATTTTTAAGTGAACCTGGAGGGACTCGAACCCTGTTATTTACGTTTATCCATTTTTTAATTATTCTAATATATATCGCTGTTTTCCACAATTATGACAAAACACTAAACAAAGGTAAATAATAATAGATAACAAAAATGTTGTAGAATTGTTGTAGATATTGTAATTTTACACCAACCAATTCAGAATACAATGGCAACAATCAATTATTTTGTAAGTGGAAAAAAGAGAAAAACGGTTCCTATTTATGTCCGGTTTTCTGCTGGTCGTGGTGTTGATCTTATAGTTAAATCCGACATTACTGTTAATCCTAAACAATGGAGCAATACTACTCAGACCATAAAACAAAGAATCAGATCTGATGCTGATGAAAAATTCATAAAGGAACTTAAGAATCTTTATGATAATATAGAGATTGAAGGCAAAAATTATCATGGAGAATATTCTAAGGAATGGTTGCAGGATGTAATCTACAAGTATCACAACAAAAAAACTGCTGATGCAAAAACCCTGAATGAATATACCAGTAAGTTTATTGATGATGCAAAGAAAGGGGAACGGAAAAATAAATCATCAATGAACCTTGCACCCGGGACAATAAGAATTTTAGAAGGTTTTAAAAGAATTTTTGGGATATATCAGGGAATCTATTCAGAAAAGGATATTAAAGAGATTGAGAAAAAAAACGAGTCACTAAAGGAGGATAAAAAACCACTCATAACATTACGACCAGTTAAGAAAGTCGACTTTGAGAATATCAATATCGACTTTTATAATTCATTCGTGAACTTTTTATCTGATGAAGGTTATAGTTTAAATACTCAGGGTCGTTTCATCAAAGGTTTAAAAATGATGATGAAAAAATCACTTCAGGAAAAACTACATAGCAACCGGGATTTTCAATTTGAATCCTTCAGAGGCATTTCAGCGGAATCATTCTCAATATCTTTAACTCCTGATGAACTTGATAAAATTTATAAATACGATTTGTCACAACCAGAAAATAAAAGGCAGGAATTAGCACGGGATGCATGGTTTATTCTTTATGAAACCTGTTTAAGAATTTCCGACTATTCAAAAATTGAGGTTAATATTCGTATTATCGAAAGCAAGCGAATAATTGATATCTACCAGACTAAAACAAACAGGAGAGTTTTGATACCATTAACAGCAAGGTTTGAAGCTATATGGAATAAATACGAAGGCAAATTGCCAAAAATACCGGATCAGTATATAAATAAGTATATAAAAACCATTGCTTTTTTGTGCGGAATTACTGAGGTTGTTCGCTGGCCGGTTGTGCAATATGGCAAAACATTTGAAAGGACTGCAAAGAAATATGAGAAGATTAGTTGTCATTCTGCAAGAAGATCGGGGGCAACAATCCTTTATAAAGAAGGTGTTCCGATTAGTGATATTATGATATTACTCGGACACCATACGGAAAAACAGACAAAAGAATACATCAAAATATCAGCTGAAGAAGCTGTTTTAAGGTTATCTGAACATCCGCATTATTCAGCATTAAAGGCCGTTTAGTCCACATAGGACTCAATTATTAAGAGCTGAAAGCGTTATTTATATGGCCTTTCAGCTTTTTTTATGGTGCAATATCTACAACAATTCTACAATATTGTTAATTACTGTTAATAACTAATACATTTGATTTTTATTTAGTTTAATTAAATTAGTTTATCTTTGCTTTATCAATGCGGCGAATGACAACTTATCCGAAAGGGGCATACAATTAACGCGTCAGATGAACCGCCATAGATGGAATTCAGGATAAGAACATAGCAGTCAACTTATCTTTTAAGGTGTTGTTCAATCTGCTTTTAAGGCAACAGAATAACCTGCATGGATGAGTCAAATTGATAGTATCAATTTGATTTATTCGTTTTTTTATGAACACACCCGAAGCATCCGCTCCAATTTTCACACTGACACTCGAAAAGATTGAACCATTTTTCAAAGCATGGATCAAAGAGGTTTTAGCATCTGAAAAACCTGAAGATCCAAAAAATGTTTTTTATTCCCGTTATGAGATTTGTAAACTATTAAAAATCAGTTTGCCGACACTCGGTCGTTATTTGGATTTGGGAATTATTACAGGCCATAAAGTCGGTAACAGGATTCTATTTTCGCAGGATGATATTAATAAGGCTTTAAAGGAAATTAATAAAGCCTGATATCATGCTGAACCTTCCAGAAATAAAACGCAAACAGCGGGAAGCTTCGTATAAAAAGCCGGATGCAGTTAAGGAACTTGAACGCATGGCCGATGCTGAAGCAAAAAGACTTCATCCAACTTGCCCGCACCTTGCACCCCGAACCTTCAGAGATGACAGTGCAAACAATTTGACCGGGTGCATAACTACCTATTTAAGGCTTAAAGGTGCGTTTTCCAGCCGGTTGAATAACACTGGCATATTTGATAAGCGATTGAACCGATACAGGCCTACAACGTCCCGAAAGGGATTACCAGACATTTTAGCGACGTATCAGGGCAAATCCTTATTTATTGAAGTGAAAGCCGGCCGGGATCGAATGAGTATAGATCAGGTAAAAGTTATGAAGGAACAAACCGGATCAGGGGGATTGTATTTCGTTGCTTCAGATTTCACACAATTCAAAGAATGGTTTGATAATATTTAATGAATAATAACCAGCTACAAAATGAACAATGATAAAAAGTATTTAAATATCCCGGTTCCGATGTTGAAGGAATTACATACAAATAGTAAAAGTTTTTTCAGTAATGTTTTTGACGTCGGAATTTATAATTACTCAAAAACGCTAACAGGTACAGAAAATAAATGTTATAGGGATGCTTTGAAGTTTTTAGGGATAACGCAACCAGATAGTAAAAACGGACTTTCCAACGCTAAAAACATACTTAATAGGATACCTTCAAAATGTCCGATTGTCGGAATTGAAAAGGAAATGCTTTTTGATTATTATAAAAATGAAAAATCTGACTTTGATATTATTTGCCTCGGTACATTTTTAGGGATCAGAAGCATTTTAGGGACAAAACAATACTGCAAAACAAATAAAGCTCTCATTCATGCCAGACTATTTGGCTACATAACTGCAAAGGAACTGCCAGCCAAATTAACACCCATTGAAAAGAAATATCAGATCCGTTGGCACATGGATAAAGTTTTAATTGAACTCCAGGCAAATTGGTTTTTGAAGCTTATTTCTAATCATCAGAGAGGTATGTATATAAGTTTTGATTTTACGCTGGATGAACTTGCAGTAAAAAGCGAATCAAACAAGCAACTATCTAAGATAAAGCAATTTAAAGAGCTGAAGCGGAAAGCTATTGAGAACGCAAAAGCTCAATTAACTACACATTAACAGCACATTTACTACAGCTTAAATAAGGAAATGAACCAAAAACAGCATAAAAATAACAGTAAAAACATTAAAGATATGATTAGCAGCATATTAACAAAAACAGGATACGACACATTAACTACATTGGTTACTGCAACATTACTACACATTCAACTACATCACTACAGCACCTTAAATAATCTTCTTAAGTAATATTCTTAAGTAAGCTATTTAAATAAGATACTTAAAGATGAGGCGAATTATTTTTTTTGATTTTTGATTTTGAATTATGAAAACTGATAAAAACAACATTATGATACAGGCAAATTCAAAACTGGCATTTCGTAGCTGGGGTGTCGGTTTGTTTTGCCCCGTCCCGGGGAGTGGCTTACTATCATTTCCCGGAACTTTTTTAAAACTGTTTGAGTCCGTTAAGGATTCAAACAAATAGAACTTAAAAGCTGGTAATTAAGTAACTAATATTTTATTGTTAATAATAATCTACAACAAATCTACAACTTAACGAAATAGTCTATATCTTTGTATACACAAATAATTAGTAACATGAAGACTCAGAAAGAGAATTACAGGCCTTCCCACAATGGGCTGAAATCAAAAATTATCAACTTAAGAACTTCTGAAAGTGAAAAAGAAATTTTGCACCGGGCTTCAGAGCGACTAAGCCAGTCAACCGGGGAAAAACAGAACATTTCTAAAACTATAATCGAGGCCGTAAAGCAATTTGAACCGCCTTATTTCGTCAACAATTATCTTCTAAAACAAATTTGCTCGCTGCACACTATTTCTTTGCCATGTTTCAGCGGGATCGCTTCCGACTTCAAATTGTTAAACTTTGGCAACATTACAATTGAGGACTTTGAAAATATCCTGGGGTCAAATTTTAAAGATATAGAACAAAGATTTTATGGTGAAATTCGAAAGAATATTGCTCGGCTTGGAATTGAAAATGAAACAATTTGCAATAATTTGATTGCAGGCACTGAAGCTCCTCTCCTTGAATTCAAAAACCGCACCCTTAAAAACTTGGAAGATATTAATTATAACCGCCGCCCGACTCCGGACAATGTTCATAATTATTTGTCAATCCAGAATTATACACTTATTGACGGTGATGTTTTATTCACTGATCTTGATAAGCAGCGCATCCAGGAAAAATATTGCACAATTAACCTTGACACCCCTATAAAATCTCAGGTTGTAAAAATTACTGATGAAATCTTGAAAGGAGTTGATGAGCTGAAAATTATATTATCCAGGAATAATATCCGAACCATTTTTGGTTATGGAGAAGTTTTTGAAATATGCGACATTGATGGCGAAAATGGAATTGAGCAGACAGTATTTTTCAACCGGCAAATCTTAAACCTTATAAATAAATAGATATGGATCTGGATCACAAATATCCTGCACAACGGATTTTCACAAACTTGAAACCACGTCCGGCAATACCGGAAGTTATTAGCAATCCGATTATACTAAACCATACCTTCCGGCATCAACAGTTTATTAAAACTGCACCTTCAGGTGAGAGAGAAATAAGAATTGTAAACGAAAATAAAACATAAAATATGGAAGATCTTGAAGAAGTAGAACAATCAGAAGAAGAAGTCCTGAAGTTATCTAAGGACGTTTCGGAATTCATTGAGGATCGATTTGGAAAGTCAGAGCAGAGGCCAGCAGCAGACGAATTTGGAACTTTCCTGAATGATAAGTTCCCAACCGTTGGAAATATTAAGACAGAATTAACGGTCCCGGAACGATTCGCGCAACTTAAGAAAACCAGACGGTAAATGCCTTATTAAACAAATAAGAAATAATAACAACGTGGCACCAAAAAAGGGAACTGTAAACAATCCGAAAGGTAGACCGCCAGGGCCAAACAAAATAACAGGCGAATTGCGGGACCGGATAAAAACCTTTCTGGATGGTAATTTTGAAACCATTGAAAAGGACTTTAAAACGCTGGAGCCTGAAAAGAGGATCGCATTGTTTGAACGTTACCTGAAATTTGTATTACCACAATTACAAACTACTGATATTAAACTGGACTTTGATAGTATGACTGAAAGTCAACTTGATGAAATTATTATCAGGATATTAAACAAACAGAAATGAAAAAAGAAGTTTTAAGAAAAATTTCCAAAGGTGCAAAGGTCGATTTTCTTAACAAGTTAGGAAGTGGAAAATTTCAACTTTTGGAAGCATACACCCCGGCGCCTCGATTAACTTTTGATCTTGTACCGGAAACAGGTAAATACCTATGCAAAGAGAACGGAAAGTTTATGAGTAAAGAAGAAATTGAAAGTCTGGAAGGTTATCAGTTTAATCTTGAACTTATATCAGAACGTAGTCAGGTTACTGGAGTTGGAAACAAGTTGCCTAATGGGATTGAATTGATTCCATACAGTCGGGAACAATATCTAAATAGTTTGCTTAAAAATCCAGATGACAAATATTTAACAAAAGAAGAAGCGCAACAATTGTTGCAGGATCTGAATGAAGGGAACTGGGAAAAAATAGATTGTAGATGAAGAATAAGGCTTGCATAATATCCGGTTTTTGTGATCAATCTCCGAAATCCGGTACTCGTTTGAATAATGGCGAGTTAGCCCGTACAACTTAACCAGAGTTGCGGGCTTTTTTGTTTATTGTGTACTGCTTTCAAATTGTATGCTTACACAACCTTTATATTTACAGATCCTCCTTATGGGCAATTGTGTACTGCTTTCAAATTGTATGCTTACACAACTGACAGAATTGGAAGAGTAACGGGTTTCAATCCAACTATGGTTAAAGAAAAACAGGAATGATTTAACTTCGGAACAAAAGTTCCGAGGTGTTTCAATCCAACTATGGTTAAAGAAAAACGCGAACCCCGGAACTAAAAAGCCGGGCTTTTTTTGTTTTACACGCATTTTTAAAGCATTTACAGACACCCGATTTTTTAGTGAATCATTATTATTAATGGTAACCTGATAATAAAGACAATACCGCTGAAATTAATCTGTTTTGAAATATGAGTTTTCAATTACGTTGTAGAATTGTTGTTAAAATCAGGCCAATAAAAAAACGCAACTCATTGATTAATAATTGAATTACGTTTTAAATTAGTGAACCTGGAGGGACTCGAACCCCCAACCTTCTGGTCCGTAGCCAGATGCTCTATCCAATTAAGCTACAGGTCCCAAACAATAGAACGCAAATATAACAAAAATTGTAAAAAAAAGTGGCTATAGCGCCTAAAGTTTAAAGTGCCTGAAGTTAAAAGAAGTCATGAGAGAGCTCAAGGTGCCTCAGATACTCCGGGTACTACTTCCAACAATATTGTTTATTGACAGCAGTATAATAAGTATATTTGTGATGCAAAACAATGTCTGGTTTAATACGTTATTATTGGTGAATAATTAAAGTGATCATTATGAAAAAAAGCTTTGCTCTGATATTGAAAATATTTTCCGGAATTATTCTGGTATTATTACTTCTGCTGATTGCTATTCCCCTGCTATTTAAAGATAAGATAAGAGTTAAGGTTGAACAGGTAATTAACAAATCGGTAAATGCAACCGTAAAATTTGAAGATTATAACGTTGGTTTTTTCCGGAACTTTCCAAATCTCTCTTTTTCATTTGATGGTCTTTCAGTTGTTGGAACTGATAAATTTGAAAACGATACTCTGGCTCGATTTAAATCAATTAATCTGGTCTTTAACCTTTCAAGCCTTTTTAAAAAATCGGGCTATGAAGTAAAATCCATTGTTATGGATAAGGCAGTACTTAATTTAATAGTTCGAAAAGACGGTACTGCAAACTGGGATTTAATGAAAGACACTACAAAAACCACCCGGGCAGCTACAATTTTGTCGTCAACCTCATCGTCAACCCCAACCTCAATCTCAGCCCCAGCTCCAAACCCAGCCTCAACCGCGACCAAAGCTCCAGCCCCAACCCCCGCCTCAACGGCACCCAAAGCTTCAGTCCCAACCCCAGCCTCCACCGCGACCAAAGAGCCAGCCCCAACTTCAGCCTCCACCTCAGTCTCATCCTCATCCTCATCAGGTATGAAGTTACTCCTTAAAAAAGTTACCATTCAGAATAGTTCCATATCATATATTGATGAGAGTTCCTCAACGAAGGTTTACCTTGGAGATATTAATTCTTCTCTGAAGGGTGACATGATCAGGAGTGAAACAGATATCCAGATGACAATTAATGCAGTAGAATTTACTTTCGAAATGGATGGAATGAAGTATCTTAATAAGGCCGTTCTTGATTCTAAGATCGATATGTCTGCAAATCTCAATAAAATGAAGTTCACCTTCCGTGAGAATTATTTTTCAATTAATGATCTGAAACTTAATTTTTCAGGTACGGTGGCAATGACCGGCAATGATATTGAGACAGATATTAAATTCGGAACAGACCAAACCTCTCCTGAAAAGCTTTTATCACTTATCCCGGCAGTTTATACTAAAGACTTTAAGGATATTAAGGCAAATGGCGAATTTGCATTGTCAGGATTTGCTAAAGGTGTTTATAGCCTGGCGGACAGTACATTACCCGATGTAACACTCGCGATCTCAGTTTCTAACGGATTAATTACCTATCCTGCCCTGGCTGAGCAGATAAAGAATATAAATATTAAATCAGATGTATTTGTCAATGGAAAAGCATTGGATAAAACAGTAGTCAATGTCAATCTTTTTCACATGGAGATGGCTGGAAGTCCCTTAGATATGACCTTTACTCTAAAAACACCGGTGAGCGATCCGGATTTTAAAGGATCTATGGTTGGAAAAATCGATCTTTCAGCGCTTACAAAAGTCTTTCCCATGGATAGTATCAGCCTGTCTGGAATTATTGATATGTCGGTTCAGGCGGCAGGGAAGATGTCGATGATTGAAAAGGCGCAATATGAAGGTTTTACAGCTTCAGGGACAATAGGTACAAAAAATTTGACGCTTGGAATGACCGGCTATCCTGATGTTAAAATAAGTGAAGCAGGCTTGGAATTTACTCCGGCTTATGCAGATATTATCAACACAAATTTCAAGGTGGGAGGGGAAAGTGATTTTACTCTGACCGGCAGGATTGAAAATTATATACCTTATCTTTTCAGTAATAAAACAATTAAAGGAAATCTTTACCTCAGGTCAAAGTTTATCAACATCTCAGAAATAATGTCAGGAATGGCATCTGATGCCACTGCAATAAAAAGTCCCGTTTCCATTGCGGCAAAAGAAGTCGCTTCCACTGCAGCAAAAGAGTCCGTTCCCATCGCGGCAAAAGAAGTTGCTTCCACTGCGGCAAAAGAGTCTGTTCCCCTGGTGGTAAAAGAGCCTGTTTCCATAGCGGCAAAAGAGCCCTTTCCCATCGCGGTAAAAGAGCCCGTTTCCATTATAGCAAAAGACCCTGCTTCTTTTGCAACAGCAAACACTACTTCGCTCGCGGTAATAAAGGTGCCCGAGAATGTTGATATTGATATTGATGCTAACATAGATGTGTTCAGCTACGATAATATCAGAGCTCAAAAAGTTAAAGGTCACTTTATTGTACGAAATGGAATACTGAGTATCAGAGAGGCAATAATGAACATTCTGGATGGCACATTATTGATGAATGCCGATTATGACACCCGCGATTTTCTTAAGCCGGTAATGAAAGCTGATTTTGAAGTACAGAACATAGCTGTCAAAGATGCTTTCAATATGTTCAATATGGTACGGAAATTTACTCCTGCAGCCAAAGGTATTGATGGAAAGATAAATGCAAAGATGTCATACAATAGTTTGCTCGGAAAAGATATGATGCCTGTTATTAACTCAATTAATGGGGAGGGGAAGATTCAATCGGACCAGATTACACTCCTTGAATCTGCAGCTTTCGATAAAATGAAAGAAACCCTTAAGCTTGGCGACAAGTACACGAATACATTCAAGGATGTAAATGTAAGTTTTAAGATTACTGACGGAAGGATTTTTGTAAATCCATTTGATGTAAAGACAGGTAATTTCAAAATGAATATCAGTGGTGATCAGGGCCTTGATCAGACTTTAAATTACATTGTTAAAACAGAGATGCCAAGATCTGATCTTGGAAGTTCAGTTAATTCTCTTATTGATAATCTTTCAGCGAGGGCTTCCGCTTTTGGTATTAAATTTAAGCCTTCTGATATTCTAAAGGTGAATGTTAAGATAACAGGTACTTTCAGTAAGCCTCTCGTGGCTCCTTTATTTTGAAGTACAACAATTGAAACCGCTAAAGCTGCTGAAACTATACTTAAGGAAGCAGATGTTCAGGCTAATAAACCGGAAGACGCAGAGGCGCAAAGAAAACCTTAGCGACTTTGCGTGAAAGACAAAAAAAGCCGTTCTTAATGAACAGCCTTTTCTTTGTATCTGATGGTATTTAAAATTTCTTCTCCTTGATTCTTGCTTTTTTACCGGTTAGATCGCGAAGGTAAAATATCCTTGCCCTGCGTACTTTCCCATGCTTATTCACCTCTATCTTATCAATAAAGGGTGATGCAATAGGAAATATTCTTTCAACACCGATATTCCCCGACATTTTTCTTACTGTAAAGGTTTCGGTATGCAGGCTTCCGCTTCTCTGTATAACAACACCGCGGAACTGCTGGATTCTCTCTTTATTACCTTCTTTTATCTTATAATGGACAGTAACAGTGTCACCTGCTACGAATTTCGGAAATTCATTTTTTACCGCAAATTCTTTCTCAACAACATTCATTAAATTCATCTCGCGAAGTATTTTGTATTCTCAGTTTGATTTAAAAAATCCGGTCGCAAACTTACAAATAAAATTTTGATAATCCGTAATCTATGGTAAAAAGTTTTAATCAGAAAATATTTTATGGCAATCCGCAATCCGCAATCCGCAATCCGCAATCCGCAATCCGCAATCCCTACTTCTCCCTAAACCTGTCTCCGGTACTGTTAACTATTGCGCGATACCATTCTTCGCTGTAACCTGGCTGACTCAATTTTGGATTGACCCTGTTAAACCCCTTTGGTATCTCCTGTTTTACCTTAACATTGCCATCAACATATTTTGTAAAGAGAAATTTGTAAAGTTCTTTCCACTGCATAACGGTGTTATTGCCTGATTTTACTGAATAAGCTGTTAAATAATTAACAGCCTCTGAAGGACTCTTCTTATAAAGAGTTGCGGCAGTTTTATCAATATTTTCAGTTTCGCTCATATATCCATCCTCAAGTTCCTTCTGCTTTTTCTGAAGATCGCCGATTAGCAGGCTGGTACGAGTGTAGGCAAAGTTTGTAACCTGGTTAAAGACCCAGAAAGCTGCATTATCACTGAATGTCATCATATCTCCGTTACCGACTGCAAAGGTTTCGGGAACGCGGGTAATGCCACAATAAATTGGAGAATAAACAGTATAATAAGTATCATCAACACCAAACCAGAAAATACCTCCGACAGGATCAGGAAGCCATGACCGGCTCTGGGCAACAAACGAAAATCCTGTCTGTTGTGTCGAAATAGCTCTTTCAAAAATATACTTTACACTGTCAACTTTCCATTCCATTGGTCTCCATCTGACTGTACTTTTGAATGGACCTGCGCCAATATCTTTTGTCATGTCCATGGGAGTTCCCTGAAAATAATTTCGCATCATTCCGATCACCTCTTTAACACCGATTTTGTTATCAGGTTTAACCCATAGCGGCATCCTGTTCTTAAGGTTTTCGCCCATTGCATAATCGAGGTATTTGCCCATGTCGCTGTTTACCATGTTAAAACCCGACCACACCCTTGATTCACAGAACCGGGCGCCGGAAAAATCAAGAGGAGCATAGGTGTCAGTGAAACTGAAATCTTTATCCTGACCGTCGAACCAGCCAAAACCACGGGCTACATCTATAACATCGTAGGCATAAACTGTTTCAACTTCAGGATTATTTATCTTGTCCATTTCTTTTGAAGTTATAGATTTAACCCCATCAGAAAGAGGGAAAGTTGTAATCCTCGGGTGGTTGGCATGGCCTGAAATATAACCATCAGGAATACGGCGTGCTACCCATACTGCACCTTTTTTGCCCTGGCCCTTACCAACAAGTTCCAGTATCCATGCCTCATTTGCATCGGCTATTGAAAACGATTCGCCGGAACTTGCATAGCCATAATCAGTTACAAGCTGAGAAAAGTTATAAATAGCTTCCCTGGCATTCTTTGCCCTTTGAAGTGTAAAGTAAATCAGAGTACCATAATCGATTATTCCCGTGGAATCAGTCAATTCAGGCCGTCCGCCGAATGTTGTTTCACCTATCGACACCTGGTGTTGGTTCATATTGCCAACAACAGAATAGGTATGGGCTTTCTGGGGAATCTTCCCAAGATATTTGCCTGTGTCCCATTCGTAAATGTCAACCATTGCCCCTGCCGGGAAGTCTTTCGCGGGCCGGTAATACAACTCTCCGTATAGCACATGAGAATCAGCTGAATAGGTAATCATCACAGAGCCATCTTTTGAGGCTCCTTTAGTTATCAGAAAATTTGTGCAGGCAACTGTAGTCTGGTCCGGTAACAGGCCGGACAACAGGATCGCTAATAATAATGCAGAAAATTTTTTCATAAAAAGTAATAGATTTGAATTATTTAATTTAAAAAAAATCTTGAAGAGGAATAACAGAATTATTCAATTCCAAAGGTATCAGGTTTCTGGTAAACTCCAAATATTCTTATTAAAGGCAAAATGTACAGGTAACCATGTAATTTAATATGAGACTACTTAAAAAATCGAAATCCATTAACCGCAACAACATTGCGCCCTCTGCGGTTAAAAGGCTTTTATACAGGGTAGGAGATATACTATTAATATCTGAAACGGTATTCAAACCAGGAAGCAGAATGTATTAATTGTAAATTTAGATCGTCTTAAGAATACTGATGATTCTTTTTATCTTTTCAGTGTCGGCAACCTTTCTGGAAAACTCAGATATCTCATTTGTACCTCCCATTGAAATGCCATCTCTTCTGAAAACCATTTCACTCTCAATTACTTTCCGCCCTGTGAGATGAAACTCTTTTGCACAGGTAACCTTTGCTATCAATGCAATATTCGACTCATTAATTCCGCTTCCGGGCATAATTATTATCCTGTCTGCTGCCTGTCTTACAAGCTGACTTATTAATTCAGCTCCCTCGCCGGCTTTGTCTTTCTGACCAGATGTAAGTAGTCTGGTTGCGCCTGTTGCTATCACATCTTCGAGTCCTTGTACAGGGTCGGAGCACATATCAAATGCCCTGTGAAAAGTAACAGACATTGGATGAGCAAGTTCTATAAGTTTTGCAGTACGCTCAATATCTATGGCTCCGTCGGGTCTTAATATTCCCAGAACTATACCATCCACTCCACACTGGCCGCATATATCTATTTCTCTTCTCATTATATCATATTCAGGATCGGAGTAGAGAAAGTCTCCTCCCCTGGATCTGATTATCACATATAATCCGATATGGAGGTTATTTCTTGCTGAAACGATTGTTCCATAACCGGGTGTAGTTCCACCTTCAATAAGGTTATTGCATAACTCCACGCGGTCAGCGCCGGCTTTTTGCGCATAAACTGCCGATTCAACATTATCAACACAAATTTCAAGTTTGTAATTCATAGTCATTTTTTGATTTTGACTTCGTCGATCTCCGCTTCACTCCGGTTCTTCGTTTGCCACAACCCTAAAGGTGCGAAGAAAATCAATTTACTCCCCTTCTTCGCTTTCGCGTAGCTTCAGCGAAGCAAAGGGGGATGAGGTAAATAAATTGATTTTCAAGCAACCTGTTAAATCTATTCTGTTATCTGTAATTTTTATCCAAAATAATAAAAGTAATCAAGTTCTGCAATAAGTAATTTTTTTTCTCATAATGTTTGATTTTTATTTTTTGACGAATGACATTAAATCAATGATAGATTGAACCATTTAGATGATAAAAGTGTACTTTTCGCATTTCAATGAATCGAAATTGCGGCAGATTTAAACTATCGGGAAGTTGTTCAGTTAGGAATTAGTTCTAAGATTGCATAAACTTACACCGAATACTTCCATTATTATTTTCCGTTTACACTTGTATGGCATAAAAGATTCAAATAGTGTAAAATGGCTGTATTCATCATAATCATAGTTAGTTATATTGAATTTCAATTGTGACTGACGGGGTGAAAGTTTACCTGAGTGGCAAATATAAGGGCCAAAAAAAATATTCTTGATTCAATTGTTCAAAAATCCCGGTATTATTTTACTTTTATCTTTTCTCTTATTTTTATCTTGAATCTTTTATTTAATTTTCATGAAAGACAACCATATCTTACTAATATTTTTGCTAATAGTTTCACTGACCTCTTGTGTAACTAATAAAAAGCTTACCTACCTGCAGTATAGTGGTAACTATAATAACATTAATCCGATTACACCGTCTGTTTATAAGATACTGCCCTACGATAATTTATTTATCAGGGTGGTGACTCCCGATCCTCAATGGTCGGCCATGTTTAACACCATGCCGGTAGCAACTTACAGCATAAGCGTTACCGAACAAAGCGCTGATCTGGTAAGCTATGTTGTGGATGGTGAAGGTTACATCCAGCTTCCCTATGCCGGCAGGATTATGGTAGCAGGAAAAACCCTGGCCATGGTCACAGCCGAAGTGGAGAAGGTACTCAAAGGTTATGTTGCTGATGCTGCAATAAAAGTGAAGATTATTAACAGCTATGTGAGTCTTTTAGGAGAAGTTCAGCGGCCCGGCAGACACCTGAAGGCAGCGTGGTTAAAGAGTTCTCTGTAAATGACCGTAGTATTATGGCTTCAGAATTCTATTATGTAATGCCTAACGATGTTATTTATGCCAAACCTATAAAAGGAAAGTTCTTCCGGTTAAACACTTTTCCGTACTCTCTTATTCTTAGTACAATTACCACGTTCGTGTTAATGTGGAATGTGATTAAACCCTGAAACCCTGAACCGAGCCGAAGGCGAGCTCAGCGAAGCCAAACCCTCAACCCATGCCAACCAATAAACCGACAAACCCGGCCTACGAAACCGACCAGCCACAGGAGGATAGCGTTGACCTCAGAAAGCTCTTCTTTAAGCTGCTCTCTTACTTGTACTTTTTTGTTTTCGCCGTTGCATTAGCGCTGGTATGTGCCTGGCTTTACAATAAGTACACTACAACCACATACCGCGTTACATCTACCATTCTTATTGAAGAAGACAAGAAATCGGGTGCACTTGGAACAGATCAGTTGCTCAAGGGTTTCGGTCTTAAGTCCGGTATTCAGAACCTCGATAACCAGATACAGATTCTCTCATCATGGTCTTTAATTGGCAGGACACTGGATTCATTGCCATTCGAAACAGAATATTATTACCGGGGACGAATAAGGAAAGTAGCTCTTTATCCAAAACATCCGATTACAGTTATACAGGACTCTGCCGGAACATTGCCATTCGATACCGAGTTTAAGTTTAAATACCTGGGCGATAATAAATTCAGACTTGATGCTGACTTAGGCGGATCTAATACATTACTTACTCTGGGATTATTCGGTGAGAAGATTGAAATTAAAACCGGCAGTTTCCGGATAGTATGCAACGACAATAAATTGTTTGCAAATGGTATGGAGAGAGAAATTTATTTTGCTATTCACGGCCGGGCAGGCCTGCAGGAGAACTACAAGAAACGGCTGAAGGTAGAACCTGCAACCCGTGAGGCAACAATTGTCAGACTGACTCTCGAAGGAAACAACAAAGAGATGGATATTGACTTCCTTAACAAACTTTCTGATGTTTTTCTTAACTATAACCTCGATAAGAAAAATATTGAGGCCATAAGAACCATTGAGTTTATTGATAAACAATTAGTCGGCATAACTGATTCCCTTGCTATAACAGAAGAGAACCTTCAGAAATTCAGATCAAGGAAAATGGTGATGAATCTTTCGGCACAGGGACAGGTCATAATAGACCAGGCGATGAAGCTCGAGAACGAGAAAGCGCGCCTTGTAATAGAGTCCAATTATTACAACTACCTCGCAGAGTATCTTTCAAAAGATAATATCGGAGAAGTTCCCATAGCGCCCGCCACGATGGGAATAACTGACCCGGGGCTCACTAAACTGGTTATGGATCTTGCCCAGGTGCAGGGGCAGTATTACAGCAAGAGTATCGGAGATAAAAATCCCATGCAGGGGCAGCTTGCTCAAAGGCTGAAAAACACAAAAGAGGCTCTTAAAGAGACACTTAACGGGGTGGTGAGAGCCAATGACCTGGCAATCAGGGAGAACAAGGACCAGATCTATTCAGTAAATTCAAAAGCAGCAGCCCTTCCCGTAACTGAAAGAGAACTGCTTGGTATTGAACGGAAATTCAAACTGAACGATGTGCTTTATACATTTCTTCTTGAAAAGAAGTCGGAGGCACAGATACAGAAAGCCTCAAACACACCTGACAATGAGATTATTGACCCTGCCAGACCTGATAAGGATCCTGTTTCTCCGAAAACCACATTGAGTTATCTTATTGCCCTTGTGGCCGGTTTGGGATTTCCGTTTTTATGGATCATGGTTGCTGACACCTTTGATTACAGAGTGAAAGAGGAAGAGGATATCACTAAGATAACCGACGTGCCAATTTCAGGACATGTGCCTCACAGCCGGCTCAAATCCCCCGCTGTGGTTTTTGAAGAACCCCAATCGCATGTAGCTGAGGCTTTCCGTTCCCTGAGATCGAGGATGCAGTTTTTCACAAAGGAGATAAAATCGCCCGTTATTCTCATTACCTCTTAGATGCCTGAGGAGGGAAAGACCTTTACGGCAATAAACCTGGCATCGGTTTACAGCCTCATGGGTAAGAAAACGGTTCTTGTAGGATTCGACCTCCGCCGGCCAAAAATTTACACCGACTTCGGTATTGATAATGATCAGGGAGTCTCAACATGGCTTATTGGCCGGGACAATATTAATGAGGTTATAAAGGCAACCAAATATGAGAACCTTAGTATAATACCTGCCGGCCCTGTTCCACCAAATCCATAAGAGTTTACCTCTTCAGCAAAGACCAATGAATTGTTGAGTTTGTTGAAGGAGCGATTCGACTGCATAATTATTGACTCACCACCGATAGGTATTGTATCCGACACCTTCTATCTTGCAGCGCTGGCCGATACCTGTCTCATAATAGTACGGCTTAACAAAACATCAAAAAAAATGATTGAAAGAACCGTAAAAGATCTGATAATAAGCGATATAAAAAACAGTAGTCTGATTATTAACGACATCGGTTCAAAAGGAAAAGGATATGGTTACGGTGGAAAATATGAATATGGTTACGACTATGCCAACGTGTATGGCAAAGAAAAGCGTTGAGATCAACTTTTCACTTAATCTCAACGCTCAAATCTCAAATCTCAACGCTCTCCGCTCTCCGCTCATATCTCAACTCTCTACGCTCACCGCTCTACGCTCACCGCTCTACGCTCTACGCTCAAATCTCTCCGCTCTCCGCTCATATCTCAAATCTCTACGCTCAACGCTCCACGCTGAATTTTGAATCCCCGGTTTGAATTGAAAAAAGTTCGATCATTTATTGAAACTGTTTACCAGGATGAACAAAAAAGATTTAAATTTGTATGCTCCACTAAGCAATTAATTAATTAGCAAATTCAGATGGACATTTTTTTTGAGAAATTTCAGCAACGTATTAACTGGGTCGAAACAAGGTTTATCAGAAGTCTGATGGATGAAATAAACTGGGATGCACGACTTATCGGCATAAAAGGCCCCAGGGGAGTTGGTAAAACAACCCTTTTGCTGCAATATATCAAACTTCATCTCAATAAGGAGTTGGAAACTACGCTATATGTCAGCCTTGATAATATTTGGTTTAATCAACATAAATTGTCGGATCTGGTTGATGATTTTATCAAAAAGGGTGGTAAATACCTCTTTCTGGATGAAGTGCACCGGTATCCCAACTGGTCGCAGGAGCTAAAAAATCTTTATGATGATTACCCGGGATTGCATATAGTTTTTACCGGATCGAGTCTTCTTCAGATTCTTAATGCACGTGCCGACCTTAGTCGCAGGGCAATTATATACAATATGCAGGGCCTCTCTTTTCGCGAATACCTTAATCTGTCCACCAACTCGACCTTTCCGGTCTTTTCACATGAACAGATACTTAAAGGCCACCTCGATCTTGCACGCCAGATAACATTAAAAATAAAACCGCTGCAGCATTTTTCAACATATCTGCAGACAGGTTACTATCCTTTTTTTATTGATCTTCCTCAACTCTATTTCATGCGACTGGAAGAGGTCGTTAATATGGTTCTCGATATCGAATTACCTCTTCTGCGAGGACTTGAAACTGCTTATATTCCCAAAATCAGGCAGTTGCTGCAAATCGTTGCCGAATCGGCACCTTTTGTTCCAAACATCAGCAAACTGAGCGAACGCATCGGCATCAATCGTACCACTCTGCTTTCGTACCTTTTCTATCTAAACGAATCGCAGCTGATACTGAATCTGTTTAAGGATGCCTCAGGAATTACCAGATTACAGAAACCTGATAAGCTGTTTCTCGATAATACTAACCTGATCTATGCATTTTCGCCGCAAAGTGTTAACACCGGTAATCTCCGCGAGACCTTTTTTGTTAATCAGTTAAAGTATCGCCATAAGGTTGAATATAGCGAACAGGGAGATTTCAGGGTTGCTTCAATTCACACCTTCGAAATAGGAGGTAAAAACAAATCCTTCAGGCAACTTCCTGAAGACGGAAATTCCTGGATAGCTGCCGATGACATTGAATATGGACATGGAAACAAAATCCCACTATGGTTATTCGGATTTCTGTATTAAAAGTTCCGAAGTTCCGTAGTTCCGTAGTTCCGTAGTCTCCTCACATAATAACTCTGAAACCCTTTTAAGAAGAGGTGAGATGTGAGAGGTGAGAGGTGAGAGGTGAGATATGAGAGAATTATTTGATAAAAAAGCAAATAATGAGTAAGGTAGGAAGTTTTAAGGATTTGATTTTATACCAGAAAGCTTACAAACTGGCTATGGACATTTTTGAAATCTCAAAAAGTTTTCCAAAGGAGGAAAAATATTCTCTTACAGATCAGATTCGTCGTTCCTCACGTTCTGTAACATCCTGTATGGCCGAGTCTTGGGCAAAGAGGAGATATGAGAAGGCATTTGTCAGCAAGTTGACAGATT
>JBAXXU010000049.1:0-29807 GCA_037127735.1 Bacteroidota bacterium
GAGCAATTGGTAGTGCAGGAATAGGAACCCTTCAAACAACTGCTTTATCTCAGACGTTGGATAATATAGGGTCAACAGCACAGACAGTAACCTATAATATTACACCATGGACGGGAACAGCTACTAATTCATTATTATGCTCAGGGACGCCAATAAGCGTAGTAGTTACGGTAGAGCCCACTCCGGTAATCAGTTCCCCTAACAAAAAAATATGTGACAATACTTCAACAGCATTGGCAATAAGCACGAGCACGACAACGAGTAATCCGACCTATTACACTTGGACCGTTAGTTCTGTGGGAGCAAATATAACAGGAGCAAGCGGTAGCGGGGGTATAGGTACCCTTCAAACAACGGCATTATCTCAGACATTAGATAATATCGGATCCACTTCCCAGACTGTAACATATAATATTACACCGTGGACAGGTACAGCACCGGGGTCATTATTATGTTCAGGAACACCGATTAGTGTTGTTGTAACAGTAGATCCCACTCCTGTTATTAGTTCCCCAAATAAGTCGATTTGTAAAAGTACTTCCACTGCCATTATTGTGTCAACTAGCACAGCCACAAGTAACACGACCTATTATACATGGACAGTGAGTAATATTGGAGCCAATATCACAGGAGCAACAAGTGGACCTACTGATGGCACTCCTCTTTCCACCTCCATTGACCAAACATTAAATAATTCCGGGTCTACACCCCAATCAGTTACCTATAACATTACTCCATGGACAGGTACTGCAACAAATGCATTATTATGTGCAGGATCTACCATAGCTGTTGTTATTACCGTCACCCCACAACCTGCTATAATACCTATGGCTGCTACCGTATGTAGCGCCACCGGTTTCACGGTAACTCCGGTAAACATAACTCAGGGTATTGTCCCCGCAGGAACAACTTATAGCTGGTCTGCACCAAGTGTTACAGGAGGTATTACCGGCGGAGCAGCCAATAGCGGGTCCCAACCCAACCTCAATGGAAACCTGACCAACCCCACAAACATAGCACAAACAGCTACCTACAGTGTAACACCATCCTCCGGAGGCTGCGCTGGTTTGCCTTTTACAGTACTCGTAACAGTGAACCCCAAGCCTGCTATTACCGACATAAACATAACTATTTGCAGCGGTGCAGGTTTTACATCAATACCCCAGAATATCACAAACGGAATTGTCCCCGCAGGCACATTATATAACTGGTTAACTCCTTCCGGGTCAGGATTTACCGGTGGTACTGCAAGTCTTGGTTCTCTCAATACCATAAGCGGCACTCTCATAAATACAACAACTTCAATACAAACAGCCACTTATATCGTAACACCCCGGTATCTTAATTGCCAGGGAGCCGCTTTCAGAGTGATTGTAACAATCAACCCGGCGCCGGCAACCACATCCATTACAGGCGATCCGGTAATCTGCGAAAGTGCAACCAATAAAGTTTACCAGGTCGGGGGACACCCGGGCTCAACTTATGTCTGGACAGTACCGCCTTCGTTACACATTACTTCTCCAACCGGTCTTTACTTTATTATAGTTGATGCCGTGGCCGGAGCAGCTTCCTCAGGAGATAAAATTACAGTTGTCGAAACAATTACCTCTACCGGATGCGTTGGATCAGCTAAAGATTTTCCAATAATTGTTACGCCTATCATCCCCGGAGTAGGAATTAACGGTCCTGAGGATGTTTGTCTGGGTGCAGAAGGGATTATTTATTCTGTTCCCGATCATGTAGGATTTTTCTATTCCTGGATACTTCCTGTTGGTGCCGTTATCACTTCAGATCCTAACCTGCACGAGATTACGGTTACATACAAAAGCTTCGCAGTATCTGGCCAGATAACTGTACTTGAAACAGCCGGCCCGGTTTGTACTATCGTATACGACCCGAAACCTGTCTCCATACATCCGTGTCCCTCAATATCAGGTTCTGCCGCCGCTTGCGAAAACTCAACAGGTAATGTTTATGTTACAGAACCAGGGATGGCCAATTATACCTGGACTATCTCCTCAGGAGGCTCGATATCCGCCGGAGGTGGTCTTCTCAATAACACCATTACAGTTACCTGGGATGGCCCCGGAGCACGTTTCGTAACAGTAAACTATACAAATAGCAGCGGTCTTTCTGCTTCAAGTGCCACAGTATTTAATGTTACTGTTAATCCGGCACCTTCGATAGCAACCAACCCTCAACCGACAACTGTTTGCGAATTCGATCCTGCAACTTTTAAAGTTACAACTTTAAATGGAACAAGTCCGACCTACCAATGGTCGGTCGATAAAAATGACGGATCGGGTTTTGTTCCTGTTTCCAATGACGGAACATACGAAGGCGCAACAACGGCTACCCTGAAAATTTTAGCTTCTTTAAGAAGTATGAACGGGTATAAATATCATGTTGTGGTTACCGATTGCGAAGCAGTATTAACATCGGACTATGCCGTTCTTACTGTAAATACTGCCGCCGAGCTTACCCTGCTTCCTTTCGATGTTTCTGTTTGCTTTGGTAATGATGCCACTATGAAAGCTGATGCAATAGGTACAGATGTTACATGGCAGTGGTGGGTTAACAGGGGTGCGGGGGCCGGCTTTGTTGTGTTGGAAGACGATGCATACTTCAGCGGTTCAACGGAAAAAACCCTTACAATAACCAATGCACAGGGTTCATTCAATAACTGGATATTCAGGGCAATAGCTACCGGGCTTTGCGGTTTGCCTGCCCCGACAAACTTTGCAAAATTGATGGTTATTGCTGCGCCGGTAATAGCGCTTCAGCCTGTTAACAAAGTGATCTGCGAATACGGAAGCGCTACATTCATAGGGAACGGTTCGGGTTACAACGGGTTGCAATGGCAGTTGTCTTTAGGAGGGGGGGAATGGATAGACCTGTATGATGATGATAGCTTTTTTGGAACAGGTTCAAACCAGCTCACGATACTAAATGCGCCGGTAACACTTAATGCCTCGCGGTATCGCCTGGGACTTATCGGATCGTGTACAACAGTCTATACCAATCCGGCTACCTTCACGGTTAACCCAAACCCGGTTGTTATCTTCACCGATCCGGTCTTTGCCTGCGGAAATGTTCCGGTAGTGCTCGCCGGTAATCCAACGGGCGGGTCAGCGCCTTATACCCATCGCTGGAGCGGAGATGTTGGTCCTCTGAACAGTTTTATCGTTCAGTCTCCGACATTCAACACCGGCATCTCCGATGACTATAACCTTAATTACAAGGTAACCGACAGCAAAGGATGTACGGCAAATGATGATCTTGCGGTTACCGTTGACAGCCCCTCGGCCGATTTCACGCGGGATATTGGTAACGGGTGCACCCCCCTTACAGTCACCTTCACCAAGGATATGACAGGTATCGCGAAGTTCTGGTGGGATTTTAACGATGGTTTGCCTATTGATTCTGTAACGGCGAGCCCTGTCCATCAGTTTACAAATACCAATGCCTCATCAATCGTCTATTACAATGTTAAACTGACTGTACTTTCGCCGCGGGGTTGTTATGATACTTTTTCTACACTGATAACAGTTTACCCTGAAGTTGATGCTACATTCACTGCAACTGCTGATACTGTCTGCAGTGGCACACCTGTCATATTTACCTCATTATCGGGAGCAAGCGAATACCTCTGGGATTATGGCGATGGAGTGAGCGCCCAGGGAGCAAATGTTTCGTCGCATATTTACACGAACTTAACCATGGAGCCGGTGGTTCGCCGGGTTAAACTTACCGCTGCTTCGTTCTATAACTGCACCGATGTAACAACTATTGATATTACTGTTATGCCTGTTCCTTTGCCACAGTTTATCGCCGAACCTGCGTCGCAGATATTTGATGTCGCGGGCAATACCGTTACCTTTACAAATGCCACTAACCCGGGTGTCTGGAGCTACCTGTGGAAATTTGGCGACGGAGACACTTCCTCGGTACAGAGTCCGGTTCATACATATACCGGTCTTGGTGAATTTAACGTGACACTCGTGGTGAACAATGGTTCCTGTTCAGACAGCGTTGAACACAATGTTAGTGTACTGCCAAAAGCGCCGGTAGCGAATTTTGATTCAATACCACAGGGTTGCGAGCCGTTGTCTTTTGCAATAAACAATACCTCGTTGAACACTGAAATACCCGGTACTACTTACAGTTGGGATTTTGGCGACGGAAGCATCTCGACGGCTAAGAATCCTGAATACACATATTTTGATCCCGGTATTTACCGTATCGATTTAATTGTAACGGGGCCTGGCGGAGTATCAATCAAAACGCAGATTATACATGTTTATCCTACGCCCCAGGCATATTTTGAGATTGCTCCTGCCAAAGTCATTATCAACGATGAGAAGGTAAGGTGTTTCAACCTCAGTCAGGGCGCCGATTCCTATCTCTGGGATTTTGGCGATGGAGATACTTCGAATGTTAAGGAGCCATTTCATAAATACATGGAATCGGGTGAGTTCGATATAACTCTGTGGGCATATTCGGATAACGGTTGCAAGGATACGTATCTCCTGTCGCCGGGAATCATTGTTGAACCGGCAGGAGACATACGGTTCTCTACAGTCTTTACGCCGAACAAAGATGGTCCGATAGAAGTTACTGTTCTTCCGGAAGGAGGGATAGAAATTGACCAGTTCTTCTTCCCTCCAAACAGGGAAAAGGTTATCGATTACAAGCTGCAGATCTTCAACAGGCTGGGGGTGCTGATCTTTGAAAGCCATGATATTAATATCCCGTGGAACGGCTATTACAGGGGGAACCTTTGTCAGCAGGGAGTGTATGTGTGGTATGTTGAAGGCAAGTATGCTAATGGTCAGCCCTTCAAGAAGGTAGGCGATGTAACATTACTACATTAGGATAATTAGAAGTAGGGTCGTTGCATGCAACGTTTCTACAGTTCTGATTTCGCTGTTCGTTTGTTCGTTGTTCTTCATTCAATAAAAGCTTTTTTGCTATGACTAAGTCGGAGACTTCGCCAGGCGGGGGTAATTAGAAGTAAGAATGAAGAACATTCGAATGTTGAATTAAGAAGTAGAGACGTTGCATGCAACGTCTCTACTGTGATTTGGTGTCAATAATAAAAATAATGTATTATCTTTACACAAATATGATTCAAAAAGGTAGTTATAATACCATATTATGGAACGTAAAATACAGGATATATTACTTAAGTGGAAGGGATCACTTCATCGAAAACCACTTATATTACAGGGTGCGCGACAAGTGGGCAAAACTTATACGTTGTTGAATTTTGGCAAGGCGAATTACAAAAATGTACTTTACTTTAATTTTGAAAGTAGCAGGGATCTTAAAGCTATCTTTGAACGCGATTTATCGCCACATCGTATTTTGCGTGAACTTGCGGCAATATCGGGCCAGACAATATTTGAAAAAGGCAGTTTAATTTTTTTTGATGAAATACAAGCGTCAGAAAGGGCTTTAACGTCATTAAAATATTTTGCCGAAGAAGCGCCGGCTTATCATATTGTTGCAGCTGGAAGTTTATTGAGTGTTTCAATTAACAGGGAGCAATCTTCTTTCCCGGTTGGCAAGGTAGAAGTCATCACCCTTTACCCACTGGATTTCGAGGAGTTCTTATGGGCTTTAGGTCAAAAAGCCTCAGTTTCTATTATACGTGAGTCTTTTACAAAAAATGAAGCAAGTACGCTTCATAATACTTTTCTTGATTATTATAAAAAATATTTGTGCATCGGAGGAATGCCCCAGGTGGTGAGGGAATATGCTGAGTTAAACGATTACAATTTTGTTGTTTCATTACAAAAAAGCATCAACGATTCTTACATTGCCGACATGGCAAAATATGCCATGCCAATGGACACCGTAAGGATAATGGCCGCATTTAACAGCATTCCCGCGCAATTGGCAAAAGAAAACAGGAAATTTCAATATCGTATAATTAAAACAGGAGCAAGGGCTAATGTTTATGAAACATCGCTTGAATGGTTAAAAGCTACGTGTATTGTAATTATATGCACGAAACTTAAGGAGGGTAAATTTCCACTTGCCGCGTATTCAGAGCCAGCCTCTTTTAAAGTATTTATGACAGATACCGGATTACTTTGCTCTAAATATGGTATTAACCCTATGGCAATAATGTCGGAAGTATCGGGGTTTAATGATATAAAGGAGATCCTCGCGGAGAATTTTGTTGCCACAGCATTATTGACAAATGGGTATAAATCATTTTATTGGGAATCGCAGGGGAAAGCTGAAGTCGATTTTGTAATACAAAATAGCGAGGGTGATATTATCCCGATAGAGGTTAAATCATCCGAAAATGTTCGTTCTAAGAGTTTGCAACAATTTGTTTCAAAATATAATCCGGCATATTCTATTCGTATCTCAACAAAAAATTTTGGATTTGAAAATAATATTAAATCAATTCCTTTATATGCCGTATTTTGCATTTAACTATTTAAATTTGTACTTTAATATATCATGATAATCTAAACTGATACTTTAAAATATCATGTAAATCAACCAGTATGGTTAACCGGCACCATCTTAAAGGGTTAAAGAGCTTTGCTGAAGAATACGAGGTAAAAAAATTAATCATTGTAAGCACTGATCCCTATCCACGGCAAGTTGGCAATATTACTGTACTTCCATGGCAGGTATTCCTGAGTCGCCTGTGGGCAGGTGAGATCATAGGGTCGTAAAAATGCACCGAACCATTAATTTACAAATGTTTAAAAAATAAAAGGATATGCCGGAATCGAGATTTTACCATTTTTCTGCCACGGGATTATTTTATGGTGTAGCAACCCTGGGAGAGGCTATTAAAGCATCATTGGAGGGCGGCTTTATATGGCTTGACTACTATAATCCTGTCAGGGAGGAGCTTACAGTTCTTGTCGAAACACTTGGTATTCATCCATTATCCGTTGAGGACTGTCTGGATGAACAGCAGGTCCCGAAAATAGAGCATTTCCCTGACAACACTTTCATAATTTTTAATGCTTTAAGTTATTTTGATAAAAAGCTTTATATTGATGAGATTAACCTGTTTATCGGGAAAAATTTTCTGATCACAGTCAGCGGGCATAACTCAGATACGCGGAAGCCATTGGCAGATATTGAAAGAGTTGTATCAGGCGATGCTGTTAATGCAAAGAATGGCCCCGATTTTCTGATGCATATAGTAATTGATTATATTGTTGATCAGAAGTTTAAGGCATTCGAGGCGCTCGAAGATGAACTTCAGGAGGCAGAAGAGGGCGTTCTTGATCACCCCTCCTCGTTTAATCCGCGAGAGTTGATGCGGCTAAGAAAATATCTGCTGAACCTTCGGAAAAGCCTTTATCATGAGCGGGAGATCCTTGTAAAAATTTGCAGGCTCGACTGCCCTTTCGTTACTGAAAAAGCGATATTTCATTACAGGGATATCTACGATCATCTCGCGAAATTCTTTGAACTGACAGAGACATATCGTGAAATCGTGACCAGTCTGATGGAGTTATATACTTCACTGCTTAACAACCTGATGACAAGAATGTCGAACAATACCAACGCATCTGTTAAGCGGCTTACCCTTATAACAACTGTTTTTATGCCACTCACGTTGCTCGCCGGTATCGGAGGTATGTCGGAGTGGTCGATGATGACGGGCCCTTCTAACTGGAAGTTTTCTTATCCTTTCTTTCTCCTGGGAATGGTAGTAATCGGAGTTATTAATTTTTACCTCATCAAGCGACTTGAAAAAAAGGGAACTTCAAGGGAGGGGGCTTTTTCCGAAAATTAAGATTCTTTTCTATTGCCAAGATCAAACATTGCAAAATGTTTTTCCCCATAGGACCTGATAGCATACGAAAAGAAAATCCCTGAAAGAATATCTATGCTATAATGCCCGTGTGCCAGGAACAATGCTATGATTACTATTATGAGGCAAATGCCTATTATCCATTTATATACCCTGTCTTTTACAAGCAGCAACAGCAAAAAGACATTTCCGACATGGCCCGAAGGATATACACCGAGTTCATAATTGGCAAATCCATGAAAGAGAGGGTCAGACCCATTAAACATCGGAGGATTTCCAAACGGAGTTAAAACGATAAAAATTCCCCTTACAACATAGAAAACTCCTATAAGGAATAAGAAGAGAGGGATCCTGTTGAAAGCTTTCCTATGAAAAATATATACAACAGTAAGGATTATCGGGATCAGGGAAACGGAGTCATAAATAAGGGAGACGTCAATAACAGGAAGGTTGTCGAGAATTAAATCCGAAAGCATTGGAAGTGTCTTCCCTTCACTAATATAATTATGAAGGTAGGTCTGGGAGGCCGTATTCAATCCTACCCCAAAAATTAACGACAAGAGGCTAAAATAGAAATACCTGCTTTTAAACAATTGGACTAAAGGTTGAAAAATCTCTGCCAGCGGTGATAATAATTTGTTCTTTTCTTTATATATATGATTCATTCAGCGCGAGTATAAAATATGCAAGATCATCTTATTAGAAGAAGAAATGATTTAACCTGAATTATTCACAAATATACTTAAAGTGCTCTTTTCCTTTGTGTTCCTTTGTGATGTACTTTGTGTACCTTCGTGGTAAAAAAATATTAAACACTAAGTCGCACAAAGGGTTACACAAAGGCTCACAAAGTTTATGAATAAAAGAAGTTAACATAAATTGAAACCAAAGATAGAAATTTTAGTCAGTTCTGCATGATTGGGATATAAAATAAGGACTAACGTGACATCTCGTTATATACTTGCAGTATTTCTTCTCCAAATTCCACCGGTGCTTCAATATGGCCCCAACTCGACTGTACCTGCCATAAACCATCATAAGCCGAATCGTGATATGACCTGATAATATGAGGAATCTGTTTTTCTGTTAATATCTCACTTAGAAGCTTTGCTTCAAATTCGTTATTAAACACCAGAATTTTTTCGGTCATATATAAAAAGTGTCAGTTAAACTTATTTGGTTATTACAGCACAGTTATTCAGCAGGACGTCCATGAGGAAACCGGAACATTCACCGCGAAGGGTGATCTCGTTGCCGATAATGAATATTGAAGGATCAGCAATTGCAGGGAATGTACAAATGACAGCCGATAAGTCACTTTCGGTCAGGAGTGAAATGCTTACAATATTATTATCAGCAGGTTTTAACGAAGATATTTTGCCTGAAACTTCAATTATCTTATTGATATACTTTGCTGAAGCTGTTGTCTCATTATCTTCGAATGCCTTCTGAAGAACGGTGGCACTAATGACAAAATCAGGTTTTGCTTTCGCCATATCCGTGTGCTTCAGGTTATACATGTAAAGCGCTGCCAGTATTGCAGATAAGGCAATAAAGATGACAACGAAAAGTGCGATTTTGATGTAGATTTTCATTTCACTAAGGTAATAATAATTTTTTGGCGATGGCCGGCATCTCATCGCCTTAGTAACAATTATTTCTACTTCTTATTCTCCAACGGAGAATATTTCATTGTAACTGTTACCTCCATATTCTTATTAATCTTTTCTTTTACCACACCCGGAATGTTTATCTTATAATCTTCAGGAGAAAGGTTGAATTTTGAGCTTGCATTTATTCCCCCGGTTACTACCTCAATTGTTCCTTTTGTACTTATCTTATTCGTAGCATCGCGAATAGTAAGATCTCCTTCAACTAAAACATCGTAAGTTCCGTTCTTAGAAAAATTCACTGACGATATATTTGTGATCTTTCCCTTAAAGCTTGATTTCGGGAATTTATCTGACTCCATATAATTTTCATTGAAGTGTTCTTCTAAAAGAGCCCTGTCGAAATGGAATGATTTAATGAGCGCCTGAAAAACCATCTCCCCGGATGATATATCAAGAACCCCGGCAACCTGGTTATTATCGCCTTTAATATCTTCCATGGGAGTATGTGAAAAGAAGCCTATATAGCCATTTTTGGTCATGTATTTCTGTGCATTGACTGCAAAGATGATATTCAGAAAGAAGAACAGGAGAAGTAAACGTTTCATAATGATTTTAATATGGTATTAAAAAATTTGTAATTACATGATATTTTCTTTAACCGCGAAGTATGCGAAGGCTCCGGGTTTCTTTTTTTACGGTTATTGCATTTCTTTCAGTTAAAACAAAAATAGGGCATAAAGGTTTAACTGATACTAATGTTTCTTCAAAGTAAACACGCGGGAAATATTAAAACCAAAATGGATGTCTCCTTTTCCCCAGCTGCCTGTTGTTTCTCCGATAAATCCTTTTTCGATCATGGCAACGGAGTTAGTAAAGATAAACTGAAAAACATGTCCACCTGTTTCAAGGTCAATCCCGACCGATAATGGATTGTAAACCTGCGGGCTCATATAGGTTTTCGGGTTTACCATGTAATAATACTCTGCATTAAGGCTTAACCTTTTGGTGAGCTTCATTCTGCCACCTGCTCCAATGGAATACAGATCGTTTGGGTCAATTTCGGTGGCAACAAGGTTACGGTGAACATAAGAAGGCATAATCTGAACAGAAAATCCCTGGCTTATTTTCCGGGCAATAAGTATCTGTCCCACGTAAGATAACCGCGACGAAAAATAATTTGTCCTGGTTTGATCGGGCCACTTTAATGATCTCAAAGCCGCAGATGAAAAAACTGAAACGGACACCGGCATAAATTTCACCCCTGCTGATTGCCTCAATATTGTGAACTTGGCAAAACCATCAAAAGTTTTTTCGTACGATCCTCTCCCCACACCGACCATCAGCCGGTTAAATAATCCATATTCAAGGCTTAAATGCATATTGGCCTGGTCCATACCAAAAAACTCGTACGCCCCGGAGTTGATTGTTCCGAAACGGTGTGAAATTCTGACATCAAGTTGTCCGGCAGGCATTCTCTCTATTGAATGGCCGTTCATTATCCGGGTTGATTTGAAGGTTGCTGTTGCGTAATCTATTTCCTTAGGAGCGTTTTCGTTAAGAAGGTTCATCAGGTCATCCTGGGCAAAAATTCCTAAAGGGATCATGAAAACAAGAAAGGCAAGAGATAATCGTCTCATATATGGGTGCTGTTTTATTAATTCAATTGTTAACCATCCCGTTTCTTATCCAAATCCGGAACTGTCCGATCCGGCATGCAGATAAAGATCCCGAAGGAGGCATTATCGGGATCCCGTTCCCGTTAAGTGCCTTCATAAGAGTTCCGTTAGCAGCAATTGACTGAACACCGGCGTAGCTTGTAAGCACGATAGACCCGGAAGGCACTGATCCGGAATGGCAGGTAGTACAGTAGCTGCTCAGGACAGGTGCAATTGTTCCGCTATAGGTTACGTTAGTTGTATCGCAAGCTGTGCTGAAAGTAGGATATAAGGCCTCTTCATTGTCGTAATAACAGGAGACGAAGAACAATAAAAAGATGGCTATAGTTGAAAGAAAAATTATTAATCGCTTCATGGTTATATGATTAATAGGTATTAAAAGAACCAGAATTAGCCGCTGCCGGGCAGGTTGTTGATGCGGCCCCTTGTTCGATCCATATCCTGATTATTGTCCTGTTTTCGAGTGAAAGAGGCTGGCTGGGGGGCATTTTGCTTTCACCCCAGGTAGCTATTATAACTTTGTAAAGGCTGCTCGCGTCAGGGTTGCCGGGAACAACAGAACGGCTGATATCGGTATAGTTATCCAGCGCCATGCGCGATTCCCTTCCGCCATCGTGACAACCGGATATGGCACAATTGTTTTGGAATATCGGTAAGACATCCCGTTCAAAACAGACCACAGGGAAATCCGCAACTTTAGCATCATGTGTACAAGAGGTAACCCATGAAATGGTGGTTAAGATCATCAGCATAATAAGCGACAAATAAATTTTATCTGGTTTCATGCTTCGATTTTATGTTTAAAAAATATATGCAGTAAAAGTAATCCATTTTACCCATTATATCGTACAAAGGGTAAAAAACATAGTTTTGAATTCATTTTCAAAATTAGGTGTAAAAATATTTTTATCGATCGGAAAAAACTTAACCGCAAAGATGGCAAAGTTTTGCAAAGGACGCAAAAGATTATCTCCCAATTATCGTAAACCCGCACCTTATCATATTCCCGTCCTCATCCACAACGGTAAGAAGATGACTCCCCGTTCCGGCCAATATTTCGGCCTGATGGATATAACGGGTAGTACTGATATACTTTTCATCGAGATGCCAGAAAATTTTCTTTGAAGGGTTCCTGTGCGCAACTTCGGCGATAACCCTGGTTAACATTCCGGACTGATCGCGGGGGATGAAAATTTTAATACCTGAAGTGGGATAGATGAACTCCATTACAGGAATATTTTTACTGACTGAACAACCAGACGCAACCGGGGGAAGTGTTTTATATTCGGAATGTTTTTGTCTGTAAAAATATTCCATGGCCGGGGTAAGAACAAACCAGGGGACATTTATAATATCTCCAGGCAGATAACATTCTGATGTTACCTGAAGTGTTTTTGATTTATTCAGATGAATGATCTGGTGATAAGGACAGACCTCACTTCTCATTCCATTGGCACAGGCCGGTATTTCGACTGTTTCAAGGCAATCAGCTCCTGCCCGAAAGCCACTTTTACTGCAAACGCTGATCATTGTAATATCTTCATGAGGTGTGTCGAACCATGCTCCCGGCTTCATCATGTTTACAACATCGAACATTATCGGTGCTGCCGCTAAAATTCCCGTTAATCCCGGCCTGCCTTCTCCGTCAGCATTACCTGCCCAAACCCCAACGACGTACTCCGGGGTGGTGCCTATGGCCCAGCCATCGCGGAAACCGAAGCTTGTTCCTGTTTTCCAGGCAAGGTTCGGTGTTGAGGCAAAATATTGCCAGCCGGTTTCGCTCGTGGGCCTGTTTACCTTCTGAAGCGCTTCGTAGGTGAGCCATATTGATGATGCAGAAAGTGGAGGATCGGGTTCTTCGGTCCTCACTGGTATTGAATCTTTTTGTAATATGAGAACCGGGGAATGATAATCCTCTTTGTAATATTTTTTTTCATGTAGGTACCTGTTCAGGACACGGGAGAGAGAAGCATATACCCCGGTGAGATCCCATAGCGATGTCTCTCCTCCTCCAAGTATAAGCGAAAGTCCATAGTGATCAGCAGGTTTATTAAATGTTGTGAAACCTGTTTTGTGGAGGAGGTCAAGAAACCTCTCCGGGTTATATATCTGTAATAGTTTAACTGCCGGGATATTAAGCGATTGTGAAAGTGCATTCCCGGCAGGAACTGCCCCGCTGTAACTCTGGTCGAAATTTTTTGGTGCGAATCCGGGAAACCGGGTTGGGACATCAGCAATAAGGCTATTCGGCAAAATTTCACCAGAATGTTGCATCGCTGCATAAAGAATCGGCTTCAGGATACTCCCTGTGCTGCGCAACGAAGGGATAATGTCAACATCACCGCCATGCACCGCGGCATCTTCAAGAGTACTATTCCCGACATAAGCCAGCACGTTACCTGTTTCGACCTCTACAATTATACATGCCGAATTGAAAATGTAATTTTCTGCAAGATCTTTCTGGTGCCTGTTGATAATTTCTGTTGCTCTCTCCTGAAGATCAGGATTGATAGTTGTTCGTATCATCTCGCCCTTGTTCTGAATGAAAAAATGATCTGTCAGATGAGGCGCTTTCGAAGGAAGAGGCTTCGGCTCACCCGGAACAGGTTCATCAAGGGCCAGAACCAGGGTGAGGGAATCAATATAATTTCTTTCATAAAGCCGCCTGAGAAGATCATCGCGCCTGATTTTTAATATCCCCTGGTTTTTTCCCGGGAAGACAAGTCCGGGGGAATTAGGGAGAATGGCAAGTGCTGCAGCTTCGGCCCAGGTGAGGTCGGCTGATGATTTTCCGGTATATCGCCATGCTGCTGCTTCAAGTCCAACTGTGTTCCCGCCAAACGGAGCGTTAGCTGCATACATCAGGAGGATTGTTTTTTTTGATCTAAATAACTCCAGCTTTAATGCAGATAGCATTTCTATAAATTTTTCCCCGTATGTTCGTGGTTTGTTTCCTCCCGCAATGCGCGCAACCTGCATGGTTATTGTACTTCCACCACTCACGATCTCCCCGGCTTTAATATTGCTTACCAGCGCCCGCACTATTGAAACCGGATTTATCCCCGGATGAAAATAGAAATAACGGTCCTCAAAAGTTAAAATAGATTTTTCGAATTTTTCAGACATTTGTTCGAAACCGGGAAATCTCCACTGACCGTCATCCGCAATACGCGCACCCAGCACGCTCCCGTCGCGGGCTTCCACTACTGTTGAAAGTGGGGTTCTGAAGACCGGAAGTGGGGAAAGCAAAACCGGGGAAATAGTTACCCCGGCTGCTATAAGAACTATCCTGAGCTTTCTATTCAATTTTCTGTCCGGTTACTTTTACAGGATTCCCGGGATACCTCGAATAACAATTAGCGGTGTACATTGCTTCGCACCATACCGATGGCTGGTAGAATTCACCTTTATATGCTGCATTAAGTATAAGTACGAAGGTTTTAGTTTCGCCCTTCCCTAATCCAAAATAGGTATTTACCCTGTCGTCCCTGAAGTCGCGGTAATCAGATGTGCTCTCCTTAATGCCATAATCAGCTTCAAATAACCGGGTGTTCTGAATCTCCCATCCCGAAGGGACCATTTGTGTGAGAGCAATATTTTCGACCATTGAAAAAGTGTTGTTTGTAACCTTCACAACCATCATGAAACCTGCTCCCTGTTTTAGGTTTTTCTGATCAACAGGATTAAGCTCCATGTCAACATAATCAATCTTCATGCTTAACCCCTTCTCTTCACTTGCTATGTCTGAGACGAGAGGAGTCCCTCTTCTTGTCAGGGTGACATAAAGTGGTTTTTCGGAGTTGTTTTCAACAATCAGTGAATTATTTACATCGTTCATTTTAATATCCTTCGACCAGACCATTTTCGGCTGAATTGTCTGTTCTGATTTTTCACCATTCAGCGTGATCCTTATCTTTGCAGGACTGTTCTTCTCCCGGGGATTCATCGCGGTCCACTTCATATAGGAGAATAGTCCCCAGGCAACAGACTGGGTGCTATACCGGTCATTATTATTGAAATTATCGCATATCTCTTTCAGCAGGGGCAGAGCTTGTTCCTCTTTTTTCAGAAGAGTAAGAGTATATAATATGATTGCTTTGTCGCGTATTTCACTGCCATAGTAAAAATCATAATACTCCGGTTCTGTTCCTGTGTTCCTCATGTCGAGGAGATTATCTGCAACCTCAGGCCGGCCTGTCGTTGCAAATGCTGCTGCAAGCAACCACCGCGATAATGCCGGGATCCCCGAAGATTCCCTGAGCCTGTTCATGGCACCTTTCTCCGGCTCACCTGCAAGGGCAAGCGTGAAGAGTCTGTATGCCTGGTCGTTTGCCGACTGTTTATAACGGGTGTCAAAACGCCAATCCACTGCTGTTTTTTTCTGGTAGCTGATCCATTTCTGTTTAAATCCCGATGGAACACTGTATCCCATTCTTTCAGCTTCGGTCATAAAATGGCCGGCATACGATGTAACCCAGTTATCGGGCTGAGATGAACCCGGCCACAAAGCTATACCTCCGTTGGCCATCTGTCTGATAGTGAGAGTGCTGATAGCCTCTCTTATATTTGAAGATGTTGTCGCGGCTATTGATGCTTCACTTCCTGTAAGATCCTTAAGCCATAGTTGGGGAAAAGCAGCAGAGGTGATCTGTTCGGAACAGCCATGAGGGAAATTGATCAGGTATTCCATCCTTTTTTCAAGGTTTATTGAAGGAAGAGATGATACTTCAAGCTGAGCTGAGTTGGAGCCATTGATCCCGAATGGGGTGAATGATGTTTCCCATTTTTCTCCCTGCCTTATAATCTTCAGCTCGGAACGGGTTTCCGATGGGTTGGGGCTTCTTACTTCAATTTCCATATTAAAAGTTCCTGTTTCTCCTCCCCCTGTTGCTGTTATACTTATTTTTGCCACTCCGGTTTTTTCACCGGCTTTAAAGACAAATTCCGTCTCCTTTTCACCTGTACCGGATACTGCAATATTCCTGGTCTTCTCTTCAAAGGATATCAGTTTATTTGCTTCAGCTTTTACAGTTATATCTTTTATCTCTTCTTTCTGGATGAACAGAGTTACAGGAAGAGATACTGTTTCGCCGGGGCTGATAACTCGCGGAACTGTAGCAAGTACCATTAACGGGTCCTTGACAAAGACTGACTTTTCTGCAACGCCAAACGCCCTGTCGCTTCCTGCTATGACCATAGCCCTTACCGAACCGGTGTACTGAGGTAGCGTAATTGTGTGTGTATCTGATTTTCCTGCTGCAAGGGTATAAGGTCCAAGGAATTTAACTACCGGAATAAATCTCTTTGCCTTATTTGCCGATTTATCTATGACAGCTTCATCGCCGCCGATGGCAAAGATCCTTTCGAGAGTTCCTCCAAATGCACCGAGAACAAAGTCGTACAGATCCCAGGTCTGAACACCAAGGGCTTCGCGGGCATAGAAATAGTTCCAGGGATCGGGAGTTTTGAACCCGGTAATATCAAGTAAACCCTCATCAACAATTGCAATGGTATAGGTCATTGGTTTCTTGTTTGTTTCGCTGACTTTTACCGTGAATGGTTTTTGGGAACGTATCTCACCGGCCATTTCAATTTTCGGTGAAAGCCGTGTTCCCGGATCTTCGACCATTACAGGCACTACACCATATAGTCTGACAGGCATGTCATTAATAGTCTGGGCATGAGGCTGAATGACAGTTACATAAGCATAAATATTTGGCGCCATTTCAGGTTTGGCCCTGAAACTTACAACTGTATTTCCCTTTTCTGTATTAGCGCGGATCTCCTCAAGAACACCCGTGGAGTTTTCAAGTGTTACAATTGCACGGCTGTTTTCCGGTGATGGGAAAGAAAGTTTTATTTCATCTCCCGGTTTATATTTTTCCTTATCGGTATTGATGGCAAGCAGGGTAGCTCCATCGGAATTTCCTTTCATCCCATATTCCCATGGCCAGTCTATCAGGAGGATCTTTCCTGTGGAATGGCCCGCCGGGGTTGTCGCCCTCACGAGGTACCGGCCCCACTCTTTTTTATCAATATTGAAGGAAAATGAGCTTTCACCCCCCGTGGTTGTAATCGTTTGTCTTATAACAGGTTTGTAAATGTCATTTGAAATATAATCTGCAAGGTCTTCCTGGTCTGATTCCCACCACCACCGGTATGAAATTTTATAGATTATTATTTCGACTTCCGACCTCACCTGCTTACCTTTTTCATCCACGGTAACTATTTTGATTTCATTATCAGTATCGGTGAACAACATCCTGTTTTTTCCCTTCAGTGCCGGAAGGTTGATCCCGACGAATACCGGATATGGGGCATATTTATATGTTGCCTGGGTTATACTTTCATCGCCTCCCGGTTCGGAAGCTTTGGTTGTAAAAACGACATTCAGCATCCCCGGGGCGTTGATCTCTTTGCCGGGATCAAAAATGACTTTGGCATTTCCGTTCTCATCGGTTGCATCATTATAAATATTAACCGTTTCGGAGTAGAATTTAATTATCGGATCATCAAAAATGTATTGTCCGAATTTATCAAATTCGGTTTTTGTTTGCTTCAGAATATAATCGACCGACGATTTTATATTTTTTGCAACAGCGCCATTGAGCCATTTCACGTTAAGAGTTCCTCGTGCAACAGGATCCGGTCCGCCAAGTATCCCGCCGGGGAAATTCAGATTTATTTTCAGACGGTTGGGTTTAACTGTTTCAATCCTTATCCTTTTTGTAAATGTAGCCCCGCCTATCCTGAAAATGGCTTTATAGTTTCCGGTCACTGCATCCGGTGAAGTCTTTGTTGTGAAAACCAGCAGGTTAGTCCCTTCCGGCTTCTGAACCTGGTTATCAATTCTCTGTTCAAGCGGGTTAATAAGCTCGAACTGCACCGGGTGCCCCGGGGGAAGATCGCTCTTCATATCTTTAATAAAGATTGAAAGGAAGATTGAATCACCGGGTCTCCAAACGTCTCTTTCGCCATAAATAAAGGCTTTAATGCCATTTTCAGGTTTGTTACCGGAGACATCAAAAGAGCTTAGGGAAAGTGAAGAGCCATCATTGGTTTTAAGGTAGTTACGGTCCTTATCTTTTTTTGCTATGACAAGGAAAGGCTTTCTTTCGCAGGACAGCGCTACCGAACAATCCTGATTTGTAGTTCCGGAAACAATAAGCTGCGTCTGGTAGTCGTAAACTTCAACAGCGACTTCATTTACAGGCATTGCAGTAATAAGGTCGTTCACCATCACATGCAGGATATTATCATCGCCTTTTTTGGCGATCAGCCCGAAATTTGATGCGAGAATGTTCCTTGAAACCCTCTTGTCGGGACTGTAATATGCATCTTTGCACGGATCTTCACGGTCTTCCCAGTTAAACCCCGATGAATAATAAACTTCATCATCGTTGTCTTCATAATAATTTTCAGGATCTGACCAGAATTCCTTTTCCTGTTCTTCCGACTGCTGAAGAAGCTCTTCATATTTGCTCACTTCTCCGGAGTTATTGCAAGGGTAAAGTGAATATGATGGTCTCATGCCGAGGTTCACTTTATAAAGGACCCCCGGTTCAATATCAATATAGTCTGCAAGATCGATAGTATAAAGGTTCCATGATCCGTTATTCATCGCGGAACCTGTAACCAGGTCAACTCTTCCTGAATAGACAGGTCGTCCGAACCGTTTTACCGAGTTGCCGCCATTGATGTCATTATCCTGAAGAAAATATGGGAGATTGTTGTCAAATATCCTTACTATCTTGAGATCTACCGATTTAAGATTTACGGCTTTAAAAGGGAAAATAAGATTTTGTGAAGAAGGAACGATTACCCCGTAACCTTCCGGTATTATTCCCGGTGAGACAGGAGTGAAGTCAAGTTGTTTTACAAAAGATGATGCGAGGGTTGCTCCTTTACTATTCCTTATTGATGATTCAATATTCAAATCGGAGCTTCCCGATATTTTAGTTGCAGGAAAAATGCTGATAATGTTCGAGTTGATATTCATAGTTATTTCCGTTGGTGGATTAAAACGGATCAGCCCGTCAGTCTCCATTGAACCATCAACAGGATCGGAAAAGATTATGTCAATTATCTGACTTTCCCCTGGGGAAGTTATAATGTCAATAATACTGAATTCCCCTGAAGCAGGTATTTTCACCGTAGATGATCCCTTCTGTTTTACTCCGGCGGGCTTGCCATCCCAGGCGAGGGTAAGCTCCTGAACTTTGTCTGTTCGTTCAATGCCGGTAACAGTGAATTTATGAATGAGGCTTACGGAATGGTCCCATATTATCTCCATCTTTTTCCTCCCGAGTTTTGCCGCTATGTAGTTTTCGGCTTCATCAGATTCAATAAAATCAGAGGCAACTATTTCACCGTGAAGGATATAACTGTTTCCTTCAGACGAGGGGCATTCCAGCGCCCCGGTTGTAACCCGGAAATCTTTTTTAAGAGTCTGTATCCGTAATGGGAAAATTTTCAACTGCTCTTTCACTGCCGACAGTTTGCCAAGGTTAAGCCGCCCGGTATAGGTTTTCCCCGGATCGAGCAATCGCGAAGGGCTGAAGACGAGAGTTGTTTCATCCTTCCATTCGGCATTGCCTTTGATGGCCGGTTCAAAAACAAACAGCCCCGAAGACGACTTATCAGATTTAGCTGCAAATTCAGGAGTAAAGCGTATCTCGATGGCCGAATTTGAAGGAATAATACCTGACGTGTAGGACGAAATATACTCGCTGAATCCTTTATCGAGATAGATAACAGCCGGAGGAGTTTCTGCAGTTTTAGCTTTTAATGGCCGGATTATTTTATTATCCTTTGAACCACAGGATATTACAAAAAGGAGAATTAAAATGATTGAAATGAATTTTGCAGCTTTCATAACAAGAGAATTTAAGTTCAGATTATGGCGTCACCATTTCAGTTCGGAGTTTGTTTACGTAATCGCGTATCTTATTCAGAGTTTCGACAGTTACTGTCATCTCGCTGCCTGATGAACGTAAGATCTGTTTTGTTGTATCAATTTCAAGATCGCCTTTTTTGAAGTAGATATCAAAAGTGTCGAAATAGTTCTTCAGGAACCTTAGTTTTTTTGTATAATAGACAACAACCGGGTCGTCGTAATAATTTTTCATGAAGCTGAGAAGGGAAGTCAGTGTGTATTTCTGTTCGGCTATCTTCTGTACCACTTCCGGATCGGGCTTTAATGGATCATAAGCCAGCTGGGTAGCAATAAACATCGCTTCAACCCATCCTCCCATAACCATAAGTCCGGCAGTACTTTCTCTTCCATCAGCCCGCAGATGATTCTCCATATTTGCAAAGGCTTTATTCATCAGCGCCATAATTGTATCAGGCTCCGACATGTCACTCTCGATCCTTTTAATGGGATCAGTAATAAATTTGTAGGGGATACCAAGTTTGTTGCTCATATCGCTGATGGTCATCATATAGTCGATCATCTCCTGCCCGATGTCGAAAATCTTCAGATAACCGAAATCAACGCCATAAATCCCTGTGTTGATTGAGGCTTTGGAACTGCTTAGATACATATCCCTGTTTGAAGTTGGATTAAGCTTTGCTCTGTTATATGGAACGTTTAGCCTGTTAAAGATTGAAGATACCTCAACAGGTGTAAGAATCCCGTAAAATATCTCATACTTTTCCGCCCGGACTTTTGCACCGGTTGAATCATTATTATAGGTTGAGAAGACAGGTACAAATGTATCGAGGTTCTTTGGCCCCGATTTGCATGAAAAGGCAAACAGTAATAAAAAGATCATCAGGTAGGAAAGGAGGGTTTTCATATCTTTAATATTAATAAACCAAATTTAGTAATAAATCTGAATTTATAACAAGATCCTGTTCCCAAGCTTCCTCGATATTAACCCAAGTGCAACACTCAGGTTTGCATACCTCTTCTGTAACAAGAGAACCTTTTCGGTATCATTGGCTTTTACAGCCTCTTCAAGCAGGGCCATGATCTCTTTTCTTTTTATCATGATCTTATCACTTTTAAACTTAAGAACAGCATCGCTTACTATCTCTTTAAGTTTCATCTCTTCTGTTTCCACATGTGTCTGTTTATCTTTCCATATCCTGCTCAGCTCATGTGAGTCGGCAAGCAGGTCGGCCGAGAGGCTTGATATCTCCGGGTCTTCATGTTTCACAAATTGCCTGTCGCCGGTAATAAGCCCCTGTTCAGCGTGAAACCGGAAATCGGCAAATATCTTCGAACAAACCCTGTCATCAAACAGGAGGTCGTCCGAAGTAATTTCCCTGACAATATAATCAGATACTGTTAGCGTTTCCTCCTTGCCATCTTCTTTACTTATTGTACGTTCAAACTCCGCGCTGCTGAATTTCAAAAGTAACCTTATTACCTCTTTTTCAGAGTAGTAGGTCATAGCCACTCGCTGTACAGGTTTCACGATTACCGGTGGAGGAACAGGAAGGTCTTCAGGACCCGGATATTTATTCCTGTCCTGGAAATTCTTCTGTTGCCGCAGCTTGTTTACCTCATGATAAAGGATTGGCTCTGCTACTTCAAGCACGGTACTGCACTCTTTTATATAAACTGTTCTTGTTATTGCCTCAGGTATAACTGCAATCGACTTCACCACATCGCGGATGAGGTCGGCTTTTCTGACAGGATCGTTATTTGCCTCCTTCAGAAGAAGTTGTGTTTTGAAGCGTATAAAATCTGTTTCGTTTTTTTTCAGGAAATTCAGGAACTCCTCATTGCTGACCTTCTTCGAATAGGAGTCAGGGTCCTCACTGTCAGGCAGAAGGACAATTTTAACGTTCATTCCTTCTTCGAGAACCAGGTCAATACCGCGTATAGAAGCTTTTATTCCTGCTGCATCGCCATCGTAAAGTATTGTTATGTTCTGGGTAAATCTTTTTATCAGTCTTACCTGTTCCTGGGTAAGAGAGGTTCCTGATGATGCCACCACATTTTCGATGTTGGCTTCGTGAAGTGACATAACATCAGTATAGCCCTCAACGAGATAACACCTGTCTTCCTGAGTAATTGATTTCCGGGCCTGGTATATCCCGTACAGTATTCTGCTCTTATGGTAAATTTCCGATTCGGGAGAGTTGAGATATTTTGCGCTTTTCGGGTCTGTTTTCAAAATTCTGCCCCCGAAGCCGAGTACCTGTCCGGAGAGGGAATGAATAGGGAACATCACCCTGCTGCTGAACCTGTCGAAGACGCGATCCTCATGCTGAATTGACAATCCTGTCTTGACAAGAAAATCCTGTTTATAGCCATCATCCATGGCCTTTTTCGAAAAGGCATCGCGTTTTTCAAAGCTGTAACCGACCTCAAACTTTTTCAGTGTGTCCTGCCTGAAACCTCTCTCCCTGAAATAGGTGAGCCCGATTGACATTCCTTCAGCCGACTGAAACAGGTTTTCAGTGAACCGGCGTGCGGCATAAGCTGTAACAACCAGAAGGCTCTCTCTTTCATTCTGTTTATCAATCTCATCCTGGGTGAGCTCTTTTTCAACAACTTCAATATGATATTTCTTCGCGAGGTATTTAAGCGCTTCAGGGTAAGTGAGGTGTTCATGCTCCATAACAAAATTGACGGAGTTGCCAACCTTCCCGCAACCAAAACATTTGAATATCTCTTTCGATGGAGAAACAGTAAAAGAAGGTGTCTTCTCATTATGAAAAGGGCATAATCCCAGGTAGTTAACGCCCCTCTTCTTCAACGGAACGAATTCTTGCACCACATCAACAATCTGGGCAGCATCGAGTATTCGTTCTATCGTGTGGCGGTCAATCATTTCTGCTATTTCTTCAGCGCTTCCCTGAAGTACTCCACTGTCTTTGCCAGTCCGGTCTCAAGATTTATCGTTGGCGTCCAGTCTAACTCTTTTTTCGCCAGTGATATATCGGGTTTGCGCTGTTTTGGATCATCCTGAGGCAGAGGCAGATAAACGATCTTTGATTTTGACCCGGTCATTTTTATAACCAATTCGGCAAGAGATTTTATCGTAAATTCAACAGGGTTTCCCAGGTTTACAGGACCGGTAAAACTATCGGGCGTATCCATCAGCTTGATAAAACCATTAAGAAGGTCATCAACATATTGAAAACTCCGCGTATGGGAGCCATCGCCATATATGGTTATATCCTGACCTTTCAGTGCCTGGACAATAAAGTTGGAAACAACCCTTCCATCGTTGGAGTTCATCTTTGGCCCGTAGGTATTAAATATCCTTGCAATTTTAATACGGACATTGTTCTGCTCGTGATAGTTCATGAAGAGAGTCTCGGCACACCTTTTGCCCTCGTCATAGCAAGCCCGTGGACCAAGAGTATTAACATTACCCCAGTAACCTTCGTGCTGAGGATGCACCTCCGGATCGCCATATATCTCGCTTGTTGATGCCTGAAGGATTTTTGATCTTGTCCTTTTTGCCAGACCAAGAGTATTGATGGCGCCCATCACAGATGTCTTGATCGTTTTGATGCCATTATACTGATAGTGTATAGGCGATGCAGGGCAGGCAAGGTTATAGATCTCGTCCGTTTCAACAAAAATGGGCATAGTAACATCATGCCTGATAAGCTCAAAATACGGGTTATCAAGCAGATGGACAATATTCATCTTTGAACCTGTGAAATAGTTGTCGAGACAGATCACTTCATGCCCCATATTTAGTAATCTTTCGCACAAATGTGATCCGATAAAACCGGCTCCACCGGTGACTAAAATTCGTTTCATGGTGTAAATATTTTAAACAAATATAGTGAAATGGCCTGACTAATTCTTTGAAACGACTACCTTAACCACCACCTCATCAATCTCAACTTCATGTACCTTATTTCCTGAGAAGCTGTTAGTGAGAATGACTGCTGTGGCAAGCGTCTGTGAGCCTATATATGAAGCATGCCTGGTAACTGCTTCGCTGACAAATTCATGATTTTCGATCTGAACGGTTATCTTATCTGTAACATCAAATCCATTCTCTTTCCGGATATTCTGGATCCTGTTGACAAATTCGCGGGCTATGCCTTCATACCGGAGATCGTCGGATATCGTTATATCAAGTGCGACAGTGAGTTTACCATCGTTGGCAACCTGCCATCCGGGTATGTCTTCAGAGATAATCTCTACATCTTCGTTTGTCAGAACTATCTGCTCATCATTAACAATAACCTGATGACTGCCGTTAATTTCAAAAGCTGCTATCTCCTGTTGTGTAAGAGTTGAGATGGCGCCGCTGATATTTTTCATAAGTTTTCCAAAGCGTGGGCCAAGCGATTTGAAATTGGGTTTTATCTTTTTTACAAGAATAGTTGCAGTATCGTCAATAAACTCGGCTTCTTTAACATTAACCTCGGCAAGTACCAGATCTTTAACGGCTTCAAACTTCTCCCTGAAATATTTATCAGGAACAGGTATCATTATCCTGGCAAGAGGCTGGCGGACTTTGATGCTTACTTTCCTGCGTAAACCAAGGATCATGGAGGAAACTTTTTGGGCAATATCCATTCTCTCCTCGAGAGCCTTGTCGATAAGCGATTCATCAAATTCTGGAAAGAGAACAAGATGAACAGAATTTTCTTTATGCCTTCCGGTTGAGTCATTCAGATCGCTGAACAGGCGATCCATATAAAATGGGGCAATCGGTGCAGCGAGCCTGCTTACGGTTTCGAGGCAGGTAAAGAGTGTCTGGTATGCTGAAAGTTTATCCTTATCATAATCTCCGCCCCAGTAGCGTTTACGGTTAAGGCGCACATACCAGTTGCTCAGGTTTTCCGTTACAAAATCCTGTATTGATCGTCCTGCTCGAGTCAGATCATAATCCTCATAACATCTTCCGGTCTCTTTTACAAGTGAGTTAAGAAGTGAGATTATCCAGCGGTCAATCTCGGGTCTTTCATTAACCGGTATCTCTTTTTCGGCATATCTGAAATTATCGACATTGGCATAAAGGGCAAAAAAGGAATAGGTATTATACAATGTTCCGAAGAACTTACGTTTGACTTCATCAACACCGGAGATATCAAATTTAAGATTATCCCATGGCTGAGAGTTGGTTATCATATACCATCGCAGCGGGTCAGAACCATATTCCCCGATAGAGGTGAAAGGATCGATGGCATTACCCAGACGCTTCGACATTTTGTTCCCGTTCTTATCGAGTACAAGACCGTTGGAGATAATATTTTTGAAAGCGACTGAATCGGAGATCATGGTAGCGATAGCATGAAGGGTAAAGAACCAACCCCTTGTCTGGTCAACACCTTCTGCAATATAGTCTGCCGGGAACATCTCATGGAAATTATCCTTATTCTCAAAAGGATAATGTGCCTGTGCATAAGGCATTGCGCCAGAATCGAACCAGACATCTATCAGATCGGGCTCCCGGGACATTTTCTTACCCGTATCGCTGACGAGGAATATATCATCTACGAACGGACGGTGAAGATCAAATTTTTCATAGTTTTCCTGTGAGTTATCTCCTTCGGAAAATTTCCCGAGAGGATTATTCTTCATGAATCCGGCTTTTATTGACCTTTCAATTTCAGCTTTAAGTTCTGCTGCCGAGCCAATACATTTTTCCTCTTTCCGGTCGTCAGTAACCCATATCGGGAGAGGGGTTCCCCAGTAGCGCGAACGTGAGAGGTTCCAGTCAACAAGGTTCTCGAGCCACTTGCCAAATCTGCCTGTGCCTGTTGACTGTGGTTTCCAGTTGATGGTATTGTTAAGCTCGATCATCCGGTCGCGGAAAGCTGTGGTACGGATAAACCAGGCATCGAGCGGGTAATAGAGTATCGGTTTATCTGTTCTCCAGCAATGAGGATAGCTGTGCACCTGTTTCTCAATCCTGAAAGCTTTGCCATGTTGTTTAAGCATAACAGCAATATCAACATCCAGTGTTTCGGTGCCTGGAATGAGATTAACATCGTATTCATTTTTTACCGGGCGGGCTTCAAAACCTGTGTAGGTGTTTTTGTTAACACTTTGTTTTACAAACGACTCATCGAGGTCGGCAATTGGTGTCATATAGCCGCGTTTATCAACCATCGGGCCGAATGAGCCGTCTTTTCTCTTCACAAAAAGAGGCGGTACCCCATTTTCTTTCGCGATACGGTAGTCATCGGCGCCAAAGGTTGGAGCAATATGAACAATACCTGTACCATCTTCGGTTGTGACAAAATCGCCGGTTAAAATGCGGAAAGCGCCTTCCCCCGGGTTAACCCAGTCAATAAGCTGCTCATAGGTAATGCCTTTCAATTCTTCGCCGGTAAATTCATCAAGTACATTAAATGGTATCTTTTTGTCGCCTGGTTTATATCCCGAAAAATCAAGTTCTGCATTCGATTCAGGGAATATTGAATTTAGCAATTCTTTGGCAATGATAACTGTAACAGGATCGCCGGAATAGGGATTGAAACTACGTACCTTTATATATATGATCTCTTTTCCGACAGCGAGAGCGGTGTTTGACGGGAGTGTCCATGGAGTTGTGGTCCAGGCCATAATATGCACATCAGAAGTATCGGAATTATTATAAAGGAATTCTGATTTTTTATCACGTATAAGTTTAAAGAGGGAAATGCAGGTTGTGTCTTTAACATCGCGGTAGCAGCCTGGAAGATTAAGTTCGTGAGAGCTAAGACCTGTTCCCGCAGCCGGGGAATATGGTTGTATCGTATAACCCTGGTAAAGAAATCCTTTAGTATAGAGTTGTTTCAGGAGCCACCAGAGTGTTTCGATATAGCGGTTATCGTAGGTAACATAGGGGTGGTCCATGTTTACCCAATAGCCCATTTTTCGGGTAAGGTCTTCCCACAGGTCGGTATATTTCATAACATCGGTGCGGCAAGCCTTGTTATAATCCTCGATCGATATTTTTGTGCCGATATCTTCCTTTGTAATTCCCAGAGCTTTTTCAACGCCGAGTTCAACAGGCAGTCCATGGGTATCCCAGCCAGCCTTGCGTTTCACCTCATATCCGCATTGTGTTTTGAAACGGCATATCGCATCCTTTATCGTGCGGGCCATAACGTGATGAATACCGGGGATGCCGTTCGCTGAAGGCGGTCCTTCATAAAAAATAAACTCACCTTTTCCGTTCACATCACGGATGCTTTTATGAAAAGTATCATTCTCATCCCATACTTTCAGAATCTCTTTATTTACCTTCGAAAGATCAAGACCTTTATATTCAGGAAACCTTTTCCCCATTATATCAGATAGTTAATATTATTTTTATTTTGTAAAAACACAGACAAAGATAGTAAAAAACACATTAATATAAAGAAGGGGAGAGAGGGGGACTGAGGGAAGCATTTAATTTCCCCCTCTCCCCCTCTATCTAAATATTATTAAAACTGCTACAAAATTTGATATCTTTACTTAATATTCAAATGACTACACATATTATGAAGAAACTTGTCATCCTTACCGGTGCCGGCATGAGTTCCGAAAGCGGGATCCGCACTTTCAGGGATTCGGGCGGATTATGGGAAGAGTATGATGTAAGAGATGTTGCGACCCCGGAGGCATGGTGGAAAAACATGGGCCTGGTACTAAAGTTTTATAACGAACGAAGAAGACAACTTGAAGGCTGCAAACCAAATGAAGGACATATCGGACTCGCTAAGCTGGAAAAGTATTTTGATATGCAAATCATTACGCAAAATATTGATGACCTTCATGAACGTGCCGGAAGCACTAAAATATTGCATCTTCACGGAGAACTTACCAAGGCAAGAAGTACTGTTGATCCTCCACTGATTATTGATATAGGTTATAAGGATATTAATCCCGGCGATAACTGTGCAAAAGGAAGCCAGCTCCGGCCTCATATTGTCTGGTTTGGCGAAAATGTGCCAATGATGGATGAAGCTGTAAAACTCACCCGGGAAGCAGATATTTTTGTTGTAATAGGGTCGTCACTGAATGTTTATCCTGCTGCCGGGCTTATCAACCATGCTCCGGAGAATGCTTCCCTATGGCTCATTGATCCTAATGATGTTGCTGTTCCTGTTAACAGGGAAGTTGAGGTAATAAAAGAAAAAGCATCAAAAGGAATTGCTATTCTGACTAAAAGATTGTTTAAAGAATATGGAATTGCGAAATAGAAAAATAGTCCTTGCTATAACCGGCGCCAGCGGTTCTATTTATGCCCTGAAGCTGATTGAGAAATTAAAGCAGCTTAAAAATCCGCCGGAAGAGATTGCAGTGATCTTTTCAGAAACAGCAAAGGAGATTTGGGAGGCTGAAACGGGACAAAAATATGTCGCGTCATTACCCGCGAAGGAGTTCAATAACAAATCATTTTATGCTCCATTCGCCTCAGGATCCTCACTTTACGACACTATGATTATATGCCCTGCATCGATGGGTACAATAGGGCGTATTGCAAACGGGACATCCGGGGATCTGATAGCCCGCACTGCCGATGTGATGTTAAAGGAAAGAAGGAGAATAATAATCGTTCCCCGCGAGACTCCATACAACCTGATCCATATTAATAATATGAAAGCCCTTACCCTGGCAGGTGCAATAATTTGTCCGGCAACACCATCTTTCTACAGCAATCCAAAAACAATTGATGATCTTGTGATGACGGTGGTTGACCGCATCATCAACCTTGCCGGTTTTGACAACACCAGTTTCAGATGGATGGAAAATGATTGACAGCAGAGCAATACGTTTCTTCAAGAAACATCACGTTCTTACAATTGCTACTTCGGTTGGCAATGAACCCTGGTGTGCAAATTGTTTTTATGTATATCTTGAAGAAGAAAATGCCCTGGCGTTCACAACAGATTCCGTCACCAGGCATGGTCAGGGCTTTTTGAAGAATCCCCTGGTTGCCGGGTCTGTTGTTCTTGAGTCAATGGTTATAGGTACGATCCGTGGAATTCAGTTTCAGGGAATCGTTTCAGAACCGGAGGGGGCAATACTATCTAAAGCCAGATGGGCTTATCTTCAAAGATTTCCTCCGGCAATCCTTATGGATACCCATCTCTGGGTCGTAAAACTCACTCTTGTGAAGATGACGGATAATCGTTTAGGATTTGGGAAAAAACTATTATGGCCTTAGGGTATTAATTTTTAAAGATTTCCCTACCTTTACTACCATAATTCCAAAATTTATAAACCATGTTTTCCGGAATCATTGAAGAAGCGGCTGGCGTTGTCAATCTTGTAAAAGAGAAGGATAACCTTCACATAACAATGAAATGTTCATTTGTCGGTGAGCTTAAGATCGATCAGAGTATTTCACATAACGGGGTATGCCTGACAGTCGTCAGGAAAGAAAAAGAGACATACACCGTAACTGCAATAAAAGAGACTCTTGAAAAGACAAATCTTGGATTGCTTAAGCCGGGTGACAAGGTCAACCTGGAACGCAGCACCAGGCTTGACGGACGTCTCGATGGCCACATGGTTCAGGGGCATGTTGATCAGACCGCTGTATGCGCCAATGTTATTGAGGCAGGGGGTAGCTGGTATTATACTTTTGAGTATGAACCTGTTAATGACGATTATCTTACTGTCGAAAAGGGATCAGTTTCTGTTAACGGAGTGAGCCTTACCGTTGTTAATTCAAAGCCCGGATCATTTGATGTTGCAATAATTCCCTTTACCTGGGAGGTCACCAATTTTCATCAGATAGAAAAGGGAACGATTGTTAATCTGGAATTCGATATACTGGGAAAGTATATTGCAAAGATCGTGAAGCAACA
>JBAXXU010000050.1:0-29574 GCA_037127735.1 Bacteroidota bacterium
CGATTTACGATTTACGATTTTGTTAAAAGGGAAATAGCCTGAGCCCTGAGCCCTGCGCCCTGCGCCTTAATCCGAAATCCGAAATCATAGGCTCCGGGTTAGCCCCCCATTCCGAGCTTGTCGAGGAGGGGGGGTTGGGGGGTAAAAAGCCGCACAACACGGGCTTATTTATTCCGTTCCATTATTTTCCCCAGTTCATAAAGAGTACGCATGAAATAATCCCTTGATTTTTTGGTATCAATTTCACATTTAGCGAGGTAGTCTCTGACCAATTTGAGTTGGATATGATTATTTACTCTTGCAAACAACTCCTCTTTTTTAAAAGGCTTGGTAATATAATCCACTCCGCCGGTTTGAAATCCTTTTACAATATCATCAGTTTCGACGCGCGCGGTAAGAAATATAACAGGGATGTCTTTTGTTTCAGGCTTCTTTTTTAATATTTTACATACTTCATAGCCATCCATACCGGGCATCATTATATCCAATAAAATAAGGTCTATTTTATTGGCCTCTAACACCTTAAATGCGCTTTCACCATCTGTTGCCAGTGCAATTTTATATCGTTTTTCCCTTAGAAAATTACTTACTACTTTCAGGTTCTCCTGGTTGTCGTCAACTACAAGTATATATACATCTTCATTCATGGGTGTAATTTTTAATTAACAAAGATAATATATCTATTATATTCGGAAAATCATTTATTGTTTCTTTTAATGCATCCAGATCTACAATTTCAAGCTCCGTGGAAATTTTATCAGCATAATCTGCCAGAAACTTAAAATCATATTTTGCCGCCAACTGTTTCAGGTCATTCACAAATTCTTCAATCCTGAATAGTACAAGCTGGTCTTTTATGGTTTCCCATTCAGGCATGATAGTTGTTTCGAGAGCTTCAATTATTTGTGGCAGAACACTTAATATCTCTTCAGGAACATTTTCCAGACTGCCAATATTTCCCTTATCCGGGTATTTGGCTATATCCTCAACTTTATGTTTCAGAAACCTTGCCAGCTGAGAGAATAATTCAGATTGATTTACGGGTTTCAGAAGAATTCCATCAAAATTACCGCAGTTTCCTATTTTTTCTGAACCAAAAACAGAGGCAGTAAAAGCAATTATGGGTATTTTGGCCAGCGCCGGATCGGACTTTATCTTCGCGGCCACTTCATAACCATCCATACCCGGCATACGCAGGTCAAGAAGAATTACATCGGGACATATATGGTTGAGTATCTCGAGAGCAATTTCGCCATTCTCTGCCGAAGATACATTTATGCCTGCCGCTGAAAGGAGAGCTTCAACGACTTCGATGTTTGAAGATACATCATCAACAACAAGTACATTTGCCTTTTCAAATATAATATTCTGAATATCATTGTGGTTATCCTTCTTCCTGAGTTCAGCATCACTCACTTCAACTTCAGGGATAGTGACTTTAAAAACAGAACCCTTTTCTACCTCGCTTGATACTGTAATAATACCATTCATCTTCTCAACAAGCCGTTTAGAAATGGCCAAACCCAATCCGACGCCCCCATACGTTCTGTTCGACTGACCTGATTGTTGTCTGAAGGCCTCAAAGATCAACTCTTTTTGCGATTCGGGTATTCCTATGCCTGAATCTTCTACTTCAATTGTCAGTTCTCCGGAATCTCCGGAATGGGGATTGAAGGCAACACTCAGATTAACATATCCCCGATGAGTGAATTTTACGGCATTCCCGACAAGGTTGAATATTACCTGGTTTATTCTGATCTCATCCAGCATAAGGATACCGGGAAAATCGTTGGGAATAAAAATATTTATTTCAATGCCCTTTTTCAAGGTCTTATCACTAAAGAGTAATTTAATTTCCCTGAGAATATTTTTAAGGTCAACAGGCTGTTGTGAAATTTCAAGTTTACCGGCCTCTATTTTCGATAAATCGAGAATATCATTCAATAAAGATAACAGCAGGTTGCCACTGCTCAGAATTGACTTTACCATTTTACGATGATGCACTGAATCGAGCTTATGGTATAGCGCTTCACTAAAGCCCAGTATCGCGTTCATTGGCGTACGTATCTCATGGCTCATATTAGCGAGGAACTCGCTTTTAGCCCTGTTGGCATTATTGGCTTTATCGCGCTCGTCAATTATAGATTGTTCCATAATTTTTCGTTCATAGGCATTCGCGATGATGCCGGAAAATGTTCGCAGTAACTCCAGTTCAGATTTGGACCAGTATTTAAACCTTATACATTCATCAAACCCTATGAAACCGAAGAAAGCGCCCTGAACAAACAATGGATAAACTATTATTGACTTTATTTCCTGTGGCTCCAGTATTGCCCTGAGATCATCGGGTAATTCGGAGATATTTTCAGAAAATACACATCCTTTATCAAAGAGCATTTTTTTCCACGATGGAATAATTTCATAGGGAATACCCTGTAATTCATTCTTTTGAGGAGGGATGTTCCTGTTACACCATTCATACGTGTTGCTTGTTGTCAGTCCATCGCTGAAGTCTTCGAAAATATATACCCTGCTTACATCGGTATGGGTTCCTGCTTTATTAAGAATTGAATTAATCCGTTTTTCGAAATCATCAAGTGAATTTATTTCAAGAGCTATTTCGGATAATAATTCCTGCTGTCGGAAATTTTGCTACAGGATAAGCTCATTTTCTTTTTTGGAAGTGATATCAATATTTGTTCCTACAACGCGCAAAGGTTTCCCCTCTGCATCGTACTCCATTATTTTACCGGTATCTAATACCCAGATATATTGCCCTGATTTGGTTCTGGAGCGGTATTCGGCCTGATAAAAGGGTGTTTTGTTCGCGAGGTGATCGTTAAGCGCATTAAATGTGGAATCTTTATCGTTGGGATGTAAAAACTCTTCCCAAATATCAAAATTGTAATTTGTCAGGTTGGGTTCATAGCCCCGCATCGCACGCCATTTATCGTTTAATATCAATTCGTTGGTTCTTAAGTTCCAGTCCCACAAACCGGCATCACTTGCCAGCAGGGCCATTTCAAGCCTTTCGGCATTTTCCCTGATCTGTTTTTCATAACTCTTCCTCTCGGTAGTATCGCGGGTTATACCTATAATAACATCTTTGCCGTTCCACTTACCTTTTTTTACTTTTGTTTCAACCGGGATTTCCGAACCATCTTTACATAATAATGATACTCTGCAAACATTTTCTGTTCCCATCAACATTCCCTGAATTTTAATGGTTGCTTCTTCATGTCTGTCAGGCGGATGAACCTTTAAAACATGCTCGTTTATTAATTCACTTTCAGCATAACCAAGCCTTCCTGTAACAGTAGAATTGAAATGAATTATTTTCCCATCCATATCAAGAATAAAAAGGAAATCATCTATGGTATTAAAGAGAGTATGGAGATCTTGTTGGTTTTGGCGAAGTTTATCTTCATTCTTAGCCTGAATTATAAAAGAACCAACATGTAATGCTATTTTTTCAAGAATATTACGGGATAAATCGGGGATTTGTAAAAATGATCTTGAAGCAATATTCATGCACCCTATTGACTTGTTTAGATATACAATCGGTAGTATTGCCGTTGCTTTCAAAATCTCTACTTTAAAAGTTTTACTGTTTTGAACTATATCCCGGTGTTTTGAATACAATGGGTTACCCTCCCTGATAATCATGGCATTAGGAGAACCGACAGGGTAAAAAGATGCGGCTTTTACAAACTCATCGGATAGGCCAAAATGTTGAATGAGCCTGAAGCTTCCGTCAGAATCATCTTCAATATATATACCGCCACAATCCATTTGTGGGTATTGTATTGCAGATTCAAGGCATATTTTAAGTGTCTCATCAAAGCTTTTAGCGTTGGTTAATTTTCTGCTTAAATCATGTTCAATTTTTGTAAGAGCTTCCGTTTCCTTTCTTTCAGAAATATCAATATGTGTTCCTGCTGCCCGGAGGGCTTTTCCTGAATCATCTCTTTTGGTTACTTTACCGGTGTCTAATATCCATTTCCATTCGCCTGTTTTAGTTTTTACCCGGTGTTCAGTCTGATATACAGGCGCTTTGTTCTCGAGATGTCTGTTCAACATTTCCGTCACCAGTGGCATATCATCGGGGTGAACGAGCTTTTCCCATGAAGATACATTTGGCTCTATTTCAGATACCTCATATCCAAGCATATTGCACCATCTGTCACTAAAATATACATCGCCGGTTATAATATTCCAGTCCCATAACCCGGCATCGCTGCCAAGCAGTGCAAGTTCAAGTCTTTCAGTATATTGCTCTAACTTATTTCTGTTTTCTTTAAGTTCGGGAATATCAATCATAACACCAATAAGCCCTACAGCTTTATTGTTTTTTAATAATTGGTTTGTATAAACGAGAGACGGAAATGTAGTCCCATCCTTTTTTACTATGGTATATTCTCGTGGCGGAAGCTTGTTGTGTATCAGGGAATTAGATAAATTCTTCTTAAACTGCTCATGCTCATCCGGATGAATAATATTAAGAATATTAAATCCATTTTTCAGCTCCTGCATTGAATAGCCCACCTTTTCAATAGCATAATTATTAGCGAAAGTTACCATACCATCGGGGTTGATTTCGCATAGCATCTCGGGAAGAAGTTCCTGCTGGCGTCGGTATCGCGATTCATTCTCTTCAATGGCTTCGCTTTTAGTACACATAATGCATGCCCCGGCAAGCCTGAAATTTAAGTCCTCGAGAGTGTTTATAAGATCATCATCCAAAAAGTTACCTTTTCTTAATAAAATCAAAAATCCGAAATCCTTCAGATCCATTATATGAAAAAACAATTGCTCCTCCAATTTTCCTTTCAAGGGTAGCTTTCTTCGAAAAGCACTCAATTCTCTCTTTGAAAAGGAAGTCGGTATAAGCTTTTCAATTTTATGGTAAGCGCTTTTTGCAATCAAAACATAAGGGATTGAAGAAATCATTTCAGTTCTAAAACCTGACTCACCTGAAGGTATATTTCTGATAATTACCCCTGTTACACAATTCAACTTCTTTTCGTAGGCAGCAAGCGAATACCTCAGCATTTCGTAAAGGTTGTGACTACGCCCCACCTCCAACGCTATCTCGTAAAATATCCTGATCTGATCCGGCGACTGACTCATTCTTTGAATAATAAGCATTATTCATTTGTTACAAAGATATGCAAAAAAGGATAAGACTGCCGTATTTTCCGGATCTAATCCCTACCCTGCATTTTACCTTACCCAATACCCTCTCCTGAGGTGTGGGAGGTAAGAAACTAATATAGTGTACGTTATCGGAGCTGTTTAAAAAGGCCTTTTTAACGGCAGAGTGCGCGAAGCCGGTGAAAAAAAAATTCAAACTTATTTGAACTGTTTACTTTCATAGTTGTTCTTATAAAAAAGAAAGAATGAAGAAATCAATATTATTCATCATTGCAATCATGATGTTCAATTTAGCCTTTTCACAAAAGGTACCTTCTGTTGTAGCAACTGTTGATCTGAATAGGTATAAAGGCTTCTGGTACGAGATTGCCCGGCTTCCTAACTATTTTGAAAGGAAATTAAAGTGTACTTCCGCCACTTATACTCTTCGTGATGACGGAAAAATTACAGTATTAAATAAAGGTAATTACATTGCTGACCCTCATAAAAGCACATCTGCTCAGGGTGTTGCCTGGATACCTGATAAAAAGAGCCCGGCGAAACTTAAGGTACAGTTTTTCTGGCCATTTTCCGGAGACTACTGGATACTGTACCTTGATAAAGATTACAGGTATGTTCTTGTCGGAGATCCGTCACTGAAGTATTTATGGATACTGGCCAGGGAAAAGAAAATGGATGAAACAACTTACAGGATGTTACTGCAAAAAGCTGTTGATAACGGATATGAGATAAAATCAATCATCAGGGTTGAACAGGATTGTAACTAAAAAAACAGCCCTCTGTTATGGAGGACTGCTTTACTTTAGTAGTGTAAATTTTTTAAAATTTAAGAGCAACTCCCAGGTTCAGGTAAGTTACACCATACCCGAGTTCGGCCATCACAGCAAAATTCTCGCTGAAATAATATCTCCCGCCAACAAACCATGCAGAAACAATGCGGCTTGCTGATCCGCTGTAGATACCGGAATAAGCGCCTAATGATGAATTAGACACAACATTGTAACCGATCATCAGTCCGGTGTATGTGTCAAGCTTATTTACCAAAGGATAATGGAAATTACCTCTGGCCCCAATTATTAAATTTGAAGTTTTCCAATCACTCGAATATTTATAAGACGAATATCCAAAATAACCTCCTACTCCAATCACTCCTTTTTCGAGTATGTTATCAACAATTCCTACCTCAAATGAAGCTGACACAGGAGGTATTTGACTTTTATAACCTAATCCCGAGTAATAAATTGATCCCAGACCTAATCCAAGGTTAAGAACTTTATCTCCCTTAACAAAAGTAGATTCCTGAGCTACTAATTGAGGTAAAGAGAAGACGACAACTAACAGTAAAATTAAAATTTTCTTCATAGTTTTCTATATTTAGTAATTTGTTTATTTAAAACAATTCTTTTTGTATTTTGTTTATTCCTGTTTTAATTCCGGCAAAGATATCATTTAAGATCGTTCCCAGGAATCCAACATCTGTTTTTTTTGTTAAGCTCCATTAAAAATCAGAAACATTAATGCTGCAAGACTCGCTCCCACTAACGGTCCAAGAACCGGCACCCAGGAGTATTTCCAATCACTGTCGCGTTTTTGTGGTATAGGCAGAATGAAATGCATTATCCGCGGACCGAGGTCGCGTGCAGGATTGATGGCATATCCGGTGGGACCACCTAATGACAAGCCCAGTCCAAGGACAACAATTGCAACAGGTAATGCACTTAATGAACCAAGGCCAACCTTTGGTTCAGCCATATAAAGTACTGCCAGGGCAAGAACATAAGTTGCTATAACCTCCGTTGCAACGTTATACCAATAGCTCCTGATATTGGGCCCGGTGCAGAAGACTGCCAGTTTTGCATTGGCATCATCTGTAGCATCAAAATGTTTCTTATAAGCTACCCATACAAGAAAAGCTCCAAACATTGCACCGAGTAACTGGGCGCATACGTAGAGGGGCAATAGGGAAAGAGAAAATTTGCCTGCCAGTACAAGTGCCAGCGTTACAGCAGGATTCAAATGTGCCCCACTGATTGGCGCAGCAATTAATACACCTGTAAATACTCCGACGGCCCATCCAAAGGTTATTACTATCCAGCCACTATTGTTCCCTTTGGTTTTATTAAGATTTACATTAGCTACCACACCTCCTCCAAATACGATGATCATGGCAGTTCCGAAAAATTCAGCAAAAAATACATTCATTTTATTTAGTTTTTAGTTATTGATTAGAATCGTCCGCCCACGCTTTTGAGGCGTTTACCGCACGACGCCAGCCTTTTATAAGTGATAGTGTAGCTCCTGCTTCAATCTGCGGAGAAAAGGTACGATCTATCTGCCATTGTTGCTTAACTTCCTTTATATCGATCCAGTAATTAACTGCAAGTCCGGCAAGATAAGCGGCTCCGAGCGCTGTCGTTTCCGTAATCCTGGGACGTACAACTTTTGCCTGTAATAAATCGGACTGGAATTGCATAAGCCGGTTATTCACGGTTGCTCCACCATCAACACGTAACTCGCGGATGTCAATACCGGAATCATTTTGCATGGCAAGCAACACCTCCAGTGTCTGATATGCAATGCTGTCTAAAGCCGCCCTGGCAATATGAGCTGATGTTGAACCTCTTGTGATACCAACCATTGTTCCCCGCGCATGCTGGTTCCAGTGTGGAGCGCCAAGCCCGGCGAACGCGGGAACAAAATAGACTCCTTCACTGTCTTTTACCCTGGCAGCAAGCTCCTCAATATCAGCCGATTGTTTAATAATTCCCAGCCCATCGCGTAACCATTGAACCACTGCTCCCGCAATAAAAATACTCCCTTCAAAAGCATATTGTGTCTCGTTGCCAATTCTCCAGGCAACGGTTGTGAGAAGTTTATTTTTTGACTCACCAGGTTTGTTTCCAATGTTCATCATCATGAAGCAACCTGTTCCATAAGTGTTCTTTACCATCCCCGGGTCAATACACATTTGACCGAACAAGGCTGCCTGCTGGTCACCGGCAATTCCTGCAACAGGTATAGAGGAAGCGAACAGACCTGCAGTTTTGCCATATACTTCGCTTGATGACCTTACCTCAGGAAGCATGCTTGAGGGAATATTAAAAATCCCGAGTAATTCTTCATCCCATTTTAGTGAATGAATATTAAATAACATTGTTCTGGAGGCATTCGATACATCTGTTATATGTAACCCGCCCCGTGTCAGGTTCCATACAAGCCATGAATCAACAGTTCCGAATGCCAGTTGCCCATCGTCAGCAAGCTCTCTGGCTCCCTTCACATTATCGAGTATCCACCGGACTTTTGTTGCAGAAAAATAGGCATCTATGATAAGACCGGTTTTTTCAAGGATCTTCCGGCTCTGACCTTCACTTTTTAACCGGTCACAGAAGTCAGCGGTACGCCTGTCCTGCCACACTATGGCATTATGAATGGGTTTGCCGGTCTTCCTGTTCCACACGATGGTAGTCTCACGCTGGTTAGTGATACCAATAGCCGCGATATTTGTGCTTTCTATTCCGGCCTTTGTTATAGCTTCAAGCGCTACCCCGGCCTGTGTTGACCAGATTTCATCAGGGTCGTGCTCAACCCATCCGGGTTTGGGGTAAAACTGAGTAAATTCCTTTTGTGCAGTCGCTACCGGAAGACCGTTATGGTCGAATACTATTGCCCGGGAGCTGGTTGTTCCCTGATCGAGTGCCAAGATGAATTCTTTCATTTTCTTTAAATATAGTTTTTAACTAATTGATTATATGATTCTATTTGCTCTTTCTGCCATTTAATATCGTACCCTCCCTCTTCTGCCATCAAACCGGCTACTTCAGAGGCTATTTCTAAACCGGCCCGGGCATTTAGAAATAAAACACGTGTTCTTCTTGCAAGTAAGTCCTCAATATTTACGGGCATTTCATTCCTGCAAATCCATATCAACTCAGCTTTTGTATATGGCAGTCTGGGATCAATAGGCATCCCCAAACCGGGATTTTCATTTATCATCTTTTTAATCTCAGATGACCGTTCCCCGTATATATTCAAACGGTCAGATGGATTACTCACGGCAAGTTTTGTCAACTTAAGGTCTGCGGTAACACATTTCCTTCTCGCAAGGAAACCTGCTTTTATTGCTTTATCTAAAGTCTCCTCAGCCATACGGCGGTATGTAGTCCACTTTCCGCCTATAATAGAAAGAAGCCCTGAAGGAGAAAGAGTTATCTTATGCCTTCGCGAGACTTCCTTCGTTGAACCGGGATTATCGGGGTTTGCAGCCAGAGGTCGCAATCCGGCAAAAATGCAGAGGATATCTTCACGCCGGGGTGGCTTGACAAGATATTTTTCAGCTGTTTGCAGGATAAAATTGATCTCTATATCCAGAGCTACCGGTTCTAAACTTATTTCATCGAGAGGCGTATCGGTAGTTCCGACAACAACTTCATTGTACCATGGGATTGCAAAGAGAACCCTTCCATCGGAAGTTTTGGGTATCATAATTGCCGAGTTACTCTGGAGGAAAGATTTATCGAGGACAATATGTACCCCCTGACTGGGTCTTATTGTAGGCTTTGATTGAGGGTTGTCCATTCTGGATATATCATCAGCGAACACCCCGGTTGCATTTATCACGAGGTTAGCTCTCAGAGTAAATTCGTCTCCTGAAACAATTTCCTTCGCACTCACGCCATTTATTTTACCATTCTCATTCTTGAGCAAGCCGGTTACTTTGCAATAATTCAGAACCATACCTCCTTTTTCGACACAGGCTTGAGCCAGCGCCAGCGCCATACGCGAGTCGTCAAACTGCCCATCGTGATAAACCACACCTCCTTTTAATCCTTTTGATATAAGGTTAGGTAACCTGATCAGCGTGTTTTTCCGGTTAATGAAATAAGATTTCCCCATACTTAACCTACCCGCGAGCAGGTCGTAGAATTTCAGTCCGACCGTGTACATTATGGCATCCCAAAAAGTATAAACCGGGATAACAAATTCCTGGTTTGAAGTGAGATGAGGAGCATTTTTAAGCATCAACCCCCGTTCGCGCAAGGCCTCCATAACAAGGAGCAGGTCGCCCTGTGCCATATAACGTACGCCACCATGAACCAGTTTCGTGCTTCGCGAGGAGGTACCTTTGGCAAAATCAGATTGTTCAAGTAAAAGTGTTTTATATCCCCGCGAGGCTCCATCGAGGGCTACTCCCAGTCCGGTTGCACCACCCCCGATAACAATTATATCCCATTTAATATCTGACTGTTCCCGTAATTTTGTAAGAAATGCATTGCGATTCATCCGTTCCTTTATTTTGATAATAATTATACGGAGAAATTTCTGAAAAACAATTTCATTTAAATTTTAAACAAGCCGGCGAGTTAATCTTATAATCTTTTCCTGTTTCAAGAGGAAGGCCTGATTTTTCATCAATTCTGAAGAGTGAAATATTTCCTGATTTTTCATTTGCAACGAGAAGATTTTTTCCTGAAGGATCAATCACAAAGTTCCTTGGCCAGTTACCCCCGCAATCGGTGTGTCCCGCAAGAGTCAGCTTTCCATCCAATCCGATCCTGAAAGTAACTATCGTATTTTCGCCCCTGTTCGAGCCATAAAGAAAATCACCATTCTTCCCTATATGAATGTCTGCACAAAAGCTTTCTCCCTTAAATCCTTCCTTCAAAGTTGACAATGTCTGAAGTAATGCAAGCTCTCCGTTTTCAGCAACATCGAAAACTGAAATAGTCGAGTTAAGTTCACAAATGACATACATTTTTGTGCCGTCCGAACTAAAAACAAAATGCCGCGGCCCTGCGCCTTTTGCCAGTTTAACAATGCCATTCTGAATTTGGTTCAACCGACCTGTAACAGGATCAAAATTATATATTACAATCCTGTTCAACCCCAGGTCTGTTAAATAAACCCTCTTTCCTTTCGGATCGAATGATATCATGTGAGCATGTGAAACTTTTCCCTCTTCTTTTTCGTAAAGTATTGTATCTGTTAAGCTTACCGGTATTCCTTTTTCATCAAGTTTAACCACGGCTATTGAACCGCCGGTATAATTTGCCATAAACAAATAATCATTGCCGGGAGATATAGATATAAAGCAGGGCGCTCCGTTTGGCACAGCCATTTCTTTTACCTTTTCAATCCCTTGTGTTTTAGCATTATATCTTAAGGTTGTTACACCTCCACCCCGATGTCCGTTGAATTTCATTACTTCATTAGCGGCATAGATCAACCCGTTCTTTTCTGAGATACAAAAATATGAAGGGTTTGTACCGGCATCCGATTCAGACAATAATTTAAATGAACCTTCATCCCGGTTCAGATCAAAGAGAGATAATCCTTTCTGGCCGTTTTCGGTATAAGTTCCGGCATAAAGCCTGATGGGTTGAGAATTTCCCGGTGCTGAGAACATCATAATTAATAATATTAAATTAATAAACAGACTGATCTTTTTCATTTATTTTCTTATTAGAAACTTTACAAAAAGAGGCTGTTTTTGCAGCCTCTTTCGGTTTAGAGTTAATTGCGTTTAAAAACTATCACATTCCCGGTATGCCTCTATTACGCGAGCTTCACCTTCCCTGGTCCTGTTACTTATACCATGTTCCATGCAGAGAACACCCTGGTAATTCTTACTAGTTATGTATTTGAATACATTCTTAAAGTTGATCTCACCGGTTGTTGGTTCATTTCTTCCCGGATTATCTCCAAGATGGAAAGCTGCAATTTCACTCCAGGAGGCTTCAATATTCGGAATCAGGTTCCCTTCGGTGATCTGCTGGTGATAAATATCTTCTACGATCTTACAGACAGGCCGGTTAACAGCTCTGCATATTGCATAGGATTGTGGCATGCCGGTAAGGAATAATCCCGGATGATCATGTATAGTATTTAATGGTTCTATTACTATTGTCAGACCGGCCGGTTCCATTACATCACAGCAATATCTCAGGTTGTCAATAACATTTGCTGTCTGATAATCTCTATGAAGCCTCTCATCGTATCGTCCGGGAACAACCAATGCCCATTTTACGCCTGTCCGTTTCGCCACCTCAACACCCTCTTTCATCTTGTTAACCAACATTGCTCGGATCTCCGGTTTATTTAGAACGAACGATGTAACCGCGAAATCGGCATACAACACAAAGGGACCAAGCTCCATACCAAGGCGCTGCATCTCATTAGCTATTTTTACCTGATCTTCAACCGGCCGTCCCATTAATCCGTTATCGAACATAGCCCTGAAGCCCATATCGTAACAGAACTTAATGTTATCAATGATATCTTTGCCGGCATGTTCACTAAACATTCCGATACCCGGAGCATATTTCAGTTTGAACGGAGTGTTTGCATCAGCTGATTTCTGTTTCTTCGATGTGGCTGAAGCGCCAAACACTGCAGGAGCAGCTAAAATAGCAGCTCCTGTAGCAGTGGCCTTTTTTATGAAGTCTCTTCTCGAACTATCCATATTAAATGATATGATAAAACCTGATTAATAGCTTAGTCCTCACCTTTAACGTACGCAAGTCCCGCTATTGGCACTGTTTTGTCAACATCTACAGGACCCAATGCAAATACTTTTGGACCGAGTTTGAGGTCGGAGTTCATCATTTCTTCGTATGTGGTTTCTTTTCCGGTATAAGCTGAAATACGGCCCATTATTGCAACCATGGTTGAAATAGCGGTATTCTCTGCTTCATTGATTGGTTTGCCTGTGCGGATAGCCGTAATCAGGTCGATATGTTCCTGAACATAAGGATCAACACTTACACTTCTGCCCGGTTTTCCATCTTTATCCAATGGATATTCATATTTCCAAACCTCGGTTCCTGCAAGATCCAGGATTGAGTTGTGGCAGTTTGTTGAACCTTTTGATCCCTGTATTCTTTCGGAAACATTAGAAGTAGTACCGTTGATCTGGCGGCACATACTGTGGAAGTGTGTACCATTTTCAAAAGTAAAGTCCACACTGAAATTATCATATTGGTTTCCTGTTACACGGCGAAGTCTTGAGCCCATTCCAACTGCCTTAACCGGATGAGCGCCTGTGAACCAGTTCATTACATCGAGGTTATGAACATGCTGCTCAACAATATGATCGCCTGAAAGCCATGTCCAGTTAACCCAGTCGCGGATCATCCATTCCATTTCAGTCCAGGTTGGGTTATTTTCACGATGCCATAGTTTACCGCCATTCCAGTAAACATTTCCACCAACGATATCACCCATTGCACCCTGGGCAACCTGCTGCCATGTAGCTATATAATCGCGCTGGTGACGACGTTGTGTACCGGTAACGATAGACAGCTCCATCCCTTTTGCTTTTTGAGCAGTAGCCATTATTGATCTCGCGCCAACAGGGTCAACGCAAACCGGTTTTTCAGCAAATACATGTTTTTTAGCTGAAATTGCTGCTGCCAGATGATCGGGTCGGAATGATGGAGGTGTAGCCAGAATAACAATATCCACGCCGGCATCAATAACCTTCTGATAAGCATCGAAACCTACAAAACACTTTTCAACAGGAACATCCTGTCCCTTTTGTTTTAAGATTTCCGCTCTGCAGGCATCAACACGGTCCTGGAATGTATCGCCCAGAGCTACAATCTGAAGGTTTGGCCCTGCACTCAAAAAGTTAATTGCAGCGCCGGTTCCCCGGCCACCGCACCCTATAACTCCTGCTTTCAGAACCGGCCCGTCGGGCGCCTGGTCGAGCATTGCAGGGATTGCCACAACCTTTTTTGTTTCACGGGCACAACTTGTTATTATTGAAGGGATTACTACCCCCGCGACTCCTACAGTTGCCGCTTTACCAAGAAAATTACGTCTTGAAATACTTGATTTTTTCATATTGGTTTAGATTAATGAGAACTTTAAAAACTGATTACCGCTGGTTAATTTTCATTGTAACCAAATGTAAACATTGGCTTTTTAAAAAACAAATAATTATCTCCCTTTAATGTTTTTTAACTTAACCTGAATTATTCACAAATATGCTTAAAGTGCTCTTTTCCTTTGTGTTACTTTGTGATGTACTTTGTGTACCTTCGTGGTAAAAAAATATTAAACACTAAGTTGCACAAAGGGTTACACAAAGGCTCACAAAGTTTATGAATTAATCAGACTAAAATATTATTCCGCTAAATCAGAAGCAAGAAGGCAAATGACAGCTTTTTTTACTACTTTTCGCACTTATTTATCACCTCATACCAGGATGATTTAACTTATCATCCATCACCTTCCCTTAAAAAACAAATCCAAAGTCCCCCATTTGGGGGATTTAGGGGGTAAAAGGCGGGGGGATGAATTCAGAAAACAGGGGCCGGGGTAAACGAAGAATATCAATGGGAAATACTGTTTGGGAGATTTTTTTTACAAGACATTTGTATTTTTTAGTCGCACTTTTCTTTCTGTATAGTTGTGGCAGTAAACCAAATGGCGATAAAGCTGTTTCAGAATTGGCCCCAAAGATCGAACCCGACTATTCCGGGGTTACAATTCCTCCAAACATTGCCCCTTTGAACTTCATCGTCAAAGAAAATGGATCAGCATTTTTTGTAAAATTTTCCTCCGCTACAGTAATTGAAATTGAAGTTTATTCCAAAAAAGGTATAATCAGAATTCCTGAAAACAAGTGGCGGAAAATGCTGCAAAGCAATACCGGCAAGGAGTTTAAAGTGGACATTTATGCAAGAGATGATCAGGGACAATGGTCAAAATTCAGTACTATCACAAACAAGGTAGCTTCCGAAGCAATAGACCCATATTTATATTACAGACTGCTATATCCAGGTTATGAGAGCTGGGCTGAATTAAGTATTAACCGGCGAAAGCTTGAAAACTTCAAAACGCAATCATTGATCGAGAACAGCATCGTCGATGAGAATTGCGTTAACTGCCACTCCTTTAACAACGGGAAAACCGGTGATTTTCTATTTCATATAAGGGGTAACATGGGAGGTACCTATTTCTCTTCAGCCGGTGAATTCAGAAAGATTAATCTGAAAACCAAAGAGATGAAGAATGGGGCCGTTTATCCCCGCTGGCATCCTTCCGGAAAATTTGTTGCCTTTTCATCCAATAAGATTATTCAGCGATTTCATGCCGCGGATAATAAGAAGGTTGAAGTGAGCGACCTCGAATCATCGCTTGTTCTTTATGATGTGGAGAAGAATGAGATTATGAACATTGAGCTTACCGGTAAAGAAAAATTTATGGATACATACCCGGAATGGTCGCCTGACGGAAAATACCTCTATTTCTGCAGGGCAGACCAGGTTGGGGAACAGTATGATTATAAACAGATAAGATACAATTTATTCCGTGTCAAATTTGATATTGAAAAAAGAGGATTCGGAGAGGCTGAACTTGTTTTTGACGCGGCACAATTAAATAAAAGTGTTTCCTTTCCCAGGATCTCTCCCGATGGCAGATTTCTTGTTCTTACAATGGCCGATTACGGCTGTTTCCCTATCTGGCATAAAGAGGCTGACCTTTATTCAATTGATCTTGAAAATTTCAGAGCTTCCCGGCTCGACCTCAACAGTGATTTCTCCGACAGTTATCACTCCTGGTCATCGAATGGCAAATGGCTTGTATTCAGTAGCAAGCGTGGAGACGGGTTAACCGCCCGACCGTACATCTCATTTATCGAGGAAGACGGAACATCCGATAAACCTTTTATCCTGCCACAGAAGGATCCGGAATTCTATAAGCGCTATTTGAAAACATTTAACATTCCTGAATTTTCGACTGTTAAAATTAACCTGAATCCGGGCGAAATCCGGAAACTTGCTAAAAAGGAGGCTATTCAGGCTAAATGGTATAAAAGATGAAATAAGCAACACTATAAATAAAAAAGATGTTCCGGATCGCTTGAAAATCAATTTATTTACCCCATCCCCAACCTTGCTCTGCCGTAGCGGCTACGCGAAGGCGAGGGGGGAGTAAATTGATTTTCTTCGCTCCCCTTGGGGCCGGGGTAAACGAAGAAAATCAAAAAAAGATGAAGATATTTAAACAAGATAATGTTGTTGGGTTTTCATTCCTGCCATACCTGGTATTCTTTATTTTTTCGTTCATCTATTTTGGATTTTTTGAAGACTACATCTTTTTCTATCAGGAAAAATCTTCTCTCTTTATCTTTTCTTATGATTTCCTGAAAGAGAATCTTAATCAGCCTGGGGGCCTTCTTATCTGGTTTGGAAAATTCCTCTCAACATTCTTTTATTACCCGCTTGCCGGCGCCGTAATTGTTTCAGTTATAATTACTTTGATCGCAATAGTTATATCTGGAATAATACATCTTTCAACCGGGGAAAAGGCAAAATTCCTCCCTTTTGTAATCGGGGCAATCCTTTTTTATCTTCAGACAGATTACCGGTTTCTGATAAATAATAATCTTGGGCTGTTAATTCAACTTTCTGCTTTCTGCCTCGCTGTAAGATATTTAACCGCTTTGAGAGGATGGATCCCTGTTATAATAACTCCTTTTTTGTATTTTGTTACCGGTGGTTTTGTATGGCTCTTTTTAATACTCATTACAATATTTTTTGCATTAGGTAAGGAGAAAAAAGGATGGACAAAAATTATTGTTTTGTGGTGTCTTGTCTTTCTGACTTTCTATTTCTCAAAAGAATTTCTTTTTTTTCAAACCGGGAAAACCCTTATGCAATTCCCGTTTTCTGACCTTAATACCGGATCACAATCAAAACTCTTCCTTACTGTTGCAGCTATTCTTTCAATTCTCCCCTTAATAGCCGGGATCAGGTTTCGTTTGCCCGGTAAAATGAAGGTTACTGAAACCCTGAAAGATTTTATAACTGCCTCCCTGGTGGGATCTACCCTTGTCGTAATTGGTGTCCAAAAATTTGATGAAAAGGACAATCAGTATTTTCATGTGGAGAAGTTATTCTATCAGAACAGGTATGATGAAATAATTGTATATAATACTGCTAACCCTTCTACTAATTATCTTACAATCTTTCTGAATAATATTGCACTTTGCGAAAGAGATAAACTGGATGATATGCTGTTTAACTTTCCGCAAAGTCCCGATGGCAAAACTCTTTTCCTGAAATGGGAAATGACAGGAGAAGTACTGAAGCGGGGAGGATATTTCTATTACACTATAGGTATGATTAATGAATCCCATCGTTGGGCATTCGAGAATATGGTAATGAAGGGGCTTTCACCGGAAGGACTGAAAATGCTGATAAAAACCGAAATAATTAATGGCAATTATGAAGTAGCATCAAAATATATAGCACTATTAAAGAACACCCTTTTCTATAAAAAAGAGGCAGAAGCATTCGGGAAGCTGACAAATAATACTACTGAAATTATTGCTGACAAAGAACTTGAAGAAAAGAGGCAAAACAGGTTAACAACTGATTTTTTCTCGATTACAGATAATCCATATATTAATATTGAAAAAATCCTGTCTGCTGATTCATCAAGCAAAAAAGCGTTTGAGTATAAACTGGCATTTATGCTGCTTAAAAAGAATTATCAGGGCATCGCTGAGGCGCTGCTTGAATTTGAGAGATTTGGTTATAATAGAATACCTGTTAACGTTGAAGAGGCTATTGTAACATATTCCACATTGAATAAGAAAAAACTAACTCTTCCCGGAAATATTCAGATAAATGAAAATACAAGACTCCGTTGGAATCAGTTTATCTCTGTTTTTCAACAATACAATAACAACCCCAAAGCAGCAGAGCCGGCACTGAGAAGACAATTTGGGAATACCTTCTGGTATTATGTTATTTACAAGTAGTGTCAGTTTAAACTTATTGTAGCTATCGGCAATTATATATAAAGAAACGCAAATCGCTTGAAAATCAATTTATTTACCCCATCCCCAAGGGGAGTAAATTGATTTTCTTCGCTCCCCATGGGGTCGGGGTAAACGAAGAAAATCAATGGGTTCTTAGTTATGATTCCTGATACTTATAAAACTTACTATTTCACATTGATTTCGGATTGTCGATTTCGGACTATTTTGATTTTAGAGGAAAAACGAAATTTAAGTGGCTCAAAATAAAAAAAGCCGGTCAATGTGACCGGCCTCTTTTGATATTCGAATTACAAATTAAAAATTTTCAGATTTCTTTAGTACCCCGGATTCTGAACAAGCATAGTATTTTTATTCATCTCATCACGCAAAATAGGGAAGAAATATATTTTTTTATCCCATGCTCTTGAATCTCCAGGAGTATCCTTCTTAGCGTAAATAGGTGCACCATATGTTGAACCGTCAGCTTTTCTGTAGTAAGGAACAGTTGCGTCTGTAGTATTATAACGGACGTCAACGGCAGAAGTCTGCTTATATGCTTCAGCTCCAATCAGCCAGCGGCGTACATCCCAGAAACGGTGATCCTCAAACGCCAGTTCAATACGCCGTTCATGACGGCATGCCTGGCGTAATGCATCGCCTGTTAATGTTTCAGGTAAGTCAGGTTGTCCGGCACGTGTACGTATCATATTTATATAGGTGCGCGCTTCAGCATCCTGAGTAAGTTCGATACAGGCTTCTGCATAATTTAACAGAATCTCCCCATATCTAAGGTGCTTAAACGGAACATCCTGTTTTACATACTGCGGATCTACAGAAGGATCAACATATTTTCTTAAGTAATATCCGGTTTTACCTCCGTTCCAGTCTTCTATCGGCCCTGAACGAGTATCAAGACCGGCTTTGATCATAGTATTACTTGAGTTATAAACGTATCCAACCTGAATCTTGCTGAATGGATCAATCAGGAGAGCATCAGACGGACGTGTTCTCCATTGGACACCTTCATAAAGGATACTTGCATAGAAACGTGCTTCGCGTTTAACATAAGGATTAGCTTTTTGAACAAGGTTACTCCAGTCAAATTTGCTCCCATCTTTCATTTCATATTCATCAACCACGTCACCAAGAGGTGTGTTGTTTCCCCAGTTGTGGTAACCGTTAGGTCCGCAGTATAATGCGGGATTATAGCCACTCCAGCTTTCATCAGTTTTTGGAGAAAAGAACTGAAGAAGAATGTCTTCGCTGGTTCCCTTTGATGTAAACAGTTCAACAAAGTTCTGAGCTATTGAATCACCGGCTGCAGGAGTTGCTTTGTACAGTTCATACTTCCCAAGGTCAATTACTGCTTTGGCAGCATTTTTGGCAGAAGTCCAGCGGGCAGCAGCATCACCACCCGTATAGCCTAACAATTCAGGATTTGAGTATCCGCTTGTTACAATTCCGTTTTTGGCAGGATTGTGCAGATCACTTGCTGCATATAGCAAAACTCTGGCTTTAAGGGACAATGCTGCACCTTTGGATACACGACCATCAGCAGGATATGCGTCTCCCAGATTAAGCGCTGCAGAATCGAGTTGACCTACTATATAATTAATACAGCTTTCATAGGTGTCCCTCGGAACATCATATTTGTCTGACAATGTATAAGCCTTGGTAACTATCGGAACACCGCCATAAAGAGTAGTTAAATAAAAATAGGTCCAGGCACGCATGAAATAAGCTTGTCCCTTCAGGTCGGAGATAACAGGTACGTCACCTTTGACTGCACCGATTTTATTAAAGAAGATGTTTGTGCGTCTTATGTTGGAGTATAACGGTGACCAGCGGAAATGCCAGGTATGATTACTCGGATCGCCACCACCCCAATCAACGCTCCAACCTAAAAGACCATCAGATGTCATCAAACTTTTATTAAAATTGGTTACATCCCAGTCGGGAGTAAACAACGTTTCATCTGAATAGTCAGAAAGACGCTCGATAGCGAATGGAAAGCCCAGTGCATTTCTGTACATACTGTTCACAAAAGTCTGAACCAGTGCAGGATCGCTCCATACCGCGGTTTCAGAATAGTCTCCTAATGGTTGTTTATTAAGAAAGTCATCCTTACTCTCACAGGAGAAAAGCATTACGATGATTGATAGAATCATCAATATATTTAATGTCTTTTTCATTGTTAATAAATTTAGAATGTTAATGTTATACCACCGCTAACAATTCGTGCAAGAGGATAATCTGTTCCTGCCTGAAGTTCAGGGTCAATTAGTTTCTGCTTAGCGAGAGTGAACAGGTTTTGCCCGTTTACATATAAACGAAGGCCCTCGATACCCAATGTTTTATCTAAACCTGAGGGTAAATTATATCCCAGTTCAAAGTTCTTTAAGCGGACATAATTCATGTTTCTCATCCAGAAAGTATTTCCCTGGCTTCTCCAATACTCTTCATCGCGGTTCCATGTTCTTGGATAAGTAGCACCTGTATTTTCAGGAGTCCAGCGATTGTCGGCATATTCCTTGTAATAGTTACCAATTTCGCCTGATTCAGGTGAAATGTAAACCATAGCGCCTGTTGTACCCTGTAAAAGAACTGTCAGATCAAATCCCTTATATCGAAGGTCAAGTGATAACCCGCCAATAAACCTTGGCATATTGTTCTTTTCGTTCATTACCCTGTCTAAACCATCGATTACGTTATCATTGTTAACGTCTTTAAAAATAACATCACCCGGCATTGCGCCGGCCCAATGAGGATAAGCCTCAATGGCAGCCTGATCTTTGAAAATGCCTATTGCTTCATAATACAGTGCAGAACCCATTGGCCTTCCTGTTGACTGCTGATACAAAGGTATTCCCGGTGTTTCATCCCAGAACATGATTTTATTCTTGGAATAACTACCGTTTACAGAAACCGTATAGTCAAAATCTCCTGACTGTCCACGATAACCTACTACTGCTTCAAATCCGCTGTTTTTAACTTTCCCGATATTTTCAGGAGGCAGTGTTAAACCGGTAGAACTTGGAATAGAAGCATTTCTGGTGATAAGAATCTGAGAACGAACGTTATTGAAGTAATCAGCTGAAATTGTTACTTTATTATTCAATAAGGATGCATCAAACCCTATATTTGCCATTCCGGCAACTTCCCAGGTTACATTCAGGTTTGGTATTTTTGTTTCAACCAGAAGTTTTGCATCAGCTCCATTGTAAACATATGTTTTGCCTGATGTGAACCCATAAGTTGTAAGGTATTGATATTCAGCAATACGGTCATTCCCGAGCTGACCCCATGATCCACGGATCTTAAAGTCATTGAAAAAAGATAAACTGCTTTTCCAGAAATCTTCCTCTGAGATACGCCATCCTGCAGAAACACTAGGGAAGAAACCGAACCGTTTACTTTCCGGGAACATATAGGAACCATCATATCTCCATGTAAATTCAATAAGATACTTTCTGCTCAGGTCATAATTAACACGGCCAAAATAACTCATGTAAGCGTTCTGACTTGCCCAGCCATTATTAACCATATATTGGTCAGATGCTCCGGCAAATAACTGGTCAACAGCGCCAGAGATGTAATTTTTACGGAAAGCATTGAAAACATCATTCAAACCGCTCCTTCTTTCTGTTCCTGCCATCACCTTGATATTGTGAATGTCCGCGAAGGTTTTTTCATAGGTTGCATAGGCGTTTATATTGATCTTCTGCCCGTCCTGCATCTGTTCTGTCAACTGGGGAGCATCGAGACCTCTTTTGCCTTTGTTAGTTGTATGAGCGGCATTACCGTCCCATGTGTAGAGATACCATGGAGTTTCGAATCTTTTCTGGAACTGAATGGCTTTATCAAAAGAGGCATTGGCCGTTATCGTTAACCCGGTAACCCAGGGAATTGCAATTGTGGTACGCAAATTACTTTCAAGCACGTACCATTTATCTTTATCGTATCCGGTAGCAGCGGTTGATGTAACTGCCGGGTTATCACCGTATTCAATATCAGGTCCCGGTGTTCCGTCGGGCCAGTATGCAGGCATATTTGGTTTACCGCGCATAAGCATACGGAAAATTGAACTCGCTGAACGGGTGGGGTAGTCTCTGATTTCTTCCCTTCCGGCAACATCAAAAGCAATACTGATATACTTATTTACCTTTCCATCAATGTTGGTGCGGAAATCGTACTGCTTATAACTGGTAGCGCTGTTTTTATAAATACCATCCTGGAACTTGGCACCAAGTGAAAGGAAGTATTTCATATTATCAGTCCCACCTGAAATAGAAGCGTTTTGTGAGTTTTGGCCGGCCCATGTGTTAAAAACCTCACCAAACCAATCGGTATTGGGATATCCCCAGGGATCTGAACCATCACTGAATTTCTGAAGTTCAGCATCAGTATATTTCTGGTTACGTCCGCCTGTTGGATTCTTATAATAGGTAATCTCATTAAGCATTGTAGCATATTGGTTTGCATTAGCCATTTCAGGTATTTTTGTCGGCTGGGAAACACCACTGTTTATGCTTATTGAAACCTTCGGTTTCCCCAGGCTACCACGTTTGGTAGTAACCAGGATAACCCCGTTTGCAGCCTGTGAACCATAAATTGCAGCTGAAGCATCCTTCAGGATTGTAATGCTTTCAACGTCGTTTGGATTCAGACGTTCCATACCACGGTTTGCAACACCATCAACAACAATGAGAGGACTGTTGTCACCAAGTGTATTTGAACCACGGATACGCAAGATGGCGCCATCCTGCCCGGGCTCGCCACTCCTTGAAACAGCTGTCAGACCAGGCATACGGCCTACCAGATTGTTGGATAAGTTAGTGGAAGGCGATTTTAATAGCTCTTCGCCCCTTGTAGAAACAACAGAACCTGTCGCGGTTACTTTCTTTTGAGTACCATAACCAACCACAACAACTTCGCTTAATTGAGAAACATCGGCAATGAGAGCGATACTGACTGTTGTCTGTCCTCCTAATGCGACCTCCTGGGTAATAAATCCGATAAAGGAAACTACCAGAGTGGCGTTCGGATCGGTAGCAGTGAGAGTGAATTTACCATTAATGTCAGAAATAGCTCCAATGGTGGTACCTTTAATCTGGATATTCACACCTGGCATTTTCTCGTTGGTTGACGCATCGGTAATGGTTCCTGAAACTTTTATTTGCTGTTGATCAGCAACAGTTCCTGAGGGGGAACTACCGGAAGGTTTTTCTGCACTTAGTGAATAGGCTGGAAGCGCCAATCCACAAAACAGAAGAATAGTCACAATTTTCATAGTTAGCAGTAACTTGTGAAAATTCACATTTGGCTTTAAGGGCCAAAAGTAGTTGGGAGTTTTTTTCATACTGTTACACTGTTAGTTAATAAATAGTTAGTAATTAGGATTGTTGATAATTGTTCGAAGTAGAAAATTTAAGGTTCCGGGTGCTAATTAAGTTGTTATATGTTACCGGGGGTTCAAAATAAAACATGGGAGAAAGTGTAAAATTTACACTCATTATATTATAACCATTTCTCTCGCAATTCTGAGCCATTCAGTTTTTGATTGATAAATTTTATTCTAAATGTAACCAAGTTAATTCTCACGCAATATAATCAGTGCTATGTTAAAAAACAAATATTTTAGCCTTAATTATTCATTTACCTGGTGAACCTTTGTGTAATTCTTTCCGGTCTTTTCATCAAATTCGCATACCACCCTGAATCCAACATTGAAACAATCGGAATACCACCATATACTTTTCGGCATCTGAGGATCTGTCTTCAACCACGATTCAGTCCTTGTATAATCGCGGGCTGCGCTTCTCAGAACGCCTGCAGCGCTCAAAAATGACCCTCCTCTCACAACATGTTCGGTTCCTTCTTCAGGCCCTTTCGGATCCTTAATGATTCCTTCGGGGTATAGCGAATATGCATCTGCCTTGTACCAGTCCGCACAGAATTCAGCCACATTACCTGCCATATTCCTCAAACCGAAGGGATTAGGCTTCACCCGGTTGGGGGGTTGTGTCTTCGTCGGGCTGTTGGCTCTATATATAATATATGTATTAATTACCGTTGTATCGTTTTTCGAAAGCCTGGCTTTCAGTCCGGTCTTTTCAAATTTCTCAGGATCGCCAGGGAAAAAATAAGGCCCTGATGAACCTGCCCTGGCGGCATATTCCCATTCTGCTTCGGTTGGCAGGCGATATGTTTTGCCACTGACAGAAGATAACCATTTACAATATGTTTCAGCAGCATGAAATGAAAATGAAATTGCCGGTCGTTTACCTAATCCCCAACCCTGGTCAGGCTGCCCATAAGGTGGCGTAGCTCCGGAAATTGCATCAGTTGCTGATGCCACTTTATTTCTTAAACCTTCTGTATCAGTGGTACGACCTTCGGCAGCAGTCTGAACATAAAATGCAAGATACTCATCCCATGATACTTCAATCTCTGCCATAAAAAACGGGCTTATCTCCACTTCTCTTACAGCTCCTTCATCTTCTTTTCTGAAAGGTTCATCAGCAGGGCTTCCCATTTTAAATGTTCCTCCTGGAATTGCCATCATATTAAATGAGACAGAGGATTTTGGGATGCGTTCAGTATAATTTATAAATTCTTTGACTTTTGCGGGTTCATTAAATATCTCTTTGGCAGCAGAGGAGGTACTTCCGAAAGTGGAATTACTGCCATGAGTATATCCTTCAATAAAATGACCTGCATTGAGGTGACAGTTTATGCAATGAAGTTCTTTCGATTTTTTAGTCTGTGTATAATAAAGGTGTGCGTCCTCGCCTGCTTTTGTCAGTTTTACCGGGAAAAGGTTTTCATGACATTTAATACAACTGCTTTCATAAACATAACCCCGGGCTGTTTCGAGTCGCCCACGGTCCAGCCAGTTAAACGAAGCTGAATCTTTTGTCCACTTGCTCCACAAATCGCGTAATCCGGTCGTACCTTTTGCCCAGAGATACCCCTGGCCTTTCGGAGGCAGATGGCAATCAACACAGGCGATCCTGTATCCCGACTGTGTATCATAATGAACAGATTTTTTCCACGATGCATCTGCCATAGGATGAATATGACAGGAGACACAGTATTTGTTTATTGAGGTCATTTGCAGCGCTTTGCCTCCACCGAGAATAAGTAATACCCCAACTATCAACCCGGGGAAGAACCATAAAAAAAATCGCTTCATAATTCAAAATTTGTGGGGTTCAAGATAGAAAAATATATTAGATGCTATACAGTTAAGAATCATCTAAATATTTTTTTTTACCACGGAGTTAGATCTTAAAGCCTCACCCCCTCCTGTCCCCCGCTCCCGGTGTGAGCGGGGGATGATAGCTCATCTATTTTAAGCTGAATCAGAGACATAACACGTTCAGTATTCTCAATGATTTCTTCATTTCTAAATCTGATAATTTCAATTCCAAACCTTTCCAGCTCACCAGACCGATTATCATCATATTTCCGGTTCTCATCATTTGAATGGTATCCTCCATCGGCTTCTATTACCAATTTTATCTTATGACAATAAAAATCAGCAATAAAAAAATCAATCGGATGTTGTCTTCGAAAAACAAATCCTTCTGAACGGAATTTTCTTAGATGCTTCCATAGAACTCTTTCAGGTTCGGTTAAATTTTTTCTCATATCACTGGCAAGCCTGAATAATTCTGGTTTCGCACCAACATACATATCTTTTACTCTTGACTTACCGAGATAAACCATATAGCAATTTATTAACAGTCATTTCTTATGTATTGACCTCTTATATAGCGATTAAAGAGTGTATCTAATTAATATTCTTTGATTTAACCCCTCTCCCGCGGGAGAGGGGCAGGGGTGAGGTCATTTATTATAACATGATATTCTTTATATTGGTTAGATAAATAGTACCCGGGAGAGGGGCAGGGGTGAGGTCATTTATTATAACATGATATTCTTTATATTGGTTAGATAAATAGTACCCGGGAGAGAGGCAGTGGAGAGGTCATTTATTATATTCATCAAAAAAATCATTCCCTTTATCATCGGTAATGATGAAAGCAGGCATATTTTCTACTCTGATTTTTCTTATTGCTTCCATTCCAAGATCTTCAAAATCAACCATCTCAACCGATTTAATATTCTCCGCGGCAAGGAGAGCAGCCGGACCTCCTATTGAGCCGAGATAAAAACCACCATGCTTTTTACATGCATCAATGACCTGCCTGTTCCGGTTCCCCTTGGCAATCATAATAAGAGATCCTCCAAGACTTTGGAAAAGATCCACATACGAATCCATTCGCCCGGCAGTTGTCGGACCAAAACTTCCAGAGGGCATCCCTTCAGGTGTCTTTGCCGGTCCGGCATAATAAATGGGGTGGTTTTTAAAATACTCCGGCATTGTTTTGCCCTCGTCAATCATTTTTTTGATTTGTGCATGAGCTATATCCCTTGCAACTATGAGTGTCCCGCTAAGGCTGAGCCTGGTCTTCACTGCATATTTTCCAAGCTCTGCAAGCACCTCTTTCATTGGACGATCGAGATTTATCTCTACTGCCTTTTCGATTTCAGGAGCTTTTGCAGTCATGAACCGTTCGGGATTCCGTTCAAGTTTCTCGAGGAATATTCCTTTATCCGTTATATGAGCTTTAATATTCCTGTCGGCGCTACAGCTTACTCCAAGTCCTACCGGGCAGGAAGCCGCATGTCGCGGAAGCCTTATAACCCTGACATCATGAACAAAATATTTACCGCCAAATTGTGCTCCCACACCATATTCGTGACATATCTTTTCTATTCTCTTCTCCCAGGCAGGATCGCGGAAAGCACGTCCACTTGAATTACCGGTAACCGGCAGATGATCGAGATAACCTGCTGAAGCTTCTTTAACTGTTTTCAATGTAGCTTCTGCAGATGTACCGCCGATAACCAATGCAAGATGATAGGGAGGGCATGCTGAAGTACCAAGTTCTTTTATTTTCTCCTTTACAAATTTTATGAGCGACTCTTCATTAAGTAACGATTTGGTCTGCTGGTATAGAAAGGTTTTATTAGCCGAGCCTCCCCCTTTAGTTATGAAAAGAAATTCATAGGTATTGCCGTCTGCAGCGTAGATATCAATCTGTGCAGGAAGGTTGGTCCCGGTATTTTTCTCCTCAAACATTGAAAGGGGAACGATCTGTGAATACCTGAGATTTTTATTTTTAAAAGTCTCATAAATTCCTTTTGAAAGGTGTTCTGCATCCTTTCCTCCGGTACAGACATCTTCTCCCTTTTTTCCTATCACAATTGCAGTGCCGGTATCCTGGCACCAGGGGAGATCCTCTTTTGAAGAGATAACTGTATTGCGAAGCATCATATATGCCACAAAACAGTCATTATCTGTTGCTTCCGGGTCATTGAGTATCGCTGCCAGCTTTTCGAGATGTGAAGTCCTGAGATAAAACGACAGATCCGATACAGCTTCTTTAGCAAGAAGTTCGAGCCCTTTCGGGTCAATTTTCAGAATATTTCTTCCACCTTCATTTACCACTTTCACATAATCTGTTGTCAGAAGCCGGTAATTGGTTGAGTCCTTCTCAATCTGAAATGGTTTCTCATAGATAAATTCAGCCATATCTGTTGTGTTAATTTATTAACAATAAATTTAAGAAATATTTTTGAGAACAAATTTATCTTTAGCTCTTATCCCTTTGTCAGTCATTTCTAAAGTACAGCATTCAACCTTTTCATCGTGCTGAAATACAAGAATATACCCTCCTTCCAATGATTCCTTCAGGAGCTTTTCTTTCTCTTCTATTGTCTTAAGCGATTCGATATCATAACTCATATTCCAGATGATCGGAATATGGGCGACTGTTGGAATAAGATCGCCGGTATATACCAGTGTTTTATTTTTATATTTTATAACAGGAATCATAAGACCGGGGGTATGCCCGTAACATATTCTTACAGCAAAACCCGGGAATAATTCCCCCTCTTCATCAACAAGGTTAAGATGACCGCTATCCATTAACGGGATAATATTCTCATCGAGAAATGAATCTGCTTCTCTGGCATTATTTTTTACGGCCCACTCCCACTGTGTACGACTTACATGATACGTTGCTTCCGGGAAGGTCAGTTCATAGCCGGCGCCTCCATCCTTTCTCCTGACTCCGCCGCCGCAATGATCGGCATGAAGATGTGTCAGAACCACATCTGTTATATCTTCCGGTCTGTAACCTCTTTGCTTTAACCCTTCTGTAAGTCCTTCTCCATCATGCAGATAGACATGACGAAAGAATTTTTCATCCTGTTTATCACCCCACCCTGTGTCAACAAGAATAATATGCTCTTCAGTTTCTACCACGAGCGATCGAAGGGTAAGAACGATGAGGTTATCCTTATCGGATGAATAAACCCTTGACCATAATACCTTAGGAACTACACCAAACATGGCGCCACCATCGACCTTAAAATTTGATATATTGAAAAGCTGAAGTTTCATGTTGAAATTATTATACAATTATAAGAATTTTAATACCTTTAAATTCTATAATATTTGTATTTCAATCTTTAATTTTTATACTATGAAAAAGTTTTTGTCATTATTCTTCATTTCAACGATTTCAACTATCCTGATGGCTCAGACAGGGAAAGTTTCAGATAACCTTACTGTTCCGAGCAAATTATTAAAAATGGACCGGAAGTATGCCATTTATCTTCCCCCCGATTATGAAACTTCACAGCGAAGTTATCCCGTTCTGTATCTGCTTCATGGAGCAGGCGATGATCAGACCGGGTGGGTGCAATTCGGTGAAGTTCTGAATATTGCCGATGAAGCGATAAAAACGGGAGAAGCAACTGCAATGATCATTGTTATGCCCGATGCCAATACAGGCAAGAGGGGTTATGTAAATGATGTGAAAGGAGAATGGCTTTATGAGGACTTTTTCTTTCAGGAATTTATGCCGTTCATTGAAAAGACATACCGGATAAAAGCAGATAAAAGATATCGTGCCGTTGCAGGCTTATCTATGGGAGGTGAAGGCACTTTCATCTATGCCCTGCATCATCCCGAATTGTTTTCAGCAGCGTGTCCATTAAGTGCAGCAACAGGTCCGTCAAGCATCGAGGAATTGAAAAACTACAGGTTGTGGCAGGGAGTAGAAGGTATTACAGATGCAGACAAAGAGGCCTATTTTAAGCGTTACAGCGTATTAAACCTGATCGAAAACATGCAGGATGATCAGAAAAAAGCTGTCAGGTGGTATATCGATTGCGGTGATGATGATTTTCTATATGAGGGTAATTGCCTTGTGCACATTGCAATGCGCAAGAAAGAGATTCCTCATGAATTCAGGATCCGCGATGGTGTTCACAGCTGGGTTTACTGGAGAGCGTCATTACCAAAGGTTCTGGAGTTTGTATCGATGGGGTTCCATCAGTTTTAGGAAAAACCCCCCAACCCCATAGCCGTCAACCTAAGGAATTAGTGATAAATTTAATTTCGATAACTAATGCCACGAATGTGGTCTGATATGAATAACCCCCGGTGCCAGCCGGGGGTATTGGCTAACAAACAGATATTAAGCCCTGAAAGGGCGTGAAATGGTTTGTGGTCACGCTCCGTTGGAGCTTAGCAAAAAGCTTTTTAATGAATTAAGAACAACGAA
>JBAXXU010000051.1:0-29325 GCA_037127735.1 Bacteroidota bacterium
AATTCAGGTTTTGGATTCATATAAAAAGGAACTGGATTCGCACAATATGGGAGCAGTATATAGCCGCATCAAACCTGCTGTCAACGCTGAAAAACCAGCCGGTACATGGCAGACGCTTGATATTACCCTTTGCGATCGCCATATATCTGTAATACTGAATGGTATAATAATCATTGATAATAAACCTGTATTCGGACCAACCGGAGGTGCAATCATATCCGATGTTGATGCAGCAGGCCCGATTTATCTCCAGGGTGATCATGGAATTGTTCAGTACCGGAATATTATCCTGACTCCGATTGTCAAATAGATAATCTATAAGGTTAATTAGCGATTTAAATAATGCATCCCATTCCAGGATGTTGAAAAACTACATGAAAACAAATTCATGAGAAGATATTTTTTTCTGATTGTAATCTTTTTTACCATTTTTTTCAGATCTGGTCCTTCCGGGATTTGCGCCGGCAGTTGTGAGCCGGTCAGCTATAGAATAATTGAAAAGGATACTCTTAACGAGAATCAGATCCTTTACAATGGCAGAGTGTGGAGAAACCTTTATTACATGGTGAAAGAAGATCAATTTCTTTTTTCACACGAGTTTTTACCCTGTTCTGTCACAATTAATGGGGAAACATTTAACAATATCGGTATCAGATATGATATTTTTAGCGATGAGATAATGACATCGGTAAACAACGGGTCAATTCTGCAACTGAATAAGGAGATGGTTGACAGCTTTACTATCTTTTTTCAAAACAAATCGTATCGGTTTGCCAAAGCTCAGGAAGACAGTTTAAAAAGTTTTAAAGGGTACGCCAATGTTTTAGTTACCGGGAAGATTTCTCTCTTTGTAAAATATAAAAAAGAGATTGCAAACCTCGCTGTTGACAACAAATACGATTTATTTTTTCTGACACAAAGGATTTATCTCGTGAAAGACGGCGTACCCTACCTTATATCAGGAAAAAGAGAATTCTTTAACCATTTGGATGATTATAAGGTACAAATCAAAAGTTATATCAAAAAGAACAGGTTGAAAATTTCAAAAAAGAATCCTGAAAGTTTCGTACCTGTAGTTCAATTTTACAATAGTTTGAGGCAATAAAACTGAGATATGATGAAATTTAAGATATTACTGCTACTTCTTTCATTGTATTGTACCTCAATTCTGAAGGCTCAGGATAAATATAATATTACCTGGGATTATAAGGATCTTACATTTAAGGAATTTGTTTCAAAAGTCAAAACCCTTAACAATGTTAAATTCTATTATAAAGATGAGTGGGTTACAGATCTGAAACCGGGTGAATATTCCGGGAGTAATAATCTGTCGGATATTCTGAACAATCTTTTACGCGGAAAATCTCTTTTTTATTTTATTGATGATGCAGGCAATATAGTTCTTACAAAAAATTATGCTGTAAAACTTTCCGATAAAGCAAAGAGCGAAGATGTAAACTTTATGCCTCCAACGGAATATGGCGATACCCGGGAAGAACAGAAGATGAGTGGAAACGCTATTGTTGATATCGGAAATCCTGCAGACAGGAATAAACCGGGTAATGTTGTTGTTTCGGGTTACATTATTAACAAGGATACTAAGGAACCTGTTACAGGTGTTACTGTTTTTATCCAGAAACTTTCTTTAGGGACCATATCCAATGAATATGGGTTTTATACTCTGACACTGCCACGAGGAATTCATACACTGCAGTATTCATTTATTGGAATGAGAGAAAAAGTTATCACCCTGAACCTTAGCGGAGCCGGTGAATTGAATGTTGATATGAACAGTATGCTTATACCGTTGAAAGAGACTGTTGTTTCCGCTCAGAAAAATATGACACTCCAGCGATTTGAAGTAGGCGCTGAAAAGATTAACATTACATCATTCAGATTGTTACCGACTTCCATGGGTGAATCAGATATAATAAAAAGTGTCCTTTTAATACCCGGAGTACAATCGGTTGGAGAAGGTTCAGCGGGTTTCAATGTCCGGGGCGGATCTGCTGACCAGAACCTGATTCTTTTATATGGAGCGCCTATCTACAACTCCTCTCATTTTTTTGGATTCTTTTCAGCAGTCAATTCCGACATAATAAAAGATGTTACCTTGTATAAAGGTGGAATTCCCAGCAGGTATGGCGGAAGGATTTCTTCCGTACTTGATATCGGTTCAAAAGAGGGTAACAGAAAAGAATTTGCAGGAAGCGCCGGCATAAGCCCTATTACAACCCATTTATCGGTTGAAGGACCCATAATAAAAGATACCTTAACGTATCTCCTTACTGCCCGCACCACTTACTCAAACTGGATTTTTAGTTTGATTGATAATCCTTCCCTTCAAAATAGCAGAGCCTCATTTTATGATATAAATGGGAAAATAACCTACGATCTGAATAGAAATAATAAAATAGAGGTATCTTCTTATTACAGTCACGATGCTTTCCGGTTCAATTCTGATACTGTTTACAGTTATGATAATAATATTTTTGCTCTGAAATGGAGGCACTTTTTCAACAGTAAGTTTTTTTCATCCGTTTCTATAAATAACAGTTTCTATAATTACGATATCTCAAGTAATAATATTAAAACAGAGGCATTTATCCTGTCTCATAAAGTAAATAGTACCGGTTTCAAAGCTGATTTCAACTGGTTCCTTGGCAGAAATGAGCTTAATTTCGGGCTTGATCTGAACAAATTTACAATATCTCCGGGTAGTTTTCTTCCGGCAGGCGATTCATCACTTATTATTCAAAATATTATTCCAAAGGAAAGTGCCATGGAAGGGGCTTTGTATATTGATGACAAGTTTGTTCTGAATAATCTCATTTCTATTAATGTCGGAATGAGAGTGTCGTCATTTTATTCTTTTGGCCCACGGTCAATAATGATTTATAATCCCGAGTATTCTAAAAGCATATCAACTATCACAGATACCCTTACTATAAAAAAAGGGGAGAGTTCCGCCAGGTATGCCGGTCCGGAGTTCAGAGTTTCATTGAATTTCAGGATTTCTGACAAAAATTCTCTGAAAATAAATTATAACAGGACCCGGCAATACCTCCATCTGCTTTCAAATTCTACCTCTATTTCACCATCGGATACCTGGAAATTATGTGATTATTATCTTAAGCCCCAGATCGGCGATCAGTTTGCTGTCGGGTTCTACAAAATGCTGTTTAACAGTAGCTTTGAAGCTTCAGCCGAACTTTATTACAAGGAGATAAAGAATATGGTTGACTTTAAGGGAGGAACAAATCTGATAATGAATTCAAACATTGAAAAAGACATTGTAAATGTTAAGGGCAGAGCATACGGTCTGGAATTAATTTTCAAAAAAACAGAAGGAAAGATTCGATATACCATAGGTTATACATACTCAAGAACTTTTCTTAAGAGCTTAGGGCAATTCAGCGATGAAATCATAAACGCCGGGAAATGGTTCCCGGCTAATTTTGATAAGCCAAACGATCTGGTAGTAACATTTAACTATCTGCTTTCGCGTCGCTTCAGTTTTTCGTCTAACTACACATATAGCACAGGCAGGCCAATAACTTATCCTATAGCTACATATCAAACCGGTAATAAGATATTTGTACATTATTCAGACCGTAATAAATACAGGATTCCGGATTATAGCAGACTGGATCTTTCAATCAGGATAAGCGGAAATCTTAAGTCGCATAAAATTGCTCATCCAAACTGGACATTCTCGGTTTACAATGTTCTTGGAAGACAGAATGTTTATTCAATTTATTTCAAGAAGGAGTACAACGATGTAAGAGGTTATAAGTTGGCGGTGTTTGGCAAAGCTATTCCATCAGTTACTTTTAGTTTTGACTTTTAAATTTGATATGAAACAACATATAAGCAAAAAATCAATTTACTCTCCCCGGAGTGGGGTAAATAAATTGATTTTCAAGCTATCTAAAACAAAATGTATGCAGATCAAACCTATACAACAACTTTTTCTCTTTCTATTTTTACTTCTTCTTAACGGTTGTATTGTACAGTTTATTCCTGAAACAAGCGAAGATCAGAATTTACTCGTTGTTGAGGGCTTAATAACAGACCAGCCTGGACCAAATACCATAAAACTTTCAAAGTCACTGCCTCTTGGAGGAATAAGCTCGGCAAAACCACTTGATGGATGCAACGTTACTATTTCTGATGATCTGGGAAATAGTTATAATTTGAATGAGAAAGTTCCCGGAACATACCTGACAAATCCGTCAGATTTTCAGGGCGTAGTCGGAAGATCATATACTTTGCATATCAAAACTAATACTTCTGATAATAATCTCAGCTACCAGTCATTTCCCATGCAGATGAAGCCTGTCCCGCCTATTGATAGTATTTATTATGAGAAATCAATCCTTCAGGAAAAGTATCCAAACAGCACGGAAATTAGTGTTTGCCAGATTTATTTAGACACCCATGACCCGGAAAACAATTGTAAGTTCTACAGATGGGAATACATAGAAACATGGGAATTCAGGCTTCCATATATGGTTCCAAACTTTAGATGTTGGATCTCAGGTAATTCTGATAAAATCAATATCAAAAGTACATCTTCTTTCGCGGAAGCCAGGATTAACGGGTATCCACTGAATTATATTTCAAACACAACAGACAGGTTAAAAGAAAAATACAGCATTTTAGTTAATCAATATTCTCTTAATGAAGATGAATATACCTACTGGGAGAAATTGCAAAATATTACTGAACAGGTAGGAGGACTCTATGATATTACACCGGCTTCCATTCCAAGTAATATCTGGTGTGTCGAGAACTCTAATGAAAAAGTTTTGGGTTATTTCAGTGTTTCAGCAAGTACGTCAAAAAGGATTTTCATTAAAGACAGATTCCTGGGTATTGTTGACCTGTATAATGACTGCATTGCTGATACAATTATGGGGGGTGCGCCTATTCCAAATCTGGGTACGTATGTTTGGGTAATTATTGATCATCCAATACCGCCACCGTCCTACAGAGTAATTACGCGTACAAAGGGTTGCTACGATTGTACGGTAAGAGGTACTAATGTAGAACCAATTTTCTGGAGAGATGATAAAAAATTATCTTCAAAAGGATATTAAATGATAAAAAAAATAAAACCGGCGATTATTCTTCTGTTATATTTTCTGTTACTGCAAAGCGCCTATGGTCAGTTACAGAAGAATGTGACAGATAATCTTAAACAAAAATTTCTAAGGTACTCCGAAGCTGTACCGCGCGAAGAAATATTTGTCCACTCCGACAGGGAGGATTATATAGCCGGCGAAGATTTGTGGTTTAATTTGTATTTGATTGACAGACAAAGTAATAAACCTTTAGGAGCTGATAAAATTGCATATATTGAACTGCTGAACCCGGAAAACCTGCCGGTAATTCAAAAACGGATTCTACTTGATAATGGCTTTGGCCCCGGGCAGATAATTCTACCTGATACATTGAGCTCAGGAACTTATACAATAAGGGCCTATACCAACTGGATGAAGAACTTCCTTCCCGATAATTGTTTTATGAAGGAGATAAGAATTTTTAATGCTCTGAGCAGTAAAGCTTTCCAGAAGAAAATTTACACGGGTTATAATTTTAAAAACGAAAAAAATATTGCAGGCGTGTCTGCTGCATCTTATCCCGGATTGACTCTGAGAATAAATAATTCTAACCCCGATAATCTTGAGATAATTGTAAATTCTGATGAAAGTTACCGCTCTGACAATAAGAATATTCTTTATCTTTTTATTCAGACACACGGGTTAATCAACCATGTAAGCGCTGAAAAGATTCTGACCGATATCACAAGAATTAATATTCCTAAAGAAGAACTGTTGCCGGGTATAAACCATATTACAATTTTTGATTCAAAGGGATTACCACTCCGCGAAAGATTTATTTACACTCCCGAGAAAAATATCAAGACTCTTATTGTAAATTCTTCAGAGAGTTATAAAACGAGAGATAAAGTTTCACTCAACCTGACCTTTGAAGATGATTTTACAAATACAACAAATCTCAGTATCTCGGTTTCTCCGGTAACTGATGAAACCAGGAACCCGGAGATGGTTGATTATATGGTATTTGGATCTGAGTTCGGATTAGTGCCGCGTAACGTGATAAAGGGCAGAAAAATTGGTGAATTTCCGCCTGATAAACTGGATAGTCTGTTGTTGACTGTCAAAAGTAACTGGATTGAATGGGAAAAGATTTTGTCCGATAATCTCCCCATATTTAAATATCAGGTGGAAAATAAAGATCATTTTCTTACAGGAAAACTTCTTACTCCTGATCAGAAGGCGCCTGATACTGAAGAGTATCTATTCCTCTCCACTCCGGGGAAAGTGGCTGGATTTCAATATGCCAGGACAGATAATCAGGGAAATTTCAGCTTCAGAATTCATATTGATGAATCATTGAAAGATTTAATAATCCAGCCTGGTAATGTTACTAAAAAGCATAAAATAAATGTTGAGTCATCATTTTCTGATAAATATTTTCAGGCTGAAGTATCGCCAGATTTAGTTAACAGCCTTGTACCTCTCTATATTTCGAAATGGGGTGTTGATTTCCAGGTGAGTAAAATTTATGAAACTTCTTATATCGGGAACCGCGTAATTCCTGCAATCGAGCCAATTATACATAAGAGATTCTATGGAAGGCCTGATGTTGAGCTAATTATGGCAGATTACATTAAACTACCGGTGATGGACGAGGTCTTTTTCGAACTTTTACCCGGTGTTTCATTGAGGAGTAAAAAGTCTGTTTATGAAATTTTGATATCTGATCCTGTTACCAAATCAAACTATGTGGTGGCCCCGGGCCTGATGATAGACGGCGTATTTATAAACGATCCATCAATCATTAGAAATCTTGATCCTGAGTTTGTTGAAAAGATTGATGTTGTTAAGGAGAAGTATATGATTGGGAATTATTTGTTCTATGGCATCGTGAATATAATTATGAAGGCAGGTGATTACAGCAGTGTAACCCTTCCCGATTATGCAATCAGAATGTCATACAAAGTTTTGGATCCTGTCTGGTCATTTTTGTCACCTGATTATTCGGCTGCAGGTTTAATGGAAAGCCATATTCCCGATTTCAGAAATACACTTTATTGGAATCCGTCAGTTAAGCCCGACAAAGACGGTAAGACCAGAGTTGAGTTTTGGACATCCGATGTTACTTCTGATTATGAGATAAATATACAGGGCATTACTTCGGGAGGGAAACTAATATCCGCTAAAAAACTCATAAGGGTGGAATAGATTCTTACAACAACATTGGTATCAGGGCATCACTCCGGAACCATGCAGGCGCCGGAGTAGAGCGAAAGAAAGGAGAAGGTTTTCTGCAGCCTGATTATTCGTTAAACAAGGTTTTCAAAATTTATACCTAACTTTTTAAGGGCATAACCACTCTCCTTCAAATAATTACCGTAAACTGTTATCCAGTGGAAACCAGGCATTTGTTCAGCCACCAATTTACTGTCACATTCAAAGCTTATATCAATCTGCGAACGGCATATATCGAGGAAAGGATTATCAACTATTTTCCCTAATAACCCGACATTCCTCTTAAAAGCAAAATCAGGCATAATATTCGTAACTATTTGACCTATAAGCATTTCTACTTTAGGGGCAGCTCCATAGTCAGATTCAAAATGAGTAAGGAGCCTTGCAGGTTCGAGTTTCTGGCCATCCATTCGCCGGGGAGCAGTGCAATGAGCAAGGGTTATTAATCCATCGTGAGGATATGTAGGATCGTTGAGAAATACAGGTTTACCTGAAATATTAGCCAGTAATATCCCGGAGGGGACTACGACAAAATCTGATTCGCAGAAAGCAAGGTACCCTGCATCGTTGAGCAGGCTAAGGGTGAGGCACGCGGAAGTTTCGGACAATGGCATAATTGTCCCCATGCAATTATTGATTGTGATTGCCCTGCACTTAAATTTTTCCATGATCCGTGACAAGACATCTTCGAGAACAAAGCAATTTTCAACGAATTGAAGTTTTGTTTCAAGTTTTATTTTTGTATCCCTGAGATATTCACCGGCACGGCTTTTCGCACGTGATATAACTGATTTGTCAGACCGCGCTTCAATGATCAGTTTGCCCAAATCTTCATAAGAGACCGTCTGTATATCGAACCTGAACTTATCTCTGACCAGATTTGGAACGACATCTTCCGGCTGAGCCCATGCTCCGGCTCCTCCAATTGCGATAATTTTAGAATTAAGTGTATTTTTTAAACCACAAAGCGCTCTTAATCTCCAAAGTATTTCTTCCTGATTATCAATTACCACATCATTCTCATCGATTCCGGAAACAGCGAGCTTATCAGTATGTTGCCTCAGAAACCGGGGACTGATTATCTCATACCATAAATATACAGGACCTGATTTGTGACGACAGAAGAATATCACATTTTTACCCATTTTATTTAATGAGTCAAAAATATCCATTCCCCCACCTGCTGCATATACTAAGAATAGATCAGCAGATTGAAGATCTGTTATAGCGCTTAGGTCTGAAGTATTGCGGATCCTCGCAACAGGCAGAAACTCAACCGGAAATTCTGCTTTAGATTGCAAGGTTTTAAGCTCATCCGCGATGGTGAGGAGTTCCTGATCAGCATTTTTTTCGGATTGTATTCCTCCCCACGATCTCCAGCTGGTCTGGTTCTGCCGGGTTGGTATTTCATACGTAAAAATTGGTTTAACAACCAGCGGACTGCGTCTGATTTCAAATTTTTCACCTGTTTGAATGGAAGCAAGCGCCGACCAGGATAAACCCGACAATGCAACAGCACCCAAAGCAGATGTGCCTGTTACCTGCACAAACTTTCTCCTTGAAATTTCGTTTGACATTTGATTATGATTTCCACTGCAACATGAACAACCAGTTCTGTGATCAACGTGTGAAGATTCGTTTTCCGTATTAATCATTTTAAACCTCCTTTTATTTTGAAATTATTTAATTAAAGTCGTGATTAAAAATAGTTACATTTTATTTAGGGGAAAAGGTATAAATAATTTTTGATATTTATTTTAAATTTTTCATTGCATTACTATCTACAGATTTATCAGCGGCAAAAATCACTTCATGAGTTTTAAGAGCATCACCAAGACTGGTTAATGGCATTTCTATACCCTCTTCAACAGCTTTTAAAGGGTGAGCCTGCTTCAGAAGGTATAACCTATACTGAGTGTTAATGGTATTTTTACACCTTCATTTCCCGGGAATATATCTCCATTTGAATAGTGACCGATCCTGATTTCCGCATTAATGGTCCGTCCCTGGCCTAAAAACACCCCTGTGCCCATGTTATCCTGAAAGGTGAAATGTTCGCCAAGATCCTTTCCATCAACTGTTTTTTTCGATATAAAAGCAGGTCCCGCAACAGTATAGCAGAAATAATAATCAGCCTGCCGGGTTCTCAGGAAGGTCCATTTCATAACAGGGAAAAGTGAAAAAGTGTAAAAATTCTCCTTGTTTTCGTGACTTTGCCAGTAAGAGACATTGATACCCCAATCGAATGAAAAGATCCTTGTCCCGTGAAAGATGTTGCGCTGGTAACTTATTGTTAATCCCCTGCTTACTTCTGCTTCGCCTCCCCAGAAGACAGGAACTGTCCCTTCAGAAACAAAGTTATTTACACCATACCCCAGTACATTGCTCGTTATACCGACCTGGATAATCTGTTTTGGATGAATATATCCGGTTGAGTTGGAGGCCTTAACTTTTTCACTGCTGAACGGGACCAGTTTGTTGGAGAACCCTGCTGAAAAAAATGAAATAGCGGGTTGTTTAGCTGTTTTGTTTTCAGGCGACCATACAGCGCTTAACATTAAGCCCCACCTGTCGTTCAGCCGGTATTTAATTCCTCCTCCAAGAGTATAGTCAGCGTAGTTGGCGTTCCTTACAACAGGTGCACCCTCATTATCATTAAATCCTTTTCGGGTAACAACAGCTAACCCTCCCTCGCCATAAACGGAAAAGTGGTCGTTTACCGGCACTCCTGGTTTAATTGTAATGCCGGCAATATTCATCCATACTGCACGCTCAACCTCAGATTCCGGTGTGCCCTTATCGTAAGTATAATGAACCCACAGTACAGGACGCATGTAAGAGATCTGGGCTGAAAAGTATTTATTGAACTCATAGCCTGCAGGTATTATGCGAAGGGCTGCATGAGGAACTTCGACCATCTGAAGCCTGAATCCCGGCTCAACCTGTGAAGCATTGAAATTATAATATATTGACCCCACGTTGACTTCGAAATATGATTTATGCAATGCAGATGGTATCTGAGCGCGATCATCCTGTGCCTGCGACATGGTTTCGTATGAAAGTATTACACAAATAATAATAAAAAATTGTTTCATACCAGAGATATGAGTTTGATTTTACGAATATAAGACAGATATTTTTAAGACTATTTATCGGGGTAAATATATTTTGGTGCATGATAGCTTAATAATTTTAGTCACTGATTCTGTAAGATTAAAAATTATTAACTTTACACATGAAAGGATTACCTGTTTACCGCCAGCGGAGGAGGCTATATAGTGGTAGCTTCGGAGAATGAAATTGAGGGAGCGATAGAGGTCAAAGTAAGAGTCTGACATAGACTATCCAATTTCTAAAAAAAAAGTTTTTCCTGAATAATTTATTGGAGGAATATTTTATGAAGACCAAACTACTTATCCGACTGACGATTGTAATGTTCTTACTCAGTAACGGACTCCTGTCGGCCCAAAAAATTTACCTCTCCCCCGCAGGAAACGACAGCTATCCGGGAACCATTGAAAAGCCTCTTGCTACTTTAACTGCGGCTCGCGATAAAGCAAGAGAGTTAAGAAAGAGAAACCAGACTGATCAGCTTGTCGAAGTAATTGCTCTTGAAGGTGAATATTTTATGTTTCAGCCTTTAAATCTGACTATCGGTGATGGCGGGAAACCGGATTCGCCATTGATCTTTAAAGCTGAAACAGGAACAAAGGCTGTTTTCAGAGGTGGGGTTCAATTAGCCGGATTTGAAAAAGTGAATGAGAAGCTCTGGAAGACATTTGTCCCTCAGGTCGCTTTTTATAACTCATATTTTGAACAGCTATATGTAAATGGCAGAAGGGCCGTCAGGGCCAGAACTCCAAATACTGGATTTTACTTCATTAAAAATGTAACTGAAACAGTTATGGAAAAAGGAGAGGGGAGGTCTCCGGAACTGGCTATTCAGAAGATTGAACTCGACAGTACAGAAGCTGCATTTTTTCACTCTTTTTCCAGGCAGGATTATCAGGATGCACTTATTGTATTTTACCATAACTGGGATAATACAAGGAAGCGTGTTACCGGTTTTAGCAAACAGAATTCATCGGTTTATACTGTAGGTGAAGGAATGAAGCCATGGAACCCTCTGAATAACAAAACGCGCTATCTCGTTGAAAATTTTAAATCAGCGCTTGATGCACCGGGGGAATGGTTTCTTGAGAGATCGGGTTACCTGTATTACATTCCAAAGGAAGGTGAGACAATTGAAAATACGTCATTTTTTGCTCCTGTATTGAAAGAATTTATAATTGTTCAGGGCGATTCATCAACCGGAAAACGAATTGAGAACATCCGTTTTGAAAACCTTGTTTTCGAGTTAGCAGGATATCAGACACCCGCTGACGGAAATGAACCGGCACAGGCTGCATTCCCGGTCGAGGCTGTTGTTACTCTTGATTTTGCAGATAATATTTCCTTTCAGAACTGCGAAATCGCTCATACTGGAACATACGCGTTCTGGTTCCGAAGAGCATGCAGCAACTCTATGGTTAGCCGGTGTTACATGCACGACCTGGGGGCAGGAGGTGTCAAGATAGGAGAAACAATTATCCGTCCTGATCAACGCGAAATTACAAATAATATCACAATTGATAATAATATTATAAGAGATGCCGGACATGTTTTTCCATGCGCCGTCGGAATAATTGTATTCAATGCAAGTGATAATAAATTAACCCATAATGAGATAGCAGATCTTCGGTATTCCGGCATATCTGTAGGTTGGGTATGGGGATATACAAATAGTCCTTCAAAACGGAACATTGTTGAGTTCAACCACATCCATCACCTGGGGTGGGGTGAGCTATGCGACATGGGCGGTGTATATACTCTCGGAGCTTCGGAAGGGACATCAGTTTCCAATAATATGATCCATCATATTTATTCTTTCGATTATGGCGGATGGGGTCTATATACTGATGAAGGATCATTTGGAATAGTTGAAGAAAACAACCTTGTATATGCATGCAAAAATTCTGGTTTTCATCAGCATTACGGTAAGGAGAATATCATAAGAAATAATATTTTTGCTTTGAATATAAGGGCTCAACTCCAGGCAACGCGCATCGAGGAGCACAGGTCGATCAGCTTTACGAATAATATAATCTATTTTGATAATGGTAATCTATTGAGCAGTAACTGGCATAAATTCAATTTGTTATCAGATTATAACTGTTACTGGGATACCAGGACAAAAGATGTCGGGTTTGCTGATAAATCTTTTTCCGACTGGCAGAAATCAGGGAAGGATATTCATTCAATAATTGCCGACCCGCTTTTCGTTAATCCTGCAGCATTTGATTTTCACCTTAAGAACCTATCAGTTGCAAAGAAGATAAAATTTGTACCATTTGATTATTCAAAAGCAGGAGTATATGGTTCAGATGATTGGAAGCAGCTTTCAGTATTTGATCCTGAGCTGGCAAGAAAATTTGATAAAACTGTTGAGCAATTTGAAATGAATGTTAAGAAATAACCTCTTTTATACATAGTCTTATGAAAAAAAACTCAGAAAACGACTTAAGCCTGATACTCCCATGGCTGTTTACAATTATCAGAATAACTATCGGCTGGCACTTTTTGTATGAAGGCATTGCAAAAATCATCGCGGGCAACTGGAGTTCTGCTCCTTATCTGGCAGGATCGAAATGGATTTTTGCGCCACTTTTTCATTCAATGACCGAAAGTGCTGCGATCATTAGTTTTATCGATTTCCTTAATATCTGGGGAATGATCCTGGTAGGATTAGGCCTTATGTTTGGATTGCTCACCCGTTGGGCAAGCGCCGGCGGCGCCCTTATGCTTCTCTTCTATTTTGTAGCCTATCCGCCTGTTCCGGGTTTTACAGTAAGTGTTCCTGTTGAGGGTAGCTATCTCTGGGTGAATAAAACCCTTATCGAGTTTTTTGTATTGGCGGCTTTTTCATTTTTGTCATCCGATTACCATTTTAGTCTCGATCGGCTCTATAACCGGTGGAAAGAAGAAAAGGCAAGGAAACCTGTTCCCGATCTTTTGTCCGACTCAAAAAGCGGACTGGGACGGCGTGAAGCCATTAAGGACCTGATCGCTTTTCCGGCTATTGGCGCCTTCGCATACGCATTCTACAGGAAAAAGAAATGGGACAGTTTTGAGGAGAAACTACTCAAAGTTGAAGGGATTGATGCCAACTCGAGCGCTACCTTGCTGAAATTCAATTATTCATCCCTAAAAGATCTTAAGGGACAAATTCCGAAAGGAAATATCAGATATACCGATAAAAAAGGTCAGCCTGCTCTGTTCGAACTCAGCAGATTAATAATGGGCGGAAACCTGATCGGCGGATGGGCTCATGCCCGCGACCTTATTTATGTGTCGAAACTGGTAAAAACCTACCACACCGACGAAAAAGTGATGCAAACACTTGCATTGGGTGAGAAATGCGGCATTAATTCCATCATTTCCAACCCACAAATGGGAAGAATTTTTCAGAAGTACAAACATGAATTCCGTGGCAATATTAAATTTATCTCCGACTGTGGCACAAACCTCGATTTTCAGAAAGGAATAGCGCTATCACTTATTGCTGATTGGGATGCACTATACTGCCAGGGTGAAATAACCGACCGCTGGGCAAATGCTGAATGGGATGACCCTGAGAAAAGAACTGTTGCTGAACGAATGGAACTTATCAGAAAGGGACTCGATGAGATTCGCAGAAACGGTAAACCTGCAGGTATAGGCGCTCACAGGATAGAGGCTATCAAAGTTTGTGTTGAACATGGATTAAAACCTGATTTTTGGGTTAAAACCTGCCATAACCATGATTACTGGTCGGCAAAGTCAGGCGCAGAATGGAAAGACAATCTTTTCGATTTCGACCCCGAAGAAACCATCAGGTATATGGCCACTCTGCCAGAACCATGGATCGCTTTCAAAGTATTGGCTGCCGGCGCTATCAAACCCGAAGATGGTCTGAAATATGCATATACTAACGGCGCTGATTTTGTTTGTATGGGTATGTACGACTTTCAGATTGTGGAAGATGTAAATATTGCGCTGAATGTACTTACTCAGACCAAAGAACGTCAACGGCCATGGATGGCTTAGCATAGAAGCAATTATCCTGAAAGGGCTGGTAAGATGATAAGCAACATAATAAGTTGTCTGAAAAGAGGGGTGTTGTTTTAAAGAAGACATCCGATAAAAAAAGTAGTAAATTTTTACTATCTTTAGGTATTATTTCCATATTAGTATGAACAGCCCAGAAGTAAAAGAATTTATCCGGAAGCATAGTGATCTTCTTTGGTACACTCCTGAAGATAAAAAGGAAGATATAGGTTCTGACTTACTATTGGAAACAATACTTAATTATGGAACCCTGGATGATGTAAAAAATCTTTTGAAATTATGGGGTATAAAAGAAGCAGCAAAGGTATTTTATAGTGCTGAAGGCAGAAAAAAACTCAATTACTATCCTGAAATTCATAACTACTTCTCGCTATATTTTAAAAAATATGCATAAAGAGATTTTGTCGGAAACCCAAGTTGAACTATTGCCACTTGTAAGTCAATTCAAGCGTGAGTTTTATCTTGTTGGAGGAACCGCCATTGCTCTTTATATTGGTCACCGGAGATCAATTGATTTTGATCTGTTTAAATTTACATCATTGCATCCTAAAAACATTATTACAAAAATTGTATCATTCGGATTCCCTTATTTAGTAACTCGAAGGGTTACAGAACAGCTGAATATGACAATAAACGATGTTAAATTTACATTCTTTGAGTATCCGTTCCAGATAGAGGCAAAAAATACATTTGAAGATTTTTTAAGAATTCCTACTCTACTCGATCTGGCTGCAATGAAAGCATATGCCCTCGGCCGCAGATCAAAGTGGAAAGATTATGTGGACTTTTATTTCCTGCTGAAGGATCACTTTTCAATTGGAGAGATTTCAGAAAGAGCAGTTGAAATCTATGACCAGTTATTCTCTCCTAAATTATTCCGGGCACAATTAAGCTTTTTCCAGGATATTAATTATATCGAGACAGTCGAATACCTGCTTCCTGTTCCTTCAGATGAAGAAATCAGACAATTCCTGATTGATAAAGCGCTCGATATTTAGATTCAATTTTCAATCTGAAAACAAGTCATATCTGGTTACTCAATAATACATGATAATTGTCATGTTCCTGACTTCTGTTTAACTATCTCTATTAATTTGTATAACCATGCTGATGATCATGTTTCCTCAATTATACCAGATTGAGTATTGTTTTTGGAATTTATTATTTAGTCTGAAATAGTTAATTTCGCTATAATATATATACGATTTCTATTATTTTTGCGACAGAATATATTTAATATATCATTATTAGTAAAATATTGAAAAGCATAAAACCAAAGTTTAACAGAATTGCTGTCAAAGTAGGCAGCAATGTTATTACACAAAGTGATGGCTCTCTCAACGAAAGAAGGATATTAAGTATCGTTGAGGATGTAGCTGTTCTATATAAACAGGGAATTGAAGTCATACTTATTTCATCGGGGGCAGTTGCAGCCGGAAGAGGTGAATTAGTCCCTTCAAAAAAAACTAACATTATAGCTGCCAAACAGATATGGGCGGCAATTGGCCAGGTGAAGTTAATGTCGAGTTATCAGTTTCTATTTGGTAAATATGGTATTCAGGCCGGCCAGTTGCTCGCTACCAAAGAGAGTTTCAGAGACCGGAGGCATTACCTGAATATGAAAAACTGTATTTCTGCCATGCTTGAAAACAAAGTACTGCCAATTGTAAATGAGAATGATACAATCTCGATAAATGAACTTATGTTCACTGATAACGATGAATTGTCGGGCCTCATTTCTTCAATGATGGACTGTAATTCACTTTTTATTCTTTCAAATGTTGATGGTGTTTATAATGGCGTTCCCGGACATGAAGGAACAGAACTTATCGTCAGAATAGATGAGGATTCTGAAGACCTTGATCAATATATCTCAACAGAAAAATCCGGATTCGGAAGAGGAGGGATGATTACTAAATGTTCAATTGCACGTAAAATTGCCTCTCAGGGTATAGATGTTTTTATAGCAAATGGAACCCGTGATGCAATAATTACCGATATCGTCAGGAGGAAAGATGTTCCATATACCCATTTCATTGCCAGTAACAAAAAAGAGTCAGGTGTGAAAAAATGGCTTTCCCATTCCGATACTTTTGCAAAAGGTTCAGTAATTATTAATATTGGCGCCAGAGAAGCTCTTCTTGGAGAAAAGGCAACAAGTTTGCTAATGATCGGGATAACAAAAGTAGAGGGATTTTTTAAAAGTGGTGATATCGTCAGGATCTTTGATGAAAAAGGAAACAACATCGGATTAGGAAAAGCGCAATACGACTCGAAGAAGTCTGAGCAAAACATTGGTGAAAAGTGTAGCAAACCATTTATTCATTACGACTACCTCGTTATTAATGAAAAGAATAAAAATTGCTAACAGGTACAACAATTTGCGATTTACGATTTACGATTTACGATTTACGATTGAAGGATTCTAACATATACAAAGAACTTTAAACAAGAAACGCGAAGCGATAAACAATTAAAAGATGGATTGCACACCCATATTCAGAAATGCAGTAAGAGCCAGCCGTAAATTAGGTGTTCTGGATCCGGTTATCATTAATAATACACTCTCATTGGTAGCGGCAGCAGCCATTGAAAATACTGAATTTATTGTTAATGAAAACAGGAAGGATCTGGTTTTGATGGATGAATCCAATCCAAACTACGACCGTTTACTACTGACTGCCGGACGAATTGAAGGGATTGCTTCCGATATACGAAATGTAGTGGAGTTGCCCAGTCCTGTTTGCCGGATCCTTGCGGAAAGCATAAGGCCTAATGGTCTGAAAGTTTCTAAAATTTCCGTACCGTTTGGTGTTATAGGAGTTATTTACGAAGCCAGGCCAAATGTAACATTTGATGTCTTTTCACTATGCCTGAAATCGGGGAATGCATGTATTCTAAAAGGAGGAAGTGATGCAATAAACTCAAACAAAGCTATTGTTGAGGTTATCAGGAGTGTTCTTGAGAAAAACGGTGTTGATAAGGATGTACTTGCTCTTCTGCCTGCAGGCCGTGATGAGACAACCCAGCTTTTAAAAGCCCGTGAATATGTTGATCTGATAATTCCCCGCGGAAGCCGAGGTTTAATTGACTACGTTCGGGAAAATGCTTCTATCCCGGTTATAGAAACAGGCGCCGGGATATGTCATACCTATTTTGATGAGTTTGGGAACAAAGAGATTGGGAGGCATATAATCAACAATGCAAAAACACGCCGGGTGAGCGTTTGTAATGCGCTCGATTGTCTGATAATTCATGAATCGCGTCTAAGAGATCTTGATTATCTGGTTGGCCTTTGCTCAGACTCCAACGTAGTAATTTATGCAGATGAAAAGGCATACATGGCATTAAACGGCAAATACCCGTCTGATCTGCTTCAAAAAGCCACGACCGATTCATTTGGCACGGAATTTCTTTCTTATAAAATGGCCATTAAAACAGTGGATACATTCGATGAAGCTTCGCTCCACATTTTTAAATATGGCTCAAAACATAGTGAAGCCATAATCTCCGGGAACAATAACCTTATTCAGCTGTTTTATAAGACGGTAGATGCATCTTCAGTTTATTCGAATACTTCAACCGCATTTACCGATGGGTCGGAATTTGGGCTTGGAGCTGAAATTGGCATCTCTACTCAAAAACTGCATGCAAGAGGACCAATGGCTTTGGAAGCGTTGACAACCTATAAATGGATAATTGAAGGGAATGGACAGATAAGGAAATAAACTGTTAATAAATTAACACTATAATGATATTTGATTTTGAAATGATCAATGCTTTTTACAGAGAGCTTCCTGCCAGGATTTCAGAAATCAGGAAAAATCTGGACCACCCATTAACTTTAAGCGAGAAAATTCTATACAGCCATCTTTATAAAAATTTTGAGAAAGGATCATTTTCAAGAGGAGTTGATTATGTCGATTTTGCACCCGACAGGGTTGCCATGCAGGATGCCACGGCACAAATGGCGATTTTGCAATTTATGATGGCAGGGAAAGAGCAGACATCTGTTCCTGCCTCTGTGCATTGCGATCACCTGATAATGGCAAAATCGGGAGCTTGCGAGGACATGAAATCTGCCGTATATACCAATAAAGAGGTTTATGACTTTCTAAGTTCAGCCTGCAATAAATACGAGATTGGTTTCTGGAAACCGGGAGCAGGTATTATACATCAGATAGTTCTTGAAAATTATGCTTTCCCGGGCGGGATGATGATAGGCACCGATTCACATACTCCTAATGCAGGTGGTTTGGGAATGATAGCTATCGGAGTCGGTGGCGCTGATGCTGTTGACGTTATGTCAGGAATGGGCTGGGAATTAAAATTTCCAAGACTCATCGGGATAAAACTTGCCGGGAAACTTAATGGATGGTCCTCAGCTAAAGATATTATCCTGAAAGTTGCAGGTTTGCTTACTGTGAGTGGAGGAACCGGATGCATTGTTGAATATTTTGGCGAAGGTGCTGAATCACTCTCGTGTACAGGGAAAGCAACAATCTGTAATATGGGAGCAGAAATTGGCGCCACCTGTTCTATCTTCGGGTTCGATAAGGCTATGGAAAATTATCTTTCAGCCACAGGAAGAAAAGAGGTTGCAGAACTTGCCGTTAAAAACAGGGATCATCTTATCTCAGATCCTGAAATATTTGCTGATCCGGCAAAATACTATGACCAGGTTATAGAATTAAATTTATCGGAACTGGAACCTTATATCAATGGTCCGTTTACACCCGATCTGGCTACTCCGATATCTCAGATGAAAGCTGTTGCAGAAAAAAACAAATGGCCGGTAGATGTAGCAGTTGGTCTTATCGGATCGTGCACTAATTCATCTTATGAAGATATTTCACGTGCTGCATCTGTAGCGAAAAACGGCCGTGATTTAAAGCTGACTGCCATATCAGAATTTAAAGTAACACCGGGTTCGGAACAAATCCGGTTCATTGCTGAGCGCGATGGTTTTCTTGAACTGTTTGAAGAAATAGGAGGTGAAGTGTTTGCCAACGCCTGTGGCCCCTGTATTGGACAATGGGATCGGAAAGGATCTGATAAAAATCTGGTTAACACTATAATACATTCATTTAACCGCAACTTTGCAAAACGAACTGACGGGAACCCGAATACCTATGCTTTTGTGGCTTCTCCCGAGATTGTGACTGCAATAGCCATTTCCGGGAAACTTACATTTAACCCCATTACTGATACTTTATTGAATTCCGAAGGTAAAGAGGTGAAAATTGCTGAACCAGAAGGATTTGAACTGCCGCCTCAGGGATTTGGAAACATCGAAAATGGTTACCAGTCATATGAAAAATCAGCAGGTAAGGGAGATATTATTATTGCTGCTGACTCAGACAGACTTCAATCATTGACACCTTTTAAAGAATGGGACGGTTCAGATTTTTCCCGACTTCCTTTACTTATTAAAGCTAAAGGAAAATGTACTACCGATCATATTTCAATGGCCGGATTCTGGCTCAAATACCGTGGCCATCTGGAGAACATCTCAAATAACTATATGATTGGCGCTGTAAATTTTTTCAACGATAAAACGAACCTTATTATTAATCAGTTAACCGGTATATATGACACAGTTCCCTCTGTTGCAAGAGCTTATAAAGCTATCGGTACAGGATCCGTTGTGGTTGGAGAAGAAAACTTTGGCGAAGGATCATCGCGCGAACATGCCGCCATGGAACCAAGATATCTTTTTGTCAGGGCAGTGATCGTAAAATCCTTTGCACGTATACACGAAACTAACCTTAAAAAACAAGGAGTCCTGACATTGACATTTTCAAATAAAGAGGATTACAATAAAATTAAAGAGAATGACAAATTTGATATAGCCGGATTAAGAGAACTTGCCCCTGGTAAACAAATAACTGTGGTATTAAACCATTTTGACGGGAATAAGGAAGAGATATCAGCGAAACACTCCTATAATGAAGCCCAGATAGAATGGTTTAAAGCCGGCAGTGCTTTAAATCTGATCAGGAAAGTAAATCAATAGTATCTTTGAAATGAAGCTGATTCTTTTTTTAAACCACAAAGTACCACAAAGTAACACCAGGGTTATAATGGTAGCTTAACTATCCTTTGTGTGTCTTTGTGAAGTACTTAGTGACCCTTTGTGTTTAAATAAAATTCATACTATGACACCAGAAAAAATTAAACTTATAAACGGTAAACTTGATGTTCCTGAAAATCCGATAATTCCATTTATTGAAGGTGATGGAACCGGACCTGATATATGGAAAGCATCAGTTCGCGTTTTTGATGCAGCAGTAAATAGAGTCTATAATGGAAAAAGGAAAATTGCCTGGAAAGAGCTCCTTGCCGGGGAAAAAGCTTTTAAACAAACAGGTAACCGGTTGCCTGAAGAAACACTTTCAAGTTTCAGGGAATACCTGGTAGGAATAAAAGGGCCACTCACTACTCCGATAGGTGAAGGAATGCGTTCACTAAACGTTACCTTGCGTCAGGTTCTGGATCTCTATACCTGCTATCGGCCTGTGCGATATTTCACCGGTGTTCCCAGTCCGGTTAAACATCCGGAAACTGTTAACATGCACATCTTCAGGGAAAATACAGAAGATATCTATGCCGGTATCGAATTTATGCATGGAAAACCGGAAACGGAAAAAATTAAAAGATTTTTAATTGACGAAATGAGTGTTAAATCAATCAGATTTCCGGCTACCTCTTCAATTGGTATTAAGCCTGTTTCGGTGGAAGGTACTGAACGTCTTGTACGTCAGGCTATAAAATATGCAATTGATAAAAAACTACCCTCCGTAACCCTTGTTCATAAGGGGAATATAATGAAGTTTACCGAGGGTTCTTTTATGAAATGGGGATATGCTCTGGCTGAAAGAGAATTTGGAAATGATGTTTTCACCTGGTCGCAACATAAAAATATTGCAGAGAAACAGGGTATTGAAACTGCTGATAAAATGCTGAAGGATGCAGAGGCAGCGGGCATGGTTATAATAAAAGATGTAATAGCCGATGCATTCCTGCAGCAGATTTTAACGCGACCTGCCGAATACTCGGTTATTGCCACGTTAAACCTGAATGGCGACTATATATCAGATGCGCTTGCAGCCATTGTGGGCGGAATTGGCATTGCCCCGGGGGCAAATATTAATTTTGAAAGCGGTCATGCTATTTTTGAAGCAACACACGGTACTGCTCCCAAATATGCCGGTCAGGATAAAGTCAATCCCGGATCTGTGATACTCTCAGGCGCTCTTATGTTTGATTATATAGGATGGAATAAAGTTGCTGAAAGTATTTATGCAGGATTGGAACGTACTATACAAAGTAAAAAAGTCACGTATGATTTTCACCGGTTAATGGAGAATGCCACCTTAGTAAAAACATCTGAATTTGCAGATGCAATAATCTCAAACATTTAAATTTATTAAAATCAACAAAAACAATTCTTATGGAAGACAATAATTTCTTTTTAAAATTGGAAGAATCGGTGAGAGAATCTTGCCAGATTGATAATGAATTATTTGAAAAGTTCGATGTGAAACGTGGTCTCAGAAACTCCGATGGAACAGGTGTTCTGGTCGGGTTGACCAAAATTGGTGATGTAGTGGGGTATAAAAAAGAGGGTGACAAGGTTGTTGCAGTACCCGGGAGATTATTATACAGGGGAATTGATATTGAAGATATTACAACGGGATTTCAGAAGGAGAACCGGCATGGTTTTGACGAAACCGTCTATCTTTTGCTCACCGGACATTTGCCAAATAATGAGGAACTGAAAGATTTCTCTGACCACATGTCTTCTTTACGCTCTTTACCCGATGATTTCGTAAAAGACATGATATTATCAATGAAAGGGAAAGATGTCCTTAATATTCTTGCCAGATCGGTATTGGGATTGTACACTCTTGATGAAAATCCTGATAGTATCAGTCTTGATAATATGATTAAACAATCATTAAATATTATTGCAAAATTTCCTACAATTGTTGCTTATTCATATCAGGCATTAAGGCATCTGTACAAGGGAAAGACCCTTTCAATCCGTCATCCGCAGATGAACCTGAGTCCGGCTGAAAATTTTCTCTATTTAATAAAAGGTGATTGCACAGGTTTTTCAAGACTTGAGGCTGATTTACTCGACCTCATGCTGGTTCTTCATGCAGAACATGGGGGAGGTAATAATTCCACCTTTACTATGAGAGTAACCAGTTCATCTGAAACGGATATATATTCCTCAATAACTTCTGCAATCGGATCATTAAAGGGGCCATTGCATGGTGGAGCAAATGTAAGAGTCCTGGAAATGATGGAGAACATGAAAACGCATGTAAAGGATTGGACCAGCGAGACAGAAGTGACGGAGCATCTTTTAAAGATTCTTAATAAGAAGGCAAATGATTTTTCAGGTAAGATATTTGGAATCGGGCACGCTGTTTATACTATTTCTGATCCCAGAGCTGCAATTTTAAAGGCAAAAGCCAGGGAGCTGGCAATCGAAAAAGGCCGTCTTGATGAATTTGAGCTCTATTCACTCGTAGAACGACTTACACCTGAAGTTTTCAGAATTTTCAAAGGAGAAAAGTCAACTAAAGTAGTTTGTATTAATGTTGACTTCTATTCCGGTTTTGTTTATTCCTGTCTCGATATTTCCAGGGAATTGTACACACCATTATTTGCAATTGGGAGAGTTTCAGGCTGGTGTGCCCACCGGATTGAGGAACTTACATTCTCGGCAAAAAGAATCATACGGCCTGCATTTAAAAACGTATATGGAAAACGCGAATATATTCCCATAAATGAACGATGAAAGATAATATAGCGTTAAGCTCCTGCATATACAATTAACCCCAATCCTGCCAGATACGCGAGAAGCATAAAGAAAATTAATGTATTAACAGATTTTGAAGCTCCTTTAAACTCTTTCCATATATAAACACCCCACAATGCTGCAATAAGTGTTGCACCTTGTCCTAATCCATAGGAGATGGCAAATCCTGCTTTCCCCGAGGCAAGAATACTCATCGACATACCTATGTTCCAGATCACCCCTCCCAGGACACCGGTTAAATGAACACCCGGGCTTCCCTTTGCATAGTCCCTGAATGACAGGGGTTGTCCTTCAAATGGTCTCTTCATTATTAAGAAGTTAAATAGAAAATTGCTTAGCAGGACACCAATTGCAAAAAAGAATATTGCCGAGTAAGGTGTTAATTTTCCGGCTTCAGGCGCCTCAAAACCGGTAACCATCGAACTTGCCACAAACCGATAAAACAGCGCCATTAAGACACCTGCTGATATTGATAAGATTATTCCTTTTCCGGAGACTTTCTGAAGTGAGGCGCTATGTTTCTTGTATGCGATAGCATCAATAATTATTGCCGCGACAATCAGGGTAACTCCTCCAAATAGCCATGTGGCATTGCCCTGAGGTGCAAAAATATAATTAATAATAACACCCAATGCCAATGCAATTCCTACACCTACAGGAAAAGCAACAGCCATTCCTGCAATTGCCATTGCAGCTACAAGCAGAATGTTGGAAGCATTAAATATTATACCTCCAAGCATGGCTTTCAGAATATTACCGGGTTCTGCCTGGAAAATATCTTCTATAAACCCTCGTCCGTTTTCACCTCTGCTTCCAAGGGTGAAACCAAGTAAAAGTGAAAACAGGAGAATACCAAATACATAATCCCAATAGAACAATTCAAAACGCCAGGATTTTCCTGCCAGCTTCTGAGTGTTGCCCCATGAACCCCAGCATAGCATCGTAACAAAGCAGAGGATGATTGCAAGTGAATAACTTTGTGGTATGAACATGATTTTTAAGATAAAAGATATAAGTAAAAAGATAAAAGATAAAAGTAAAAAGATAAAAGTAAGAAAGAAAGAGTTTGGTAAAATAGGAATTTTTTTTTCTCTGTGTAACTCTGTTTACCAGCTTCTTATTTATTTATTGGTATATGCATCATCCTGTTTTCAATGAATGTACTCATTTCATTTACCGGCATTTTTTGCTTCACATAAATATGTTTCCCTTCAGTGTTGTTTTCCCATCTGTTGCTTCCATCGGGGTTCACAATTATTGTGCCTTTTACAGCATCGAAGAAACCATCTGTTCCATAAATCCCTATAAGTACAGCTGTCTCATCCCAGCTCATTCTTCCATCCTTGTCTTCTTCTGAGAGAGGAATACTGATTCTGAATACATCTTTAACAGGGCTGTTTACTATGTCAGATTTTATCAATCGTAATCCGGTTCGAATTTCCCAACCTATTTCGAAGCCTGTGAAAATAATCTCCTCGGGCCAGTTTTTGAAAACATATTCTGAAGCTGCTGAATCCATGTAAATATTGAACTCCCTGCCTTCAGGAAATCTTCCTGCCATTGATACAAGCAATTTAACTTTCCTGGAAATGAGATCATATCCATTAAGGGAAGATATATTATCAGGTTGTGATTTAAGCAGGTTATCCAGATTTGTTAGAAAACCGACTGTAACAATTGTTACACTTTTATCAGGTTGAGAATTAAGTGTTTTCCTGTAAACATCAACAGCATCAGCAGCATCATTTGTCGATTTTATTGAATGTGGATAATTTGCTACAATTGAATCTGCCCAGTGTTGCGAAGATCCAAGATTTACACCCGCGGTTTTTGGTGCGCCAACCGGCAATTCGGGCCTTCCAAAATAAGTGTTGATAACATCTATTGATGGAGCAACCAGTTCATGTTTGTTGCAGGTGATGGTTGCAAGAATTTCTACTTTTCCGCTGTCGGCCATCGCGTGCAGGAACGCGAGCGCTCCCACATCGTCATAATCGGGACCCAGATCAGTATCAAAAATAACCTTAACCTGACTATTTGTCTTGTTTCCGTGTTGGCTTCCACAGCCTGAAATTATTATTAGAATTAGCGCGATAATAGATGATATCAGTTTCATAATTGACTGTATAATAGTTAAATATATTTTATGAAATTATCACTTCTTTCCTGTAGGGTGCTGAGGCCTGAGCTCCCATTCGTGTGACCGAGATTGCAGCAGCTTTGTTTGCAAAAATTACGGCATCTTCAATATTTTTATCTTCAGAAATGGCTACAGCCAGAGCTCCGTTGAATACATCACCGGCAGCGGTAGTATCAACTGCCCTGACAGGTACCACGGGAACTATTTTTGAGAGCGTTCCTGCCTTAATATATGCTCCTGATCCTCCCATTGTTATAACTACATTCTTTACCCCTTTATCCTGAAGTATTATTGCTGCTTTTTCCGCTGAAGAAAGATCAGTTACCTTAATCCCGGTAAGTAACTCAGCCTCTGTTTCATTTGGAGTAATGAGAAAAATACAGTTAAATAAATCATCAGATAGAAGCCGGGCAGGAGCAGGGTTTAGAATTACCCTGTTACCTTTACCTGCCACTTTTTCTGCAACAAATTCAACAGTTCCGACAGGGATCTCGAGCTGCATTAGGAAAATATCCGCCTGGTTGGTCTCAAATACTTCATCATTAATATCATAAGCGGATAAAGTACCATTCGAACCAGGAGCAACAACAATACTGTTTTCCCCGTTTTCATCAACATTTATCAATGCAACACCTGAAGGATTTTTAGTGTCTTTAATAATATATCTTGCATCAACCCCTTCATTACCAAATTGCTTCAAAGCTTCAGCGCCGAACATGTCATTTCCGGTTTTTGTAACAAATGTTACATTTCCACCAAGCCTGGCGGCTGCAACGGCCTGATTTGCTCCTTTGCCACCAGGATTCATCAGGAATATACCTCCCAGGATGGTCTCTCCCGGTACAGGAAGTTTTTTTGATTTTATCACCATGTCGGTGTTTGAACTTCCGATTACGATTATTCTGCTCATAAATATTGATATTATAACTTCACCGGGTAAAGTTGCTTAAGTTTTTGAATGATGTTGATTGCAACACGAACATCTTGCTCAAGTTTGCTATAATTTTTACTTTTTATTATTTCGGATGAGATTAGCTGCGATCCCATGCCGACACATGTAACCCCGGCTTTAAACCACTCTGTAAGGTTAGCTTCTGAGGGATCAACCCCTCCGCTTGGCATTATGCTTGTCCATGGCATAGGCCCTTTTACAGCTGCCACGAACTTTGGGCCACCAACCTGGGAACCGGGAAATATTTTAACAATTTCAACTCCCAGCGACTCTGCCTTTGATATTTCGGAGACAGATCCGCAGCCGGGAGACCAAAGTATCTTTCTGCGGTTTACAACCGGAGCTATCTCTTCATTAAGTACCGGTGAAACAATAAAATTTGCCCCAAGCTGAATATAAAGGGCTGCTGTGGGGGCATCCAAAACAGAACCGGCTCCAAGAATCAGATCAGGCCACTCATCAGCTGCCCATTTATTAAGCTCCGCGAATGTCTCATGGGCATAATCTCCCCTGTTTGTAAATTCAAACACTTTAACACCGCCCTTGTAGCAGGCCGATATAACCTGCTTGCATGTTTCAGCATCCTTGTGAAAAAATACCGGAACCATGCCGGTCTCTGCCATTTTTGTAGCAACCTGAATTCGGGTAAACCTTGCCATATCTTATGATTATTATGAAATTATATAACTTTGCAATAACTAAAAGAATTTGTCCGGAAACCAATTATTATCTTGATACTCGTCCGGAACCGTCGCCTCCAAGCAGTGTTTCAACTTCCTTAACAGTGACAAGGTTAAAATCTCCGATAATAGTATGTTTAAGGCATGATGCTGCAACTGCAAAATCAAGTGTGCGCTGATCATCACCTGAATAGGTAATCAGACCATAGATGAGTCCACCCATAAAACTGTCGCCTCCGCCAACTCTGTCAACGATGTGGGTAATGTCATAGACAGGAGCTTCATAAAGTTTTTTACCATCAAATAGTACGCCCGACCATGTATTATGGTTAGCATTCACAGATCCGCGCAGGGTAATAATTACTTTTTTTGCTCCAGGGAATTTTACCATCATCTGACGGCATACAGATTCATACGCGGCGGCTTCAACATGGCCACCGGTAACATCAGCGCCCTCAGGATGAATCCCAAATACCATGGCGGCATCTTCTTCATTTCCAAGGATTATGTCGCAACCCGCAACGAGATCAACCATTACCTCGGAAGCTTTTTTACCCCATTTCCAGAGATTCTTTCTGAAATTCAGATCAGTTGAGACAGTAATTCCTTTTTTATTAGCAGTTATAATAGCTTCTTTACAGACAAGAGCAGCTCCCTCAGAAATGGCGGGAGTAATTCCTGTCCAGTGAAACCAGGTGACATCTTCAAAAACGGAATCCCAATCTATCATTCCCGGTTGAATAGTTGCAATGGCAGAATTGGCACGATCGTAAATAACTTTGCTTGCGCGTGCAACGGCTCCGTTTTCAAGAAAGTAAATACCAAGTCGATCACCCCCATAAATGATTTTATCTGTCCCTACTTTATATCTCCGTAGCTCCATCAGGCAGGCTTCCGCGATATCATTTTTTGGAAGACGGGTTACATAATCAACCTGTAGTCCGAAATTGGCAAGCGAAACTGCCACGTTAGCTTCGCCTCCGCCAAATGAAGCATTAAATTGCCGGGCCTGACTAAAGCGTTCAAAGCCAGGGGGAACCAGCCTCAACATTATTTCTCCGAATGTTACTATTTTGTTTTTCATATTTTTTTTCTGGTTACTCTCTCTTATATTTATTATTGCTTTAAGCCGGTTTAGCTTTGCTGCTTTTAATAGCAAACATCGTTAATAACGCTGAAAGGAAGAGAGAACCCGCCATAAATATATAAGAGGCGCCAAATCCACCTGTAGCGCCATTTAAATAGCCCACAATGTAAGCGCCAATAAACGATCCTAAAGCGCCAAGACTATTGATTAATGCAATAGCGCCTGCCGATACGTTCCGTGGTAAGACTTCAGTAATAACAGCGAAGAATGGTCCATAAGGCGCATACATAGCTCCACCTGCAATAACAAGCAATATAAATGATAGCCAGAAGTCACCGGTACCTGTTAAGTACGAACCATAGAAAGCTAATGAGCCGGTTAACAGGAAGGGCCAGATAAACGATTTTCTATTTAATGTTTTATCAGAGAAATAAGATGCAGTTAACATACTTATAATAGCCAAAAGATAGGGAACTGATGCTAACCACCCGGTTTTTACTATGTCTAAGCCAGGAGCGGCTTTAATGATAGAAGGCAGCCACATTACAAATCCATACACCCCGATACTCCATAGCGCGTATTGCAGACAAAGTAAAATAACAACCCTCGATCGGAATGCAACGGCGTAGTTTTTAACCGGTTTAATAGATTGTTGCTCTATATCGAGCTGTGCCTGCAAATCATCCTTTTCATTTTTTGTTAACCATTTGGCATCTTTAGGTTTGTCCACAACCAATCGCCACCACATTATTGCCCAAATCAGAGCAGGCACACCTTCCAAAATAAACATCCAACGCCAACCCACAGATTTTATTAAATAACCAGATAAAATAGACATCCATAATATCGTTGCAGGATTGCCAAGAATCAAAAAAGTATTAGCCCTTGAACGTTCAGCTTTTGTAAACCACCTGCTTAAGAAAACCAACATTGAGGGCATAACAGCGCTTTCAACAACACCGAGCATGAACCTGATAACAATCAACCCATTTACATTACTGACCATGCCGGTAGCCATGGCAAGCGCTCCCCAAAGAATTAAAGACCAGAATATTAATTTCTTGGCGCTTTTCCTGGCAGCATAAAGTGCACCGGGAATTTGAAAGAAGAAATATCCCAGAAAGAATAGCGAGCCTAATAAGGAAGACATTGCTGCTGTAATATTCAGATCTACTGCCATTCCACC
>JBAXXU010000052.1:0-29323 GCA_037127735.1 Bacteroidota bacterium
TAAGTAACACAAAGGAAAACAATGAATTAAATATGTTCATGAATAGGAAAGGTTAAAAAATATTACTTTTTTACCACTTTTGTTGTAGCCACTTCTCCATTGCTAAACACTATTCTTGTAATGTATATTCCGGGCTTCAGATTGGCTAAATCTGAATGAATAGAAAAATCACACAGTTCGGGTTGCTCTTTTACCAGAATTCCTGTCATGTTAAAAATAGAATAACCCGTAATTTCTTTATCCGATTCAATGTAGAGAATATCATTCACAGGATTGGGGAAGACTCTGCATCTGACCTGATTATACGGTTTATTTTCAATTGACAACACAAATCCGGTCATGTTTACATCCAGCCATGCGAGACGCGTGTTTATCCATTCTTTAAATTTAACTATTTCAGCGCCATAAGTTATTGGTTGAAAACCAGGTTCTGGTGTTCCGACATTTATTCCAAGTATGTTCCATTTTTGATAATGACGCATTTGGGCTTCATCTATCAGTTTTGCAACAGAATCAATTGTGTTTTCCAGCTGTGACTGACTAAGGATTGTGTTTCTTAATTCATAATAGCGGTCATGTACCAGTGTTGAAAATTCTCTATCCTGAAGCATACGGACTTCCCAGGAAGGAGGAACAGGATCAGCATAACATTCATTTATTTTATACGCCCAACCCGAGCCATCAGTTTTGTTAAAATGAACACAGTCTTCCAACAGATTTTTCCACGCCCAATCGAAATCCCACACAGGCCCTGAATGTAATAAGCCGTCTTTACTGTCCTTGTTTTTATATAAATACCGGCTCTTTTTATAGGTATCAACGTTTCTCGAGACCTCCCCCAAAATAAAATAATCGGCAAACGAGTTAATATCGAAGTATGCTTTATATCCAAAAACCGGGGAATTGAAAGAAGGATTATAAAGAACAGTTTCCGCGGAGTTAACAAACTCCTGAATATACGTTTTTTGTTGTCCGGTAAGATATTCAGCCTTAGGATCATAATATACAAAGTGCACCTTTTCACCGGGTTTGTTCAAAGGAGAGAACCGGCTCATCCAGCTGTCAGTTGCAGTATAATAGTCGTTTTTAATAATATATCCTCCGGTTACATCGTCTCCTGAATTATCTTCAGGTTTGAGTTTGGCAATATTTACCCTGCCATCGTCCTGCTTTATTTTTTCGCCCAGGAGATAAATTCCCTGGTATTCATTATTTACGACCACTTCACAATATCTGGTACGTGTGGCATAATTACCCATCTTACGGAAGATATCAAAAGCAAGCACATTTCGTAAAAAAGTTTTATCGTTATAGTTTGCCAGAAGAAACCAGTCATTTTCGGATGGCATTCCTAAAAGCGAAACATTTTTTTTAACTCCAGAACTATCCCGCGTTTCAAACCCATAAGGTTTTTGCGGCAATGAAGCTGAATATGCACCCCTGATCTCAATTCCGACTTTGCCTGTATATACATTCCCGGAATCTGAAACATAATTTCTTATTCCCGGGCCATTGTCTATTATCTTCATATCAGCGGTAATCTTTGGCTCATCTTTTATTGTTTCACCTGTGTTGGTAGTTATTACGACAATAGGAAGGTCAGATGACGTAAAAATATCGGGAGTTGAGAACCATACAGGCACTGGGTGATAATTATTTAATGTATTATCCGAATTACCTGAGCTGGCAATCTCGACATCATTAAAAGACAACAATTGATTTAAAATTTGGCTCTGAGCCTGATTCAAAAAACTTATAAAAAAAAGTATTATAAATATGCCGGTCTTCTTCATTCATCCTTATAAATTATTCAATTGCGAAATATATGATATTCAAATATATAAATAGTTTTTTGATTTTTAATTTTATAGTTTAGGTGCAGGTAAAAATACGATAATTATTTGGAAGTCGGAAGACGGAATTTAAAAGACAAAAGACAAAAGTCACAAGACAAAAGTATGAAGTTTGCTAACTTAATGGACTTTCCTTTATCTTTATACTTTCGTCTTTTGTCTTTTGTCTTTTGTCTTTTGTCTTTTGTCTTTTGTCTTTTGTCTTTTGTCTTAATACATCCTTATTATGCATAGATTATCTCACTTATCCATTGTCTTTTTAACTTCTGTTATTCTTTTTGAACCGGTTTCGGCTCAATTTATACCTCCGTCTCAGCAGACTTTCACCCGTCAGGATACTCTTCGCGGGTCGATAACACCCGAAAGAGCATGGTGGGATCTGACTTACTATCATCTTGATATTGTGGTTAATCCATCCGACAGTACAATTAATGGGACCAATACTGTTACTTACAGGGTTGTGAGGCCTTCAGACGTTCTGCAGATAGATCTTCAGGAACCGTTGAAAATCACTAAAGCAGTTCAGAATGATATAAGCCTGAATTTCAAGAGAGAGGGAAATGTTTATTGGATTGAACTTTTCGGGAAGCAGGAGCAGGGGAAAACCTATTCTGTTGTCCTGACTTATGGCGGAAAGCCGAAGGTCTCTACAAGGCCTCCATGGGCTGGTGGGATAACATGGAAAAAAGATAAAAACGGGTTGCCTTTTATTGCTTCCTCATGTCAGGGAGACGGGGCAAGTCTTTGGTGGCCATGTAAAGACCACATGTACGATGAACCAGATAGTATGCTGATAAGTGTCAATGTTCCGGAAAATCTTATGGATGTGTCAAATGGAAGATTAAGAAGCGTTACAAAACTTAAAAATAAAACAAAAACCTATAACTGGTTTGTTGCAAACCCGATTAGTAATTATGGAGTGAATATTAACATAGGTGATTATATTCACTTTTCCGAAGTTTATAACGGGGAAAAGGGACCCCTTGATTGTGATTATTATGTCTTGAAAGAAGACCTTGAGAAGGCAAAAATCCAATTCAAACAGGCTCCTTTAATGCTTGCTGCTTTTGAACATTGGTTTGGTCCTTATCCTTTTTATGAGGATAGCTATAAACTTGTAGAAGCTCCTTATCTCGGTATGGAACATCAGAGCTCTGTGACGTATGGAAATGGATTTAAAAATGGTTACCGTGGAACTGATCTTAGCGGTTCGGGCTGGGGTCTGAAATTCGACTTTATAATCATTCACGAATCAGCTCATGAATGGTTTGCCAATAGCATTACTTATGAAGATATTGCCGATATGTGGGTTCATGAGAGCTTTGCAAATTACTCGGAGAATCTCTACGTGGAGTATTATTATGGGAAGCAGGCCGGAAGCGAATATGTGTTGGGTTCGCGTAAAAATATTAAAAATGACAGACCTGTAATTGGTTACTACGATGTAAACAATGAAGGGTCTGGCGATATGTACTACAAGGGAGGTAATATGCTTCATACACTGCGTCAGATAATAAATGATGATGAGAAATGGAGAGAGATCCTGAGAGGCCTGAATAAAGACTTTTATCATCAGGTTGTAAAGGGCTCTCAGATAGAGAACTATTTAAGTGAAAAAACAAATATTAACCTGAAAACCTTTTTCGATCAATACCTCCGGGATGTGAGAATACCTGTTTTTGAATATTTTGTAAAAGGAAGTAAAATCTATTTCAGATGGAACAACTGTGTTCGAGGATTTGATATGCCATTGAAAATTTATGCTTCAGGCAAAGAGAAAATCATAAATCCAAAGGCGGAGTTCACTACTATAGAACTTGATATTGAGAATGCGGAAATAAAAGTTGATAAGGACTATTATGTTGCAAACCTGAATATTACCGGAAAGTAATATTTACTATAATCCGCTGAAATCAGTTTTATCGAACAGCATCGATGGAGTCAGATAGGGACTATACAGGTTAGGATCATTCCCAACCTCTGAAAGAGTATTCCAGAATTCAATCATATTTCCAGATACATTCATTTCATTTACAGGATAAACGATCTCCCCTTTTTCAATAAGGAATCCTTCTATTCCATATGAAAAATCTCCTGTTGATCCGTTACAGTTTCCTCCGTTAAATCCTGTAACAAGCACTCCTTTATTAACAGATTTAATCAAAGCGTTCAAATCTTTGTCACTAGTTTTGAAAATCAGGTTACTTGTACTTGCCGATGTTGGAGCGAGTTTTAATTTCCTTCCATAATAAGTGCCAATGAAATAGTTACGAAGAACACCATCCTCAACAATATTTCTTTTGACAGAATTCAGTCCTTCGGAATCGAAAAGCCTCGATCCAAAGCCTGAAATCATTCGTGGATCGTCAAAAAATGTGAGTTTATTGCTTGCAACTTTAGTATTTGCTTTTCCGATCAGGAATGAGTTTTTCTGATACATTGACGAACCATACAGGGCACTAATGAATGGTTCCAGAAGGTTCTGCACTACCAGCCGGTCAACTATCATACTATATTTTCCTGAAGGGATTTTTTTGGGATCAAGCTTTTTTAAAGTTCTTTCAAGAGCAGTTTTTCCCACACCTGTTTTTATGAGCTTATCAAAATAAATACTGTATTCCCCCCAGTAATCAGAAGGTCTTCCAGTCTCACCTTTCACAGATACTGAAGCCGAAATTCCGACATAACCGGTTGCGTTTTCTCCTTTAAATCCATTGCTTGCAACAAGTATATCATTGCTGACACTGTCATCGTAGCCCGTTGTAATTGAGATGATCCTTTTGTCTGATCCGTAGATTTCACTCTCAGCCGCTCTTGCCAGTTCAATCTTGGTCTTTGGATCAATGGTATTCAATGTAAGATCAACCGTTTTAAGATCATCACCCGAGCCATTATAATAAAGCTCCTTTTCGGGGAGATATCTGAATTCATCTTCGGCAAGATAATTTGTTGCCTGGATAGCTCTTTCAACGAACTTTAACAAATCTTCTTTTTTAAGCAGGTTGGTTGAATGGGCAGAATATTTCTTTTTAACATAGAGAGTTATTGATAAAGAATTCCCAATCGATTCCTGAAGCCGGTCAATTTTCTGTTCCCTTATCTCAATATGTCTGCTGGAAGTGTCATTTATTGATACAGCAATCTGGTCAGCCCCTTGTTTTAAAGCGTGTTTTATTACGAGGTCGGCTATTTCATATTTTTCATTTGTATTCATAACTGAACTTTAGAGTGTTAATAATTAAGCGTTTATTCCACCAACAGTAAGTTTTTTTATTTTAACCGTTGGCACACCCATAGACACTGGAACTCCCTGACCATCTTTCCCACATGTATTTGGAGCATCAGAAATTTTAAGATCATCTCCAACCATAGTAATATCTGCAAGAGCTTTTGGTCCGTTGCCAATAATATTAATGTCTTTAATTGGAAATGTCAGTTTGCCATTTTCAATGATATAGCCCGATTTGACGAAAAATGTAAAATCGCCTGGACCAATATTAACCTGTCCGTTACTGAAATCATCAACATAGATACCATTTTTAACACTGGCAATTATCTCTTCTCTCTTATGAGGTCCATTTTCCATATAAGTCGATCGCATTCTGGGAATTGGCACATTCCTGAAATCCTGCCTGCGACCATTACCTGTTGGTTTAACATTATAGAATTTAGCACTTATCCTGTCATGAAGATAGCTTGTCAGAGTACCTTTATTAACCAGGATTGTCTTTTCAGTCGGTATTCCCTCATCATCAATATTAAGTGATCCCCGGTTATTAGGGAGAGTACCGTCATCAATTATTGTGACAAAGTTTTCAGCAACCTTTTGCCCCATCTTGTCACAGAAGATTGATGTTTTTTTTCTGTTGAAATCTGCTTCAAAGGAGTGCCCCATTGCCTCATGCAGCAAGATTCCTGAATCACCTGCACCCATAACAACTTCCATCTCACCTGCTTTAGGCTTAACTGCTTTGAACAGAAGTGATGTCTTTTCGATAGCCTCACCTGCAAGCTTGTCAACAAGTTGATCATTCAGGAATTCAAAACCTTTCCTGTAGGACTGGTAAACAGATGCATTTTCAATTCTTCCATTTTCCTCCATAATGCATCTTGCATACAAATATGTCAATGGCCTGTAATCCCATGTAAGCAGCCCTTCGGAATTGAAAAAAAGTATATACGATGTGGAATCCTGGCACGAGATATTAACTTTTGTTACTCTTTTATCACCGGCAAAGATTTTATCATTCAGAGTAGTAATAAATGGAATCTTTTGTCCGATCTGAATATTTTCCCACGATGTCTTTATCTTATAATATGAAGATGGTACATATTCAGTTACATCGACTTTCTTATAAGATAGATTTCCATCAGCAATATTTGCAGCAGTTTTTGCTGCCCTCAGCATGGCGTCAAGTGATGTATTTTCAGAATAGGCATACCCAGTCTGGTCACCCTTAAGAACACGTATTCCGACTCCGAATGTGATGTCGGAATAAGCGCTGTTAACTTTTTTATCCTGTAATGAAGCAGAGTTGCTTATGGTATGCTCAAAGAAAAGATCGGCATAGTCTGCACCTTTCCCCATAGCAGCCAGTATCACTTTTTGCAATTGTTCCGTCGTTACTTCAAAATGATCAAGATACCCCGAAACACTCTGTGATAACGGAGAACCTGTACATGAATTGAGTAAGTTAGGAGCTATCATTGAACCTGCAACAGTAATACCACTTAACCTGATAAATTCACGTCGTTTAAAATTCATGTGCGTCGCATTAAATTATTATGCTTTAAAAATAATAATAATTGATTTATTAAAAAATTATTATTAAAGTTTCTAACCGAATTATTCACAAATATACTTAAAGCGCTCTTTTTCTTTGTGTTACTTTGTGATGTACTTTGTGTACCTTCGTGGTAAAAAAATATTAAACACTAAGTCGCACAAAGGGTTACACAAAGGCTCACAAAGTATATGGATAAAAGAAGTTAAACAGTTAAAAATAAATAAGAATTGAATCTTGTCCGTAAGGATATATTATCAGCTTTTGTTAAAGAGCAATTTGGTATTATATTTGTCGGGGATGGAAATGATCATCATTCAAACGGATAGTTGTTTAATAAATAAAAGACTGATTTTTATGAATAGAATACTCTTCACTCTTCTGATTACAGCAGGCTGCATCTCCGTAGGTGCGCAGGACATTTCACAATGGCGCGGACCAAACCGCGATGGCATATATAACGAAACAGGGTTGCTGAAAAAATGGCCCGATACGGGGCCAAAACTTTTATGGCATTATGATGAACTTGGCGATGGCCATACTTCAGCTGCCGTAACATCAAAAGGCGTTTATACGACGGGTATGATTAACGGTAAGGGAAATATTTTTGCTTTTGATCTTGCAGGCAAGCTTCTCTGGAAAAAGGAATATGGCAACGAATGGGCCGAAAGTCATAATGGTGTCAGATCAACACCTCTGGTTGTAAAGGATAAACTTTATTTTCTCAGCGGTTATGGCGAGTTGTTTTGCATTAATTGCTCTGATGGGAAGGTCATCTGGACATTGGATATAGTTAAACAATTTGGTGCCAGGAATATTGAATGGGGAATGACCGAGAATCTTCTTTTTGATGGCAATGTTTTGTATTGCACTACGGGAGGTACAGATGTAGCAATGGTTTCATTGGATTTGAACACCGGGAAACAGATTTGGAAAAGCAAGGGAACCGGTGAAACATCAGCGTATTGTTCTCCAATGATGATTAAGCTGGCAGACAAAAAAATAGTTGTGACAATAATGCAATATTCCATCTTTGGTTTTGATGCATCAACAGGTAAACAACTCTGGAAATCTGAGTTTAAAATGGATCCTGATGTTCATCCTAATACACCCGTATATAACGATGGCTATCTTTTCTGCACCAGCGGATATGGATTGGGAAGCGTTATGCTTAAACTGGCAACTGATGGAACCAGCGTCACTGAAGTCTGGAAAAACTCTTCCCTCGATCCCAAAATAGGTGGAGTTGTTGTACTTGGCGGACGTATTTTTGGTACCGGCGACAGGAACAGAAAATTTTTCTGCCTCGACTGGAAAACAGGTAAGGAACTCTTCTCTGTCAGAGACCTCGCCCCTGCAAATATTATTGCAAGCTATGGATTATTATATGTTTACAGCGAATCAGGCAAAGTTAACCTGGTTGAGCCAAAAGCTGACGGGTTAAATGTTATAAGTTCATTCCCGGTTCCCTTTGGCGCTAATCCACACTGGGCCCATCTTGTTATTAAGGACAAAAAACTCTACGTCAGGCATGGCACATCGCTGATGGTTTACGATATAGCAGCCAAATAGGATTTTGATACTTATTATGCCTGGGGTTGTTTAAAAAGGCATCTCCGACTATAACATAAACGCTGATTTGTTTGATTTATCTGCAATCTGGAATTACTATGCAATGAAAATATGTTAAAGATTTCAGATACTCATAAAAATTAATTCGATTTTTGCTTAAAAACCGATCTTAAAATGTATTTTTACTTTCGGTGTAAATTGCAATTTATTTTTTGAATTTAATCTTAACCTTGGTCATGAATAAAAATCTAAAATCCTTTAATTATGAAAGTTGATCTGAGCTGGATAGATTATCTGATTATGATAATCTATTTTTTATTTGTACTGGGCATCGGCTGGTTCCTGCGAAAATTCATGAAAAATGCCAATGCATTTCTTGAAGCCGGGAGATCCATGCCTGCATGGGTAGCAGGATTAGCCTTTATATCCACGAACCTGGGGGCTCTTGAAGTGATGGGTATGACCGGTTCCGGCATGAAATACGGGATGCTTACAACCCACTTTTACTGGATCGGTGCAATTCCTGCAATGATCTTTCTGGCGCTGTTCATGATGCCCTTCTATTATGGCTCAAAAGCAAGATCTGTTCCTGAATTCCTGAAACTCAGGTATGATGAGAAGACAAGAGGTTTAAATGCCATTCTGTTTGCTGTTATGACCGTTCTTGCTTCAGGAATATCAATGTATGCATTGGCAATTCTTATGGAAAATGTCCTGGGCTGGAATTTTAACATCAGCCTGTGGATATCGGCATTGATTGTCCTTGGTTATACCTATCTGGGAGGACTCTCATCTGCCATTTATAATGAAGTTCTGCAATTTTTCATAATAGTTATTGGTTTGTTGCCTCTCGCATTTTTAGCTCTGAAAGATGTTGGCGGCTGGGTTGGATTGAAAGCACAATTGGCTCCCATTGCACAGGCAAAAGGTTTTGCAGCTGACACATTTACAACAACATGGAGGTATGCAGGACAGGCGTCTTCCAATCCTTTGGGTGTTGAATGGTTTGGTATTCTGTTTGGTCTTGGATTTGTATTATCATTCGGTTACTGGTGTACAAACTTTCTTATTGTTCAGAGAGCATTCGCGGCAGAATCAAAAGCTGCAGCAAGAAAGGTTCCACTTATTGGCGCATTACCTAAAATGTTTATTCCATTTCTGATAATTGTCCCGGGTATCATTGCACTGGCTTTATTCAATGATCCTACAAAAGGCTTCATATTGCCACTCGATGCAGGTGGGAAGCCTATATATGATTACACTATTATTATGCTGTTGAAGCAATACCTTCCTGCCGGTGTTCTGGGGCTGGGTATTACCGCACTGCTGGCATCTTTCATGTCGGGGATGGCAGGCAACGTATCAGCTTTCAATACAGTATGGACTTATGATATCTACCAGAGTTATATACGACCGCGTACAGGTAATGAGGAAGCAGACGGGAAACATTATCTTAAAGTTGGTCGTATTGCTACTGTTTTCGGTATTCTTTTGAGTATTGCATCTGCTTATATTGCCAGTAAATTTGGTAACATAATGGATTTTCTGCAAACAATCTTCTCATTGATCAACGCACCTCTGTTTGCAGTTATTTTCCTTGGAATGTTCTGGAAGCGTACCACCGGTCATGCTGCATTTACAGGTTTACTTGCAGGCTTCCTTCTGGCGCTTATGCACCACGGTCTTACAATACCCGAAGGCGCTACAACGCTTGTTAAGGGTGGCTGGATTACTGTTCTTCACAGGTATCCTGTGGAAATGGCTCAGAACTTCTGGACAGCAATTATTGCATTTACAGTTAGTACATCTGTTACAGTAGGACTTACCTTTATGACAAAGCAGAAAAAATCTGATGAAGAGCTAAAGGGGTTGGTTTATTCTCTCACACCACGCGAATTAGACGATAGTCATCTGCCATGGTATGAGCGTCCTGTAGGTCTTGCAATTCTTGTTGGTGTGATTTGTTTAGTATTAACAATAATGTTCTGGTAGGAGGAAATTAAAATGGTAGATATAAGAATCCCGATTGGTCTGATGTTTTCGATCATAGGAATATTAATTTCAGTTTTCGGCATTTTTACAAGGTCAAATGCCGGAATGTATCATAAATCACTGGATATCAATGTTAACATCATTATGGGAATATTGATGTTGGTATTTGGTTTAATTATGCTATATTTTGCAAGAAGGAAGAAAAAAGCATAAATAATACTATAATTAAAGTTTGAATCGCGAAGAAATGTCAGGGTAAAAAAAACTTTGCTAACTCTCGATTAAATCATTTCGAATTTTAACCCAATAGACCAATGAACCGTAGAAAATTTATTGAAACATCTGGCGTAGCAGCAGGAGCTGCAATGCTTGGCAGCGTTACATCTTCTGAAAATTCCGGTAGCTCTGTTGTTCCGGAACAAAAAGCTGTTAAGACCGGGAAGATCAAACTCGGCTTATATTCCATTTCATATGGAGGTGTATGTTATAAGGGCCCGGCCCTTTCGTTTGATGAATTATGCAGATCTGCAAAAGGACTCGGATTCGAGGTTATTGAGCTTGATAACAAGCGTCCAATGGGAAATCCAATGGACCTCGACCAGCGCAAAAGAGAAGAGATGCTTAACTCACTCGCTAAATATGGTCTTGAAATGCCCTGTGTAGCTGCCAATAATGACTTTTCAAGCCCTATTCCCGAACATAGGGAATGTCAGCTCCTCATGGTGCGTGAGACAGCTAAACTGGCAAAAGATATGGGGGCGAAAGTTGTTCGTTTGTTTGCCGCATGGCCGGGTGTTCCCATTCACGAGGGGGTAGGCACTTATGATTTTGTCCATGGCGAAGATTTTTACACTTTCATGAGGCAATATCCCTATGCCACCTGGCTCGACAGGTATAACTTTGTGAAAGAATGTCTTAAGGAAGCTGCAAAAATCGGAGAAGAAAATGGCATCGTTATGGCTCTTCAAAATCATTCGCCACTTATCAGGAACTGGAGGGACACATTCGATCTGGTAAAAGAGGTAAATTCTCCAGGGCTTAAGGTATGTCTTGATCTTCCTATATTTGATAAACAGGATAAAGAATATATTGCAGATGCTGTTCGAACCATTGGAAACCTGCAGGTACATTCACATTTCGGTGGAGAATATTACCGTGATGAAAACAAGGTGATAAAGCCAAAATTACTTGATTATTATGCAGGTGGAATAATGCCGGATTATAGTCATTACATTCAGTTAATGAATGAAATAGGCTTCAATGGCTATTTTACCTTCGAACTTTGTCATCCGTTATTGAATAAAGATCATACCGGTGCCGGTATTGATTTTGTGCATGAACAGGTCGCCCTGGCACGTGAGTTTATGGCAAACATTGTCAATAAATGAACCAATTTATGGAGCCAACTTTATAGGGACAATGAGGTTCTTTCTTAAACTATGGAAAATATTAACACTAAGCGGGGATTCGCCAGCGATAATAATGCCGGTATTCATCCTGATATTTTAAAAGAGATAATTTCTGTTAACACCGGGCATGTTATTGGCTATGGTTCTGATATTTATACAGAACGAGCTTTAAATATTTTTAAAGAACAATTTGGTAGTTCCACCGAGACATTTTTTGTCTTCACGGGAACTGCTGCCAATGTTTTGAGTCTTACCGGAATTACCCGATCATGGAATTCGGTCATCACTGCATACACCGCTCATCTGGAACAGGATGAATGTGGCGCCCCTGAAAAATTTACTGGATGTAAAGTTCTTACCGTCGAAACGCAAGACGGCAAGATTAATGTGGAGCTTATTGAGAAGCATATTCATGGTTTTGATTTTGAGCATCATTCGCAGCCCAAAGTAATTTCGATAACCCAATCAACTGAAATGGGAACAGTATATACTGTCCCGGAGATAAAAGAAATTTCAGATTTTGCTCATGCAAGAGGGATGATGCTTCATATGGATGGTGCCAGGATTGCAAATGCTGCTGTTTCACTCAATCTTCCATTTAAAGCATTTACCACTGATGCCGGTGTTGATGTTCTTTCATTCGGAGGTACAAAAAACGGGATGATGTTCGGAGAAGCAATATGTTTTCTCAAGCCAGATCTATGCGATAATTTCAAATATATAAGGAAGCAGGGGATGCAGCTTGCTTCAAAGATGCGATTTATCTCGGCTCAATATATTGCATATTTCCGCGATGATCTGTGGAAAAAGTGTGCCACCCATTCGAATTCAATGGCCGTAATTCTTGCTGAGAAGTTGCAACAATTTTCTGAATTGAAAATTACGCAGCTGGTACAGTCAAACGGAATTTTTTTAATAATGCCAAAACCTGTAGCAGAAAAGTTACAGACCCATTTTTTTTTCTACCCCTGGAATGAGAAGGCATCAGAATACCGGTTGATGACAAGTTGGGATACAACTGAAGAGGATATAGAGGATTTTATTTGTATTCTAAAAAAAGAGTTGTAAAACTAATAAAGAAGGCTGAATCATACGATCCAGCCTTCTTTTAATAACTCTTAAACGAGATTTTACTTAAGTGTAAAGATTATTGGCACCATATACCAGACAGGAACAGGTTTTCCTCCCTGTTTTCCCGGCTTAAATGTGGGAAGTGTGTTTACAACCCTGATTGCCTCTGCATCGAGTTCGGGGTCAACGCCCTTCAAAATACTAACCTGGCTCACACCACCTTTTGAAGTTACACAGAACCTTATAATTACTCTACCCTGAATGTTGTTTTCTTTAGCAACGTCAGGATATTGTGTGTTGGCTGCAATATACTTCAGAAGTTCGATTTCACCTCCGGGGAACATTGGCATCTCCTCAACAACAACAAAGGGTACAGCTTCAGGATCTTCTTCCTGAACTTCTTCTTTAACTTCAACAATTTCAACCACCTCTTCGTTCTTAACTTCAACCTGTGCCTGATCAGCTGTCATAAACTGTTTAACATCTTCAGGTTTGATAGAGTCAACAACCACAGGGGGAACATATTTCTGCTGCTGAACAACGTCTGACGGCGGTGGCGGAGGGGGAGGAGGAGGAGCGACCTCATTAGGCGTATCCAGATTCTCCATCTTTATCTCTACCTGTCTTTCAGCGCGCTTTTGTCTGTTTTCCAAAGCTTTTGCATTCAGGTAAGGAGTAATAATTGCAGTTGCTAATATTATTATTCCTACCACCAATGAAACAAGTACTGTGCGATTGTACCTGGTACGTAGTTTATAAGCTCCGTATTCCTTATTCCTGTCTTCAAACACAATATCATCAAAGGCAGGAGCTTTTACTTTTTCTTTTGCCATTTTCTTATAGGTTTACGGTTTATTTCTGTGCAGTAGCAACCTGAGATGTAATCCCTGCTGCTGTTTCCACCATCTTCTCTTCAAACCAAGCAATGTCGATAAACGTATAACGGCCTATACCGCAGATATTCATTTCATCAAGAATATCTACAAAGTTTCCGTAATTTGCTTTCTTATATGCTTTGATAAGAACTATAGGACCGGTGTCGTCATCTATTTTCAACTGACTGACTCCTCGCAGAGCAGAATCGGCTGATATAACAAGTTTTCCTGTAAGAACCTGATCATTATAGTCAGCTATCTTTTTAGCCAGCGATCTGTTTCTTTCAAGGAGCAACTGACGAATACCTGTCGGACTAAAGTCAACTTCCGAAACTGGAGGCAGGCTATTATATTCCTCTGGTTTTACTGCTCCCGGGTACCAATATATTTTATTATCGGGACCAAGGATGATGTTCAGAGTACGGCTGGCTGAAATTCTGGGAGCTTCCTGCTTAGTTGGATCTTTTATTTTCTCAGGAAGGTTAATCTCCATGATCTTAGCTTTACTGAAGGCCGTGGTAAGCATAAAGAACGTGATCAGCAGACACATAAGGTCAACCATCGGTGTCATGTCAATGTGCGGGGCGTGTTTCTTTGCTTTCTTTTTTCCGCCTGCTTTTTCCTCTTGAATTATTTCTGCCATATCACTTTTGTATTTCTGCTAGGTTTATTTTAGCTGCTTCAAGACTTGTGATCAGGTTGAACTTGTTCACATTCTTTTCCTGGAGAATATCCAGAACTTTCTTAACTACCGGAAAACCTGTTTTTGAGTCTCCTTTAATACAAGCATCTACATTAGGATTTACCTGACGGGTAAAGAGTATCCATAATGCGAGCTGATTATCAGTTGAATCAATTGGAATACCTGTTTGAAAAACGGCCTTTTCCTTAGCGTCTTTGGCTGCTAAAAACTCTTTCATTTTCAGGATCGGAACTCCCATTGATGACGGATATTTTTCGAATTGCCTTTTCTCAGATTCACTAAATTGAATACCGTATCTCTCGCCCATTAAAGCAAGAACCTTCGGTCTGAATTTAAGCAAAGTATCAGGTCCGTTATCAAAATTAAGGAAAACCCTGTCGTCATTTGACAGAATAAGCGTCATAGCATTAAAATCAGGCGTAGGTTTTTCTGATATAGAATAAGGCGTATCCACAGGAGCCGGTTCCTGTTGTCTCATTGTGGCTGTCAGCATAAGGAATGTTAACACTACCGAGAACAAGTCAACCATTGGCGTCATGTCGATATGGGGCGACTTTGTTGGTAATTTAATCTTTGGCATTGTAGTTTCTTATTAATTTATATGAACCAAAAGATAAATTTATGATTATTTGCTTTTCAGTGACCCGGCAAAATTCTGGGTCAGGCTGAAGCCTGCTTCATCAATTTTAAATGTATAACCGTCGATAGTTGATGAAAAATAATTAAATGCAATAATTGCTAAAGTTGATCCTGTGATACCGAAAGCAGTATTTACAAGAGCTTCGGAGATACCGGTTGCAAGAGCAAGAGCATCAGGAGCACCTGACTGGGCAAGAGCAGCGAATGCACGGATCATACCAAGCACTGTTCCAATAAGACCTATCAACACGGAGATTGATGCCAGAGTGGAGAAGATAACCATGTTCTTTGACAGCATTGGCAGCTCAAGAGCTGTTGCTTCTTCAAAAGATTTCTGAATTGACAGGATCTTCTGGTCTTTCTCCAGAGCAGGATCTTTCTGCAGGTCACGGTAACGTAAAAGACCAGCTTTCATCACATTAGCAAGCGATCCTTTCTGTTTGTCGCATGCTGTCATCGCTTCTTCAATTTTATCTCCTGCAAGAAGACTCTGAAGCTGGCTTACAAATGAATTTAGTCTGCCTTTGCCTTTTGCTCTTGAAAGGGTAATTGTTCTTTCAATAATAAAAATGATAAGAACTAAAACGCAAGTCATAAGAATAGGAACAATCTGGCCACCTTTATAGATGATCCCAAGATAGTTACCTTCCAGCGCTGCTCCTTTTGGATTGGCGCCTTCAAAATTCACCGGATTACCCATAAATTGTGAGAACAAAATCTCGGCTACTATAAACGCTATTAAAATAGCACTTGTTGCAAAAACATTCTGCAACGCATCTTTAAACGAACTTCCTTGTTTACTCATTTTTTATCGATTTGATTAGGTTTAAGATTTTACGATTTGCAAATATATATTATGAATTGTTTTTTTCCAATAAAGTAAACAATAATGTTAAACTTTTAATATAGTTTAGAATAATTCTCTAAATCAGATGACCGTTAAGACGTTATTTTACCCTATCAAATTAAACATTAAAAATTTTACTTAATTTAGTTATTGATAATTTTATTGTACCAGTGTAACATTATAAATTCTTGATTTTGTGATAGGTATCTCTTGGGCTTTATATCCTTTAGCGCTGATAATCAGGATTTCTGATCCCTGTGGTATCTCAAATTTAAATTCACCTTTGGTATTTGACATATTTTCTGCTGCTGTATCTTTTACCCTGATTGAAGCATATGGCAAAAGTTGTCCGGCTGCATTCTTTATTACACCTCTGATTTCATTGGGATTGATACCTTTTTTAATAGATGCTTCGAATTCACGGATATAGTTCAACTGACTTTTTGCAGATGAATTCACTGGGTCAATTGCCAGAATCTTATTATAAGCATCTGCTGCTCTTGATAAATATGGGAGTCTGCCTTCGTTTGTCTTTTCAGTTGAGGTCGAACGTAGTTCAACAGAGCCTATACCGATATATCCCTTTATCTTATATTCCTTATTGTCGGGGTCAAGGTTGATCATCCTGTTATAATAATCCTTCGATTTGCTAAAGTTATCGTTAATCATGTGATAATAACTGAGGTAAGTTAAAGCATCCATCATCGCGGAATAATTTTTTACTGAATCAACCTTCGAAATATCAATTACTTTTTCAAATTTTGCTTTCGCGAGTCCCAGTTTAGTGTCTGGATCCATTTTGGAATAAGTATTGGCAATCCAAAGATATGCAGGTACGTAATTGGGCGATTTAATTGTCACCGAATTAAATACCGAATCGGCAGTTTTATATTTTTCTGCGTTATAATATGCCCTTCCAATGCGCATAAGGTCATCAGTATTATCCTTAGTTGGGTCAATTAGTTTAGACCATGTTTTTGCAGCGCCTTCAAATCTCTTATAGGTATAGTAATTATTGGCAATCTCATTCAGCAGATTTCTATCCTGTGGATTATAGTTCAGCACTTTGTCATACTCATCAAAAGCTCTGGTTATCTCTCCATCAGCTTTTGTAATATCTTTTTCGAGGTTTACTGCTTTAGCGGTAATATCATCCAGTACGGGCTTGAGTTTTGCTTTATCAGCAGTTGAAGCTGCAGAATATTTTAAGTTTTCCTTCTCAAGTTGTGGCTTAAGAGCGTTGAGTTCATCAACCATCTTTGGATAATTCTGGTTCTTTTTCAGAAGGGTTCTTGCCAGATAATGATAGTCTTTTTTAATTATACGTTCCGGAGAAACGGTTTTAAAAAGTGTCTCCATATAAGCAATCGCTTTATCGTAGTCGGGAGGATTCTTCTCATAACATGAATAGCCGGCAATACGGTTCATGTAGGTTCTCGACTTGTCAACTGTGAAGATCTCTTCAACGTTTTTAATTACTCCGTCATAATCTTTTGCATAGAAGAGGGCATTGACATACCTGGTCTTTGCAGGTATATTTCCTGCTGTAAGATCAAGGTACTTTTTAAAATATTCTTTTGATTGTTCGAACCTTCCGGCAGATGAATACAATTGTCCAAGCTCGCGATATGCAGGTGCGTAATTGGCGTTTAGTTTTATTGCTTCTTCAAAATAAGGAATTGCTACCTGAAGAGCGCGTCCTTTAACATATATGTTACCTATTTTCATGTTTGCAGTAGGTGATTGAGGATCTGCAAACTGGGCCTGATTATAATAAGAAATTGCTTTTGAACCATCATTCAAAATAATATAAATATCTCCGGCAATTAAATAAACATCCCTGTTTTTGTTATCAATTTTAATAGCTTCCCTTATAAGAGGTAGTGCAAGAGTGGTGTCAACTTCATTATCATTAATATACGATTCAGCAATTTTTGCAAGAGCAAATGCGTAGTCCTGAGCCGGGGGGACAATCTTTTTTATGTTTTTATAGGGGAGAAGAAAGCTTTTAGCCTTTGCGCGCATATCGGCAGCAGTCTTGTTATCACCAAGATAAAATGCAACTTTTGCCAGTCCGATATAATTTAGAGGATCATTGGCATTCGCGTTAACCCCTTTCTGATAAATCTCTTTTGCAGATTTTGCAGCAACGGTCAAAGAATTGGAGATTGTATCAGCAAAATAATCCGACAGGTAATTTTCCCCAAAGTAGAAATAATTTTTACTGTTTGCAGGCTCTTTCTGAATTAATTGCAGGAACATTGCTTCAGCTTTATCATACTGTTCGCTCCTGGTTAAAAGAGTAGCAGAATTTAAATCCTGTGCCTTGATGTTAAATGTAAAAATTGTCAAAAATCCTGCCAGTAATAAACCTGGTCTTAAAATTAAACGTTTCATAGTTATCTTTATTTGATGTCAAATTTGGTATTAATTTTTGATTATATCTTTTCTTTTCAAATTACTTGTTGCTCATTTTATGTTTCTAGGTTCTGGGTTCCCGGTTTTCTTACCCAGTACCTACTTCTTAATCTGCACCAATCTTATCGGCATAGTTGCCGGTACAAGCCCCGATTTAAGAACAATCCTCTGTCCTTGTTCTGCACATGCCCAGTTTATAAAACCTGAACCCAAACCGGCGAATGTCTCTCTCGAAATAAGATAGATCTCTCTTACAAATGGATAAGATTTGTCATATATCGAACCCTGGTAGGGACGATAGTAGCTACCATCGTAAATGAATTCCTGCGAAACAGCTACTACATTTATCTTATTAATAAAGCTCATGCTGAGCGAATCATCCTTATCACTTATCCAGTTAACGCTCACAATACCAAGAGCATCAGGATTCCTCGAAACAAAATTGATAACTTCAGCATTATTGTTTACAGCAAAGAAGTTATGTGATAATGAGTCTTTTATCTCAAAAAGCTCTTTAAAATACCTGATATTACCCGATCTGTTGTTATCAAAAATAACCCTGATTTCACCAAGCTTCGATTTTGGATTGACATCCTGCCAGTTGACAATCTTTCCCAGAAAGATATTTTTGACAGTACTATATTTAATAAGTGTGTCTTTGTTTGTTTTATTTGTAACTAATGCCAGCGCATCATAAGCATACGTTGATGTGCGGGCAATTATCTGAGTATCGCGAAGGTATTGAATCTGATAATCCGAAAGTTTTTTACTAGTTACAATTACTTTAACGGAATCATTCATGAAATCATTTATTACATCATACTCCGGTTTATACTCAGTTTTGATTTTGGCATTACCATATAAATGAGTAAAAGTAAACACTTCAGTATCAATAAGTGGCTGAAATGATTCATCAGAAGTAATCTTTATATTCCCACGCGTGGGTGTTTCATTCATACCTGATTTGGTTCCACCGTTGCATGATGCCAGCATCAGCAGTAATCCAATTAACGGATATCTCATGTTCGGTAAAAAAATATGACTGATATGTTTGTCCACCATATTACGGTGCGTAAAATATTTGTTACGGCACGCAATAATAATAAAATTTTGAATAACTGATACTCTGTTCATATTTGTTAATTGATCAAGGTTTAATTATTTTCCACTAAACTCACTGCAAAGTGTATGCCAAGGCGCACATAAAAAAATAATTAATCCTTAAAAATGCTTTTTTCATTAAGAGATTCAATCATTATCCTTGTCTTGCGTGAAAAAAACCTCAACTATTCTGACATATGCTCTAAAAGCTCTATACAAGCCATAAAAAATAAAAGTTGATCCCATTATGACCCGGACAGGCTTGTCAATATAACTTAGATCTTTATAAAATATCAGGAAACTGCCAACTCCCAGGTAAAAAAATACCATGAAAATTGAGAAAATGGCTATAACCTGTTGCATTAATCTGTTTTCATTCATGCCATATAATATTGATGCCAAATAAACAAAAAATCAATTTATTATCAAAATAAAACTAATATTCTCTATTCTTTACCTGTATTGATGAAAAAAGTGTTATCACCTTAATAATAGTGAGCTGTCTCCGTAGCTTAAAAACCTGAAACCATTTTCCATGGCAAATCCATAAACTTTCTTCCAGTTAATACCCATCCAGGCTGATATAAGAAGAAGCAGAGTACTTCGTGGCTGATGAAAGTTTGTAATCATTCCGTTTATCATTTTGAAATCATATCCGGGGATAATAATAATACTTGTTGAAGCATGTAAATAAGATTGATTACGCTCTTTCAATATTTTCAGTAACGATTCCATTGATTCCTTTACAGATACATTTGTCTCTATCTCGTATGCTTCCCATTGTCCCAATACAAGCTCATTCCTGCATTCTGCCGGATGGTGAATTAACTTAACTCCCAACCAGTAAAGGCTCTCAAGTGTTCTTACGGAAGTAGTTCCAACAGGGATGATTTTTTCATGGTTTTCAATAATTAATTGTATCGCTTCCGGTGTTATAAAGAAATGTTCACAATGCATTGCATGTCGGGCAATGTTATTAGATTTTACCGGTTGAAAAGTACCTGCACCAACATGAAGGGTCAATTCAACTGATTTTATTCCTTTTTTTTCAAGCTTCTCAAGCACATTGTTTGTAAAATGCAAGCCGGCTGTTGGCGCGGCAACAGATCCATTTATGCTCGAATAAACTGTCTGGTATCTGTTGTAGTCTTCTTCTTCATCCTCTCTGTTAATATATGGCGGGAGTGGAATATGGCCTGTTGCTTCAATTACCTCACCAAAACTTATGTCAGTGCAGCTCCAATTAAACCTTATCCTCCATGCTTCATCTGCAGGCTGAAGTCTTTCCGCGGTCAGTATAAATTGTTGTCCATTATATATAAAGTATGTATTAATTATTCCACCCTTCCACTTTTTAAGGTTTCCAATTAAACATTTCCATTCAACAGGGACTTTAGAACTAAAGGATAATTCATATCCAAAAGGAGTAAGTGGTTCGAGACAAAGGATTTCAACCCGGGCCCCTGTCTCTTTAAAGAATAGAATACGGGCACGTATTACACGCGTATTATTGAAAACGAGGAGGGAATCTGAGGGGAGATAATCAACAATGTTCCTGAAAATGTCCTTAGAAATATTGTTATCTTTATAAACAAGGAGTTGCGACATATCTCTTTCATTAACAGGATACTGGGCAATCCTCTCAGCAGGAAGGTCATAATCATATTCGCGAAGATCAATATCTTTCATTACCAATTTCTTCTTTACTTTACCTTTTCTTTTCTACTTATTTTAAACCCACCCCCTGCTTTCGCAAAAGCTTCAGCAGGCAATGCTTGCCTCTCCAGGGAGGGGAATTATCGGGATTTACTACTTATTATAAACCAAAATTTTGCCTCATTCACTTCCCTCAGGGCAGGCTCTCCCAGGGGGATTCCTATAAGTTACTTTTGTCTTTATACTTTTATCTTTTGTCTTGATCTAATCTTATGCAAATATAACTATTTATTTAGTTAATAACAAATTCGGAGTAAATTATTATCTTTGCAGTGCAGCAGGCCGTTCCATCGCCTTTTCTTTATGGGAAGGAGGAAAGTCCGGGCAACACAGAGCACCATATTTCCTAACGGGAAGATATCCGTGAGGGTATAGTAGTGTAACAGAAAATAACCGTCCCGATCTGAGCGTAGGCGAAGATCGGGACAAGGGTGAAAAGGTGAGGTAAGAGCTTACCGGTCCTGGTGGTAACATAGGGAGCCGTACACCTTATGGGTTGAAAGACCATGTACACCGGTGATAAGGGCTGCTCGTCCGATGCCGGGGGGTAGGTCGTATGAATCGCGCAGTGATGCGCGATCAAGATAAATGATGGAAACCGGTTTTATTTTCTCTCGCAGAAGCCAAAACCGTACAGGATCCGGCTTACAGGCCGGCTGCTTAAAACAGAGACGGGCAATTTGCCCGTCTCTACTTATAATGAATGTAGGTTAATCCGGTATTTTAAAGCCTCCTTCAGGGGGTTTGGGGATAAAATGTTGGTGTAATACTAATTGATTTTAAAAACACTGTCATCCATAGGAATATTTACCTCTATATTATCGAAAGTTATAACTGCCGCTTCCATTCCATTAGCCATAGCAGTTGTTTTCTTTGGTAGAATAACGCCATCAATATCAACATAATCAGTCATGTATGTATCGATATTCATTGAGGTGCCCATCTGATCTACTGTAGCGGTGGTTTTTACCAGCATATATGATCCTTTATCAAGAAACATATATATAGGAGTGGTTCCTACATTTGCTTTCAGCTTAAATGCAGGCTTGTCATTCACATTTTCCTCTCCTTCAAGGGTAAGCTGACCGGTTTTAAAAAAATCGTTTATTTGATTCTTGTATATATTATTGTTCTGTACCTGTGTTAACTGATCACCTGTTAATTCAACAGGATCACTCGAACCCGTCATAGGGTTAATCATATATCCCTTTTCTCCATCAAAGACCGATACCATATCCTGCCCGTTGAAACTATACGTAACTTTGATTTTATTCGGGTTTTTCATAAACATTACCATCGGCATTTCCATACCCATGGCCGACATCTTCCCGGTAATCTTTATTGAAGTTACACCGGCCAGCTTATCAGATTTCATAGCTGTTGAATAGTTTTTCACGATTTCATCAAGCGATTGGGCATTGATAGCAGAGATTGTAATTAGTCCTGCTAAAACGAATAGGAGTTTTTTCATGTAATTGGTTTTAAAATTTAATTAATTAAAAAGAATTTATTGTTTTTCTTAATGCAACGAGTTTCCTTAACAGATTATCCATTTCGGCAAGTTTCAGCATATTTGCTCCATCCGATTTGGCCACTGCAGGATCGGGATGAGTTTCAATGAAGATACCATCGGCGCCTGTGCTTATTGCCGCTTTGCCGATTGTCTCAATCATTTCAGGTCTGCCTCCGGATACCCCCGCTTCCTGATTGGGTTGTTGCAAAGAATGGGTTATATCCATAATTACAGGAACACCAATCTTCTGCATTATCGGAATATTCCTGAAGTCAACAACAATATCCTGGTAACCAAACATATTTCCCCTGTCTGTAAGCATAATATTAGTATTTCCCGACTCTGTTACTTTTTCCACAGCAAACCTCATGGACGATCCGGATAAAAACTGACCTTTCTTGATATTGATCCATTTACCGGTCTTAGCTGCTGCCACGAGAAGATCAGTTTGCCGGCACAAAAAGGCCGGTATCTGTAAAATATCAACATAGTTTGCAGCAATCGCTGCTTCATCAGGGTTATGGATATCAGTTATCACAGGAACTGAGAATCTTTTCCGCACTTCTGCAAGTATTTTAAGGGCTTCAATATCGCCGATCCCTGAGAACGAATCTCCCTTTGACCTGTTTGCTTTCCTGTACGATGATTTGAAAACAAAAGGAAGCTGATATTTTTCAGATAGCTTGCTAAGGTGCCAGGCTGTTTCGAAAACTATCTCTTCACTTTCCACAACACAAGGTCCGGCAATTAAAAGGAAATTGCCAGATTCACTAAATTTAATTCCGGGAATATTTATTCCAGCTTTTAACATATCAGCACAAAGTTAAAAAAAAAATGATAGGACGTACCAGGTCTTCTGTTTTTCTCTGTGACCTCTGTGAGCCCTCTGTGGAACTCTGTGTCAGTTCTTATATTTTTTGTTACACAGAGATACAGAGAGAATGTACTGAGATCCACAGAGCTATTTTTTATTGTAATTATAGACATCTTTCCACATAATCAGGAGTCTTTTCCTGATCTCTTCTTCTTTTGCATTAACTCCCGGATCATAAAAAATGGTACCTTTCAATTCATCAGGCAGAAAATTATCCGGAATAAAATTTCCCGGATAGCTGTGTGCATATCTGTAATCCTTTCCATACCCGAGATTCTTCATGAGTTTGGTAGGAGCGTTTCTGATATTCAAAGGGACAGGTAGATCTCCTTCCGATTTAACTGTCCCGATAGCATCTTCAATAGCCATATAAGAGGAATTGCTTTTTGGCGAAGTTGCCAGATATATGGCTGCTTCTGACAGAATAATTCTCGATTCCGGCCATCCTATCACATTGACAGCTTCAAAACATGCCTGGGCAAGAAGCAAAGCATTTGGATTCGCGAGCCCGATATCCTCAGCCGCGAGAATAAGCATTCGCCTTGCAATAAATTTAGGGTCTTCACCTCCCTCAACCATGCGTGCAAGCCAGTAAACAGCAGCATTTGGGTCACTTCCCCGCAGTGACTTTATGAAAGCGGAAATAATATCGTAATGCTGTTCTCCATTCTTGTCGTAAAGAGCAAGATTTTTCTGAACATGCTTCAGAACCTTCTCATTATTAATAATAATTTTTTCGGAAGATGCTTCATTAGCTTCTGAGTTGACAACCAGTTCAAGAGCATTGTAAAGTTTTCTTGCATCTCCTCCTGATACTCGTATAAAAGCTTCATTCTCTGTAATTTCTATATCATAAGCTGCAAGGTAGCTATCCTTTTTTAATGCTTTATTCATTAATTGAACCAGTTCATCTTCAGTTAACGGATTCATAACATAAACCTGGCATCGCGACAGGAGTGGGGAAATAACCTCAAAGGAGGGATTCTCTGTTGTCGCACCGATAAGAGTAATTATTCCCTGCTCAACAGCGCTTAAAAGTGAATCCTGCTGTGATTTATTGAAACGGTGAATCTCATCAATGAATAATATTGGGTTTGGCTGGTTAAAAAACTGTTGTTTTTTTGCTTTTTCAATTGTTTCCCTCACATCTTTAACTCCTGAATGTACAGCACTAAGGTGAAAGAAAGGTCGTTTCAGGGTATTGGCTATTATCCCTGCAAGTGTGGTCTTGCCTACTCCCGGAGGGCCCCATAAGATGAAAGATGGGATGTTTCCCGATTCAATAACCTTTCTTAAAACCGAATTTCTGCCGACCAGATGCTCCTGACCGCAAAACTCTCCAAGTTCTTTTGGTCTTAGCCTTTCAGCAAGCGGTTGATTTGCCAGCATCAAAAAAATGTTTGTGTAAAAGTAATAAAAACAATTTTTGTTATTACAGATTTTATCAGGAGAGGCAATATTTATAGTGACTTTATGGTTATAATTGTAATACATTAGTGTCCATTAAAATACATTTAATTTTCAACTGTATGCAATTTAGTTCTTTGACATCTTGGTAATCGGGAATTGTAAGTAACAATTAAAGAGGAATTTAGCAAGAAAGAAAGTTTCTAATATTGAGAGAATATTGTAATTTTTTTAATTTACCGTTGGCTTTAGCCAACGGATAAAAATACTCCAATGATAGGGGCTTTAGCCCAAACCTTATGGACTAAAGTCCCTTTAGATGGGTTGTTATACCGTTGGCTAAAGCCAACGGTAAGTGATAAATATAATTAGAACGAGTAACCGGGGGGGGGCAATTTCAAATCGTCACGCTCATAAAAAGCGCTACAATCTCGAGATACTCATGATTTCAAAGAACGATATCTATTTTTAAGTGGACACTAATGATTGTAATAAAGTATTTAATCAATCAGGAATGAATAAAAATGTAATACTTCTTCTTGTTATAATAGTTTTTTCCGGATGTTCAGTAAAGACGGATAAGGAAAAAATCAATTCTATTGAAGGCCAGGGTATTGTGTCTGACAGTGGAATGGTAGTTTCTGCTCATCTGCAGAGTTCACGTATCGGAGTAAAAATCCTGCAGAAAGGCGGCAATGCCATTGACGCTGCCGTAGCTACCGAATTTGCATTAGCGGTATGCTATCCGGAAGCAGGAAATATCGGGGGAGGAGGATTTATGGTAATAAGGACAAGTGAAGGGAAGACCGATGTTATTGATTACAGGGAAAAAGCTCCAATGCTTGCATCAAGGGATATGTATCTTGATAAAACGGGGAATGTTAAAGAAGGATTTAGCGCCGAAACTCATTTGGCAAGCGGTGTGCCCGGTACTGTTGATGGAATGATCAATGCACACACGAAATATGGTAAACTCTCATTCAGAGATGTCATCCAGCCTGCTATAATTCTTGCAGAAAATGGATTTCCTTTGACACGTGAGCAGGCTGAAGATCTCAATTCAAACAGAACAAAGTTCATTGAAAGAAATATAGCCATACCTGTTTTTGTACTTGATTCAATTTGGAAAGAAGGCGACATACTGATTCAAAAAGCTTTGGCAGAGACACTTAAGAGAATCAGGGATTTTGGCAGGGATGGATTCTATTCCGGTAAAACAGCCCGCCTGATAATTAAGGAGATGCAAAGAGGCAATGGGATTATTTCAGGGAAGGATCTGAAAGAATATAGTTCAGTTTCAAGAACGCCTCTGTCAACTGACTATAAAGGTTATAAAATTATAACAGTACCACCGCCATCAAGTGGTGGTATAATTCTTATCCAGCTTCTTGAGATGATCGAACCCTATCCGATAAAAGAGTGGGGATTTAATACTTCACAGACAATTCATCTTATGGCAGAGGCCGAGCGGAGGGCTTTCGCCGACCGTTCAGAATATCTTGGCGACCCCGTTTTTATGAAAATACCTGTCGATCAATTAACTAACCGTAAATATTTACTTCACAGGATGAGCTCATTTAACGAAAACAGGGCTTCATCTTCTCTTGAAATTCATCCTGGTTCTCCGGGACAATATGTAAGCGAAGAAACAACTCATTATTCAGTAGTTGACGCTGAAGGTAATGCTGTTTCTGCCACAACTACATTAAATGGCGGTTTCGGAAGCAGTATTGTGGTTGACAGCGCCGGGTTCCTCCTGAATAATCAAATGGATGATTTTTCAATCAAACCGGGTTTCCCGAATATGTACGGTCTCATCGGTGGTGAAGCAAATTCGGTTCAACCCGGGAAAAGGATGTTGAGCTCAATGACTCCCTCTATTGTCGAAAAAGACGGAAGACTTTTATTAATAGTAGGATCTCCCGGAGGTTCAACTATACCTACTACTGTTTTTCAGGTTATTGTGAATGTCATTGATTTTGATATGAATATCCGGGAGGCAGTTGATGCCGGAAGATTTCATCATCAGTGGTTACCTGATGTGATCAACTATGAAAAAAGTGCTATTGACAGTATTACTGCTCAGAAACTTACCGGCATGGGTCATGAATTAAAGCCCCGTGGCTCTTTAGGCAGAGTCAACGCGATACTTATCCTGCCTGATGGGAAAAAAGCCGGTGGAACTGACAAAAGAGGTAATAATTCAGCCTGCGGCTATTGACAGTTTTTGCGATTCAATTATTTTTGCTATATTGCCTCAAATTTATTTTTATTAAAAAGAATAAATTAATACTTTTAACAATTGATTTTAGCATTCTTGTTAGAACCAGATTATTGTTATTGTATTTGAATACATTCAGATATATTCAGTTATGAAAAAAACTCTGCTTATTGTAGCTATTATTTTGGCAGTAATAATTGCCCTGCCGGTAATAAACCTGATCCGATGGACTTTTCTATTGAAAAGGCCCATAGATATTATTTTGGTTGATAAGACTGTGCCAACACTGGAACGTGAAAATCACAAGTCATTTGATTGGATTCTTACAAATGGAAGGTTTGTTAAAAAGGATAGTAAGAGCAGCTATTCTTACAAAAAGGATTATTTTGGATTTATGCCAAAACGCCCGTTACGCGACAAAAAGTTTGAAAGGAATGATTATCGTCTGACAGACGTTATTAATCTTGCTGAAAAAAATGATGCTGTTTATTTTGCTGATACTTACGGAGTGTTTTTTAACAATTGGTATAAAGGGATGAACAGAAGCCGGAGGTCCAGAAAATTATATGGAGGCCTTAATAATAATGACTTCCTTCTTTTAAAGGAAATGAAAGACAGGAATAAGCTTATTATAATGGAATTTAACTCATTTGACTATCCGACAGCACAATTTGAATCTGTAAAAACCCAGGAAAAATTGGGAATAACATTTGCCGGTTGGACTGGAAAATATTTCAACTCACTTGATACCACAAGCCGGGATTTCCCAATATGGATGACAGCTCTTTACAGAAAGCAGTATAAAAAGCCGTGGACTTTTACTAAACCGGGTGTTGTTTTTCTTACAGAGAAAGATATACTGGTTCTTGAGGAAGGAATTCATCTTAAGAAAGCAATGCCTCATATAATTACTGATTCAGCAAATAGTTTAAAATACGGAGTTCCGGGCTCAGTAGCTTTTAACAAGTGGTTCGATGTAATTGACCCGCTTCAAAACAATGTTATTTCCAAATTCAAAATTGAAACAACATCACTTGGCGACACATTGTTGCTTAATAGCGCTCTGTCGAATGAGTTCCCCGCGGTAGTTCAGGAGCCGGTTTCCGGGAGAACTTATTATTTTTCAGGAGATTTTGCATATGACAATATTCCTTTCTGGACAGCCAGATTTAAAGGAGTTGATAAACTTAAAGGTATCTTCTATTCCGATAAACCTGATGATCCCCGAAGATTCTTCTGGCTTTATTATAAACCACTCATCAATGTTATCTTCAGCGATTACTACAATTCAATAAATAAAAAATAAAAAACCGTCAGGTCATAATAAAACTAAAGTACAGGATTTTTTCAAACCTGTACTTTTTTCTATTCAATCAGGATTATTGTCAAGTGTTCCAATAATAAAATATGAAGATATCAATTATCCAACCTGATTTATCATGGGAAGATAAATCCGGCAACTTCAAAAACCTGAAAGAATTGATCTTACCTTTATATAATAAGACAGATATTGTTGTTCTGCCCGAAATGTTCAATACAGGCTTTTCAATGAATCCTGAACAATTATGTGAATCTCTTAAGGGTGAAACCTTTGAGTGGATGGAAAGCATATCCAGGAAGGGAAATTTTGGATTGTGTGGGAGTTACATTGTGAAACAGGATACTCACTTCTTTAACCGTTGGGTTTTTGTTTCTCCTGAAAAAGAATGTTGGTACTATGATAAACGACACCTTTTCAGCATTGCAGGTGAGAATAAATTTTTCTCGCCAGGGAATATCCGGTTGATATTCAGTTTCAGAGGGGCAAGAATCAGTCCATATATCTGCTATGATCTGCGTTTTCCGGTTTGGAGCAGGAATCGTAACGATTACGATATTATGATCAATTCAGCTAATTGGCCTGAGAGCAGGAGTGAGGTCTGGAATACGCTTTTGAGAGCAAGAGCCATTGAAAATCAATGCTATGTAGCAGGCGCAAACAGAACCGGAACAGATGGAAACGGGATAAAATACTGCGGCGATTCAATGGTTCTCGATCCGCTTGGCATGATAATTTCATCTGCAAAACCTGATGAAGAGGGTTCAATTACTGTAGAAATATCAATAACAGAATTATCTGATTTCCGGAAAAAATTTCCTGTTCTCAATGATGCTGATGACTTCATTATCAACTTTTGACTTTTGTCTTTTGTCTTTTGTCTTTTGACTTTTGACTTTTGTCTTTTGACTTTTGTCTTTTGTCTTTTGACTTTTGTCTTTTGTCTTTTGTCTTTTGACTTTTGTCTTTTGTCTTTTGTCTTTTGTCTTTTGTCTTTTGTCTTTTGTCTT
>JBAXXU010000053.1:0-28656 GCA_037127735.1 Bacteroidota bacterium
TATTTTTTCTATCTTTTGTGGATTTTGCCTACAGTCGAATACGGATACTATTCTGGCAATATTGTCATTGAACCTGTAAATGATTTTGTAATTGTTTTCTATAATAAAGCGATATTCGAATGGCCTGTCAGCCAATAATGGTTCTTTAACACCAATTAATGGATTTGATTCTATTAGTATTGATTTTTTTACTATTCCTTTAATGATTTCCCCGGCAACAGTGGCGCTTGTCCTAAAATTGTAATAATCAAATATTTCCTGTAGTTGAGCAAGGGACGTATCAGACCACAAAACCCTTACTTCCATGTATCGATCTGATTTAGAAGATCTCGTGCTTCTGTTACTCTTCCGTTTTTAAAATCGTACTCAGATTTATCAATGATTTCATTGAATTCTTTTAGAGTAGTTGGATGTAATTCATTATCAAGTTTTTTCTTTCTTTCAACTCGAAGTAACCTTTCAAGTTTAGTGACAAGTTCATCATCAGCAACTCGAAGGAATTCTTGAACGAAGTTTATCTTTCTTGCCTGAATGTCCATTTTTTCGTTTTTTTCTCTTTTCAAAGATAAGGATTATTTCATTCGGAGAAAAGTATTTCACTTCTCGATTCCCTTGTCCGAACGCCTCAATACCTGCAACCGGTTGCGATTATTTCAATCTCAGGCAAGGCCTTTCTTTTGGTTTCCAGCTAATCAACTCGCCTCAAACAATCCGGTAAAAGAGAACTTCAATCCATCGAACAACCCTTTATCACTTAGTTTCAATTCGGGAATTACCAATAGCGCCATGAACGAAAGTGTCATGAAAGGGGCCTTTAACGGCCCGCCCAATGCCAGCGCTTTATTGTTAATATTTTCATACTGTCCGGCAACTTTGTAACCATCGTTGCCTGACATTAATCCGGCTACAGGCAATGGAAGTACATCAAGACTGTTCCCATCGGTTACAGCAATTCCTCCTTTATTTGCAATGAGGCTGTTGATAACCGAAATCATGTCAGTATCACTTGTCCCGACACAGATTATATTATGGCTGTCGTGTGCCACTGTCGAAGCTATTGCTCCCCTCTGCAGCCCGAATCCACTTATAAAAGCAACAGCAGGCCTTGATGGTTCGTAACGGTTTATTACAGTAATTTTCAGAATGTCTGTCGATACATCGCTTACAACTTTCCCATCGGATAAAACAGGAAAGACCAGCATTTTTTCGGTAAGCAGTGACCCGTCAGTCGCCCGGATAACTTTCATTTTACCGTCATCTCCTGCCACTTCAAAATCGGAGGCAGCAACCGGTTCAGCTAAGAAACGGTTAGGCAATTCAACTTTATGTGAATGTAAAAGAGATTTTCCCTCTGAAGCTACCAATATTCCATCTATGTAGGTTTGCTGAATATTGAAACCTGTCAGGTTATCCACAATAACTATATCAGCCGGATCGCCGGGCTGAAGTAGTCCGCAATTAAGATTGTAATGCCGCACGGGGTTAAGTGTACAGGCCCTTATGACTGCCATCTGATTGTACCCGGATATGAGTGCACGTTGAATAAGCAGGTTAATATGCCCGGCAACCAAATCGTCGGGATGTTTGTCATCGCTGCAGAACATTACCTTTTCGGGATGCGATTTGAGCAACGGAACCAAAGCTTCAAAATTCCTTGCAGCGCTTCCTTCACGGATCAGAATATACATTCCTGCATTTATTTTATCTTTAGCCTCGTTAAGGGTGATACATTCGTGATCGGTGGAGATGCCAGAATCAGCATATTTTTTAATGTTCACAATATCAAGGCCGGGAGCATGGCCATCAACAGGTTTGTTATGTTGTTTCGCAAAAGCAAGTTTCTGTTGAACCTCCTGATCACCGAAAATCACACCGGGAAAATTCATCATTTCCGAAAGGTAACAGATATCTTTCCGTTGAAGCAACTCATTTATCTGTGAAGCATTAATTACTGCACCAGATGATTCAAAACCGGTAGCAGGAACACACGATGGTGCGCCAAAGTGAAATTTAAATGGTGTCAAATTGCCATTATTGATCATAAAATCAATGCCTTCCAAACCAAGGACATTGGCAATTTCGTGCGGATCGCAAACAGTAGCTGTTGTACCATGCACAACTGCCAGCCGGGCAAATTCCGAGGGAACCAGCATTGAGCTTTCTATATGCACATGGGCATCAACCAGGCCGGGCAAAATAAATTGGTTTTCAGCAACTTCAACCGGGGTTACCGATAAGATTTTTCCATCTCTTACTTCAACTTTACCCGGGAATATTTTGTTGGCCACTACATCAACTATCTGCCCGGTAACAGAAAAGGATTTTTTCATAACAATAACAAATATAATGAAAAATATATTTAAAAACACAAAAAATAAGTTCCCGTGGCTAATATAAACCATTCAGTGATTATGCTTGTTTAGTTTTTTTATGACATGTGTAATTAACCCCGGGTTATTTGTATTTCTATCATAATTGGTAAATGAAATTTGTCTATTTTTACAAAGTATGCTGGTAATCGTCTCATTGTAAAATTCAAAATAATGGTTGGAAAATATAAAATTGTCACGTTATGTGGAAGCACAAAATTCAAAGACGAATTTATTGCTGAACAGAAACGATTGACACTCGAAGGTAATATAGTTATAAGTGTCGGTTTATTTGGACATTCCGGTGACGATGAGGTATGGTCAGAATCTACAAAACCAATGCTCGATGATATGCACAAGAGGAAAATAGATCTGGCTGATGAGATATTTGTTATTAATCTTGGTGGTTATATAGGTTCTTCAACCAGAAGTGAAATTGATTATGCAATCACAACCAATAAACCTGTGAAATACATGGAACCTATCTTCTAACCACCGGGGATACGGAGTTCTTATACCAGAAAAAGAATTCCTTTTGCCGTCTTTTATCCTCAATGCTTCTTGCCACATAAACCTTCTTCCCTGTATATGGATCAAAACCTGTATAGTACATAAGAGTTGAAAGAGTCATTGGCGTGGGGGTAAAATCCTGAACCTGCTCAGGTCTGATACCCAGACTTTTTACCTCTGAAACAAGATCCGCCATATCGGAATCCGTACAACCGGGATGAGAGGAGATGAAATATGGTATGATCTCATATTTAAGCCCATTCTTTGTATTAATGTTATCGAAACGCTTTTTGAGCTTTTTAAACAGCTCAAACGGAGCTTTACGTATATATGACAATACTTTTGGAGATGTATGCTCCGGGGCAACCTTCAACCTGCCCGAAACATGTTTAGTAACAAGTTCTTCAAGATATTCCCCTTCATCCCTTCCGGCATTTTTGTTCCATTCAGGAAACAGAAGATCATAACGTACACCACTTCCTATAAATGATTTCTTAATTCCCTCCATCCTATCAACCTTCCTGTAAAGATCTGTAAGTTGCTTATGGTTAGTATTCAGATTTTTGCAGACAGCAGGCCAGATACATGATGGCCTCGTGCATACATGGCACAGTTTCATATCGTTGCCTTTCATCCGGTACATATTTGCCGAAGGGCCACCTAAATCAGACAGATAGCCCTTAAAATCAGGCAGTCCCGCGATTTTTCCAACTTCGTTTAATATCGACTTTTCTGATCTGCTTATTATCTGTTTTCCCTGGTGCGCCGCTATTGCACAGAAACTGCATCCTCCAAAGCACCCGCGATGAGTATTAACCGAGAATTTAATCATTTCATAAGCAGGGATATCACCCTTCTTATTATACCGCGGGTGAGGCAAATACATATATGGAAGGTTGAAAGACCGGTCAGCCTCTTCCTCTCCCATCGGCAAAAACGGTGGATTGATTATCACTCTCAAGTCACCTGAAGGCTCGCTAAGCCTCGCTGATTCTATTTTGTTTGATTCTTTCTCAAACTTCATAAAATTTTCTGCAAACAGATTCTTGTCCTTCACACATTTTTCGAATGAATGAAGGGAGATATCTTTCCAACTTTTCTGAACAGGTAGTGTCTCATCAACTGGTTTGACAATAGCTGTCTGAGGAATGGTTTTAAGAGATGAAAAAGGAACTCCTTTCGACAAAAGTCTTAAAAGTTCTCTTATTGGTTGCTCTCCCATTCCATAAATCAGCATATCCGCTCCACTGCTCAAAAGTATTGAAGGTTCCGGTTTATCTTTCCAGTAATCATAGTGTGTCAATCGTCGCATCGAAGCTTCAATGCCACCGATAACAACTGGAACATCAGAAAATATATCCTTAAGAATCTTAGTATAAACAATTGTCGGATAATCAGGTCTGAAGCCGGCTTTTCCACCCGGGGTGTACGCATCGTCGGATCGTAAACGACGGGCAGCAGTATAATGGTTAACCATCGAATCCATATTACCTGCTGTTACACCGAAGAAGTATTTTGGCTTTCCAAGCTTTCGGAAGTCTCTTAAATCATCTTTCCAGTTAGGCTGCGGTACAATTGCAACACGAAATCCTTCATCTTCTATAACCCTTCCGATCACGGCCGGGCCAAAAGAGGGATGATCAACATAGCCATCGCCGCTGAAGATGATCACATCGATTTCTTCCCACTCTAATGATTCGACCTCCTTTTTAGTCGTGGGCAGCCATTTTTTATTGAAAATAGATTGAGTTTTCACGCTGCTAATTTACCTAAAATTACTATCTTGCTCAGGTATATGCTAATAATCAGTAGCATTTTAATTTGGTATTAATGAAACTACTTTCTGAATCATTTATGGAATATTTTCAGAAACCAATCCTGATAAAGTGCCTTTTCGCTCTTTGTATCTTACTTGCTGCAACAGATATTACAGCTCAGCAGATCACAAAGAGACCAACTGTTGGTCTTGTCCTTAGCGGAGGCGGGGCGCATGGGATCGCTCACCTGGGTGTTATTAAAGTTATGGAGGAGGCCGGATTAAGACCCGATTATATAACCGGTGTAAGTATGGGCAGTATTATCGGGGGATTGTATTCATTAGGATATACTGCTGATAGCCTGCATAAGTTCTTGAAGAAAATAAACTGGGAACTTGTCCTTTCAAATAAGATCCCTGAAAATAAAGTGATTTTTCTCGAAAAAAGCCATTTTTATAACAGTATTATTTCGTTACCTCTCTCTTTCAGAAAGGTAATGCTTCCATCTGGTCTCACAAACGGACAACAAGTTGAAAACACCCTTGGTTTCTACGGCTGGCCCGCGGCCGACATAAATGATTTTTCAAAGTTTCCAATACCTTTCATGTGTGTAGCAACCGATATTATTAACTATAAAAAAGTTGATCTGAAAACCGGATATTTGCCCGATGCCATCAGGGCAAGCATTTCAGTTCCTTCAATTTTTACTCCGCTTAAGATTGATACCCTGCTTCTTCTGGATGGAGGATTGACAAGAAATTTTGCAGCAAGTGAGGTCAAAGAGATGGGAGCTGACATCATTATCGGTTCTTATGTTGGTTTCAAGCCTTTTAAAGAAGATAAATTGCAGTCTGTTTCGGGAATAATGGAACAGATTGCATTGTTCAGAAGCTTAAACGATTTTGAACAGGAAAAAAAACTTGTTGACGTGCTTATAAAGCCTGAAACTGATAAAATGTCAATCTTTGGATTTGAAAATGTTGACTCACTTATTCAGATAGGGTATGAAGCTGCCATGCCATATAAAGAGTATTTCAGAAAACTGGCAGACTCCCTAAACCGGATCAGTCCGCAAAAAACATTGGAAAATATCCTTGATAAAAAGTCGTATCTTTTTAACAAAATTGAAATAACCGGCAATAAAAACTATTCAGATCTCCAGATACTTGGCGTACTTGACATTCAGCCTGACGAAAAAGTTGACAAATATATGCTTAGCGACAGGATTGAGCTTCTATACGGTAAGGCATGGTTTGATAAGGTAAAATACAGAGTTATTCCACGCGATGATTCTCTTATCCTGGTAATTGATTGTATTGAAAAACCGGAGGCAATGCTTTATGGATCTGTACATTATGACAATTCACTCCTTTTCGGTCTTATTTTAGGGATGTCAGTGAAAAACCTTTTGACCCAAAGATCTGTTATCAATTTAAATACTCTAATAGGACAGTATTTCAGGTTTGAGATCAACAATATTCAATTTATTGACAAAAATCAGAAATTCGGATTATCAGCAAATTTCTATGCTGATAATACCCTCCTACCCGTTTTGGAACTAAGAGGTGATTATGGTGACGTGATCAGCAGAAATTTTACTCCCGGGTTATCCATTAACCGGCGCCTGGGACTAAACCACATGATGAGTTTCTCAACCGACTACGAAAACCTGAATCTTATACTACATTATGTTTCCAATGCTCATTTGAAAAATCTCTCGTATAATTATATTACTTCAACTTACAATTACCAGATAAATTCTGTTGATTCAAAACATTTTCCGGATAAGGGAATTAAGCTTAATGTTTCTGTCAGCACATCCAGACTTATCTCCGGAGGTATCAGAACCGATTCATCAAAGATTGTTTTCAGGGGTAGTGATCATGGCGATTTCTCGTTTGGCAGGTTCTTTACATTCAATGGAGATTACAAACAATATTTTTCCTTTGGCAGGAAATTCACATTGTCAATCGGAGGAGATGCTCTGTATATCACTGACTCTGATTCTGTTTCAGCACAAAATAATTTTTACCTTCTTGGCGGAGTTGAATCGCTAAATAAAAGATCTAACCCGATGGTTGGCTTCCATTCAAATGAGATTCCTGTAAAAAAAATGGCAGCAATCAAAACTGAACTCGATATAGAGCTAATTGAGAATTTTCATTTGAACCTCATGGCTGGCATAGCTGCTGTTCAGGAAGTTAACCGCGATAATGGATTCTCACTTCTTACAGGTTACGGCCTTGAAGCCGGTTACATGTCAATAATTGGCCCACTGAGAATCGGATTGATGCGCGGAAACGGCAACAGTGAAAAATATTTCAGACGAACAAAAGGATATATAAGTATAGGATATAACTTCTGAATACGACTCATTCCCCAGGTACTCCTCTCTAACCATACTTACTCACCACCTAACCAACTGATACTTATGAAGAAAATATGAAAGGTGTTAATAAGAAACAACCAATATATATTTATATTTTTAAATGGCTTGATTGTTGCACGGATGATTTTTGCAAAACGAAATGAATTTTTGTCATATATCATTTTCAATAAAGAAAAAAGATGGATGTTATAAAAGTTATACAGCAACATAAAAGACTATGCAACCTTGTGACTGAGAAGAAAATAAAACAAAGTCTTGATATACTGTCTGTTATGATTGCCGGTTCATCATCTGGAGATTCGCGTGATGAGTATGAGAATATTGTTATGACTTACAGGAATATACTCACTTATACCATTGAGGGAATAAAGGATCCCAAACGCGGTAAAATATATCTTAAACTCATCCAGTCTATTCTTGGCCTCTCCGACAGAGTCAGACAGGACATATTGTCACATTATTCCGGATGGCATACCTACTGGGTAAAGCAACAGGCCGAAAAAGAGATGAAACTGAGTGGTAAAACTATAGTGGAAACTGTTGATGACCTGATGTTTAAATCTGAACTTGATGAGTGGTTGAAATTGAGTAATGAGATAAATCCTAACCCTGAATCTGAAATTTCAAGAAAGCATAAGCAACTGATTAATAATATTTTTAATCATCTCTGGTTAACGGATTATTATGGTGAAGCTGAGAACAGCCTGATAAGTATTATCCTGAAGTCAGGAAAATTCAGATGGTATGAAGCAAGCATCTTTACAACTGCAGTTACATTGAGTTCGCTCAGAACGTGGCAATCTGAAAAACTAATACATCTGATCAACATCTATGAAGCAGGTCAGGAACAGGTAATGGAGAGGGCGCTCTCAGGGCTGATTCTGAGTCTGCATTATTATAACGGGAGAATATTGTTATATCCCGACATAACTGACCGTATTGGAAAAATGAGCCAAACCAACAGGTTCAGGGAGCATTGCAGAATTATTGTATTACAGACAATAAGATCGCGGGAGACAGAAAAACTGAGCAAAAAACTTCATGACGAGATTCTGCCTCAGGTAGCAAAGTTGAAGCCCAGGATTGAAGAGAAGCTCGATTTGGATAATATTCTTCCGAAAGATAAAAATGAAGAAAAGAACCCTGACTGGTCGGAGATGTTCAGCGACTCGGAAGAGATATTTAAAACCATGGAAGAGCTGACAAAACTCCAGATGGAAGGAGCAGATGTTTATATGTCGGCCTTTGCCAATATGAAACATTTTGATTTCTTCAAAGATTTCCGGAACTGGTTTGTTCCGTTTTATCCCGATCATGAGACTGTAAATGAGATTTACAGCGATGAGATCCTTGGCCCGGGAACCAATGAACTCGCGGAGGCTCTTTACAAGACCCCATTTATTTGCAACTCCGACAAATATTCTTTGCTCCTGAACCTTAAATTTCTTCCATCTTCTCAAAAAAGCATGATGCTGAAGGTTTTTCGTATGGAACTTGAAGGATTGCAACAGCTTAATGATGAGGAAGCGGCTACTGATCCCTACAGGAGTTTCAGAATAAATGTTACGCAATATCTGCAGGATATTTACAGGTTTTTCAAACTATCGCCATATAAAAAAGAATTTGAGGATCTGTTTCTCGGGAAACTCGATATTTACAATTCGGAGTTTTTCAGAATGACATGTAATGCATCGGATGCAGAGGCAGGGCTCGCCGATTATTTTTTCAGCAAGAATTTTTATGAAGATGCACTTAATCTTTTTCTCAAACAGGTAGCTGAGAAACCTGCCGATGTACAGTTATATGAAAAGATCGGGTATTGTTACCAGGAGAATGCCGATTATGAACACGCCCTTAAGTATTACAGAAGAGCGGAGCTGATTGACAAAAAAGCCTGGACATTAAAGAAGATAGGGTTATGTCTGCGGCGACTTGGGAAGAATGAGGAAGCTCTTGAATATTACCTTCAGGCATCTGATATTGAACCTGAAAATATCCATACTGTTATCATGACCGCACATTGCTATCTTGATCTTAAGAATTATGAGCAGGCATTAAAATACTATTTCAGAGTTGAATACAACGAACCTGATAACCTTAAGATATTAAGGCCGATAGCATATTGTTACTTTGCACTGGGAAGGTTTGATGATTCGGAGAAATACTATGATCGCTTATCGGCAGGGAAGCTAAATGCACATGATCAGATAAATAAAGGACATCTTGCACTGTGCAAAGATAAAAAAAGGGAAGCCATTGACTTTTACCGGCAGAGTATTATAAGCGGTGAATTATCGAAAGAGCAGTTCATGGCAATATTTGCAGAAGACAGGGTTCTTCTGATCACTCTCGGAGTCAATCCTGATGATTTGCCGATTCTGCTTGATTATCTGTTATTTATTATCGGATGAACGGGTTGAATCGTGTTCGGTGAAGGGAGGTGGTGTAGCTCCATCCTCCGGTGGCCTGCCATCAGGATAATGTCGTCTGTCATTCCTGAAATTTAAAGAATCACTTTCATGATTTTTCCAGTTTTGTCTTATCATCTCCTGACGCCGTTCGTCCATCTCTTTTAATCGCGCAAGTTGTTCCTTTGTCAGGTTTGAATCAAGTTCTTTTCTGAAATCCTTCATACCGGCATCAAGCTCTTTGCGGAAATTGCTCTGCAGTTCACTATTTATTCTCGCGTATTTATCAAGTACAATATCAATTTTTGCTTTTTGTTGCTCATCGGGCTGTATAGTCCTGTAAAAGCCATCCCTGAATCTCTCTTCTGAAAAATAGACCCTTACCGGCTTAAGCTTATGATATCTTATCTGTGCTGAGGTGAGCATACCCAGTACGAACCCTATTATCAGAGTTACAATAACGACAATTATTGGTTTTGTTTTCATTATTTTCTAATTTCCGGTTAACAGACATACAATACTCTCGTCATAACTATCGTTCAATCCAAGGAATGAGTTAAATGAAAGAGAGCCTTCCATCAGAAAGATTGAAAGGAGAAGTAACGCGATTGCAGCCACACCTGTAAGCGCAATGCGGTAGAATGCAAAATTCATGGATTTCACAAATTCCACTTCGCGGTTTATGTTATATCCTGCTGAAAATAATTTATCGAGGATCTTATCGCGAAAACCATTGCTAAAATCGTAAGAGATACACTCCTCTTCCAGTTTCCTTGAAACAGCGATAGGATCAGCATCACTATTCATAGAGCTGATTAACAAGTTTTTAATCTCTGTAGGATTCATATATTTATAGTTTTTTCAGAATATTCCTTAATTGTTCCTGTGCTCTTGATAACCTTGAAAGGACAGTACCGAGTGGAAGTTCTAATATTTCTGCTGTCTCTTTAGTGGAATAACCCTGCAACATTCTCATTGTTACTATTATGCGAAACTTAGGATCCATTGCCATTAATGCTTTATTAACTATCTCCGATGCCTCTTTTCTTTCTTCAGTATCATAATCAGCAACTTCAAATTCGTACATTTCATTATTTCCCTTCTGAGAAAACATTGAAAAAAATCTCTTTCGTCTTTTTATCTCATTGAGTGTCATATTCACTGCTATCTTCTGAATATAGGTTGAAAGTTTTGCCTCTCCCCTGAATTCAGATAACGAATAATAAAGTTTAATAAACACCTCCTGTCCAATATCTTCAGCAAAAACAGAATCGCCCAGCATACCTTTAACCGTGCGTGCAACCATCTTCTGATAACGGACTACTATTTCTCCAAATGCTTTTTTATCGCCATCCAGTGATGCCTTTACCAGTTCGCTTTCTTCTGTTACCCTGTACGATTCTTTAATCATACTACAACATATAGACAATCATTAATATGCTATTATTCCCTATTGTTAATTTTTATTAACACAATTTTTTTATTCATAAATTGAAAACCCAATTAAGGCAACCTTTGCTGAAAAAGTTTATTGTCGTCAACCAGTTTAACCTCATAATCCTTTGTATATCTGATAAGAAAGAGTTTTTGGTTTTCAAATCCATCAGCGGTATCTTTTCGAGTAAAGTCATAATCAGTCTGCAAGAGGTCAGGATAGTGTACCTCCGGATGTGCGATAAAGTCTTTCCCGTGCATAGCCAATCCGCTTAAAAAGTAATAGGCAATATCATACCCCTGCCAGGCATAACTCTTTTCAGAAGGCTCAGTTAAAAATTTTTGTCGGAAATCTGAATTAAATTTCATCACATTCTTCTTTGCATAATCAATCCAATAAGGAGAATAGATCATTATATCAAGATCGAAAAAATATTTTGGGTCAAGATTATCAATATCTCTCATTGCAGGATATCCGAATACTGTTACATTGAATTTTCTTGAAAGACCGTGGATATCCATAACTGTCTCGCTTATAACCGGGGCATCTTCAGAAGCTATAATGATAATATTTTCCGATCGGTCTGACAGTGCATGACTCAACCTGTTGACAGAGTCGTTATCAAACATTGACCTGCTATAGAATGGTAATTCTTTAAACTTAATATCCTCGAATGGTACACGATAGCTTAACTCTGAAAAGATCAAATTCTTAAACTTTTTGACATCCTCGTCAATTCCGGCGGTATCTGCATGAATAAATAGAAAATTATGATCATAGTACTCACTTATTTTTTTCGCGAGTGCCCTCTGGGCAATTTCAAATGAAGAACCGGCTATAAAGAGAGTCGGGTTGTTTGAGAGGGCAGAATTATTGATAAGTGGAACAGGTGATACAACAGGTATTCCCAGGTCTTTCGCATAAGTAGCAACTGCTGTAAGATTATGTGAATAAACAGGTCCGATAATTAGATCCATATCTGCTAATTTCCCCGATTTTATAAGTTTTGTTATATCAACAATATCGCTTTTAATATCGAACGGATAAAGATTTATATCCAAACCTAAGGAACATAGTGTATCAGCGGCAAGCAATATCCCCTCATACATCTCAACGAAATCGAGACTCCGCGGATAAATCCAGTCATCATCTCTTTTAGTCACATTGAATATTCTATTGCCCTTTACCGAGCCCGATGAATCAATTTCTGTCCGTTCAGAGTTTTCCTTAAGATAGAAAGGAAGCAAAACAGCAACATTAAACGATCCTCTGAGATTTTTTACGGGTATAAAGCCGGCCGGTCTCTCCTTCTTAATCACCGGTTCTTCAACAATGGCTGCAACAGTATCAGTTCTGACAGGTTCAATCGCCTGAACTTCTGCTGCTTCCATTCCCGGCACCCTTACATAATAACCAACCTGTGGAAACCTTACATCCCTGTTTTCCTTCCTTAATTCCCTGACAGTAAGCCCATATTTTTTGGCAATAGAAGTGAGGGTTTCACCTTCAAGTACTTTATGATAGAAATATTTTTTCTCCTGACCGTCAAATTTCTGCCTGTCGCTCATGAGCTCTTTGCGGGGTACAGCTATTTCAGCTCCCACAGAGAGTTTATTAATATCAATTCCCTCATTGTTCTGAATAATCTCATTTTCAGACACACCATAAGATTTTGAAAGGAAATAAACTGTTTCGCCAGGCTTAAGATTATGATAAATGTATTTATTTTCATCACGTTGCTTCTTTTCAGGCGCAGGTTTTGATGGTATTATTTCTGTTACCGATTTAAAAGGTATCTTGAGCGCCTGCCCCTCCTTAATACCATAAACTGCCGGAGGATTCTCCTTTGTTAATTCTTCAACCGTAATGCCATAAGCTTTTGAAATTGAATATACAGTTTCTCCTTTCTTTATCAGGTGAACAAAATAAGGAACACCTGAAATAATTACTTTGTCTTTTGATCTTTCTACCGCCACCTGTGACCAGACTGTATTATTAAGTATTATCAGAATTATTGCTATCGGCAGAGCCTTTATCAAACTAATGATTTTCATTCCTGATTCTATTGTTAGTTGACTCTTGGTTTACAGTGATTTAAGAAATGCTCTGCAGTTTTTTTCAATCCTTTCAGGAACATTAGTTATATCAGTCCTCATAAACTTTTCTCCTGTTATTTTTTCATACAGCTCAATATACCGGTCAGACACTTCATTAACAAACTCATCGGTCATTTCAGGTATCTTCTGTCCCTCTTTACCCTGGAACCCGCCGTCCATAAGCCATTCCCTTACAAACTCTTTTGACAACTGTTTCTGGGGTAAACCCTTATCGAACCTTTCCTTATATTCATCTGCATAGAAATAACGCGATGAATCGGGAGTATTAATCTCATCAATCAGGTATATTTTACCCTCTTTTTTACCAAACTCATATTTTGTATCAACAAGAATCAGACCATGTTCTGCAGCTATTTCAGAACCCCTCATGAAAACATCCATCGCATATTTTTCTATCAGGTTATACTCCTCTTCCTGAATAAGTCCGCGACTTATTATCTCATCGCGCGAAATATCCTCATCGTGTCTGCCCTGTTCAGCTTTAGTGGTAGGAGTGATAATTGGTTTTTCAAACTGTTGATGTTCCTTCATTCCATCCGGTATTCTAATCCCGCATATCTCTCTTGCACCTCCCTTGTATGTTCGCCACGAACTACCTGTAAGATAAGCCCTTACAATCATTTCAACGGGATATGGTTCACACTTATGGCCAAAAGTCACCGCCGGATCAGGAGTAGCAATCTTCCAGTTTTGAACAATATCGCTTGTTGCATCAAGGAATTTTGTAGCTATCTGATTAAGAACCTGCCCTTTATAAGGTATTCCTCTGGGAAGAACAACATCAAAGGCTGAAATCCTGTCGGATACAATCATAAGGAGGTAATCGTTGTTAATATTATAAACATCTCTTACCTTTCCCTTATATATGCTCTTCTGACCCGGGAAGTTGTAGTTTGAACTTAAAATCGTTTTATCCATATTGTTAATTAATTAACAGTGATTATCCTTTCAATTCTTCATTCTCGTAGGCCCTTACAATTCTTTTAACCAGTTTATGCCTTACAATATCCCCTTCGTCGAATTTGATGATCGAGATCCCTTCTATATTGTTCAGGATACGCATAGCCTGAAGGAGACCTGATTCGCTTTTCCTGGGCAGATCGATCTGCGTGGTATCGCCGGTAATGATGAACTTTGAGCTTACGCCCATCCTTGTTAAAAACATCTTAAGCTGGCTTATGGTGGCATTCTGAGCTTCATCAAGAATGACAAAAGCATTTTCGAGCGTTCTACCCCTCATGAAAGCAAGAGGAGCAATCTGCACCGTTCCATCTTCAATCCATGTCTCCAGTTTTTTAAAAGGCAGCATATCATGAAGTGCATCATACAACGGCTGAAGATAAGGATCGAGCTTCTCTTTCAGATCTCCCGGAAGAAACCCCAGTCTTTCACCTGCTTCCACTGCCGGACGAGTGAGAATGATTTTTTTAACTTCCCTTTCTTTCAATGCTCTCACCGCCAATGCAATGGAAGTATATGTTTTACCCGTTCCTGCAGGTCCCTCCGCGATTATCAGATCATTGGTTTTATACTCATTAACCAGGAGTAACTGGTTTACAGTGCGCGCCCTGACAGGTTTCCCGCTGGTGCCAAAAACGATAACATGTTCAAATTCCCCATTCGATGCTGACTTCATATGTTCAGCATCAAAGAAATATTTCTCCAGATCCTGTTCATCGAGCCGGTGATATTTTTGATAATATTCGATAAGCTCATTAAACTTCTCGGCAAAAATCGTAATCTCAGCCTCCTCTCCCATGCACTTTATTTCATTACCTCTCGCTAGTATCTTAATCTTCGGAAAGAAACTACGGATCTTATCAAGCAAAGAGTTATTTGTGCCGAAGAAAACTACAGGATCAATATCTTCTAAAAAAATTATTATCTCAGTCATTAAACTTCATAAAAATTTATCGTCTCGCCTGCCATTTTCCAGGAAAAACAGAAACATGGTAAATACTTTATAAAAATAATCAATGAACAATACAAAGTAAGGTTAATTTTTCTTTAGAAGATTATCTTTGTTACAAGTTTTTTCGTATGCCGGTAGTTACATTAACAACAGAATGGAAGCCCGATGATATCTATTATGGAATCATTAAAGGGAAGCTTAGCAGCATGTGCCCGGGAACTATCGTTATTGATAATGCCGGAAGTATCCCTGCCTTCAATATTTCGCATGCTTCTTTCATAATAAGAAATACATTCAATAATTACCCGAAAGGTTCCGTTCATATAATATGTGTCCATTCCGAAGGGCATAAGGATCAGTGTCATCTGATTGTGAGGGCTAAGGATCATTTTTTCATTGGAACCGATAACGGAATATTTAATCTTATACTTAATTCAGAACCTGACGAGGTTGTAAAAATAGACCATAAAGAATCTTCAGATGAACTCGATATTTTTGTAAAAGCTGCCTCAGATCTTTTATCAGGAAAGAAGTTGATTGAACTTGGAGAATCTGTAAAAGCAGTCAGCGAAAGAGTTCCCCTCAGGGCCACTATTGATAAAGATGTAATAATCGGTAGTATAATTTTTATTGACTCATACGGAAACGCTATATCAAATATCACAAGGGAAGTGTTTTACAGGGTATTTGAGAATAGAGAATACAGGATTCTTATTCAAAGCAATAGAAATTACACTGACAATATTTCACTGAAATACAGTGATGTACCGGTGGGTGATATGCTTGCAAGATTTAATCAGCTCGATCTGCTCGAAATTTCGATAAATGGAGCCAATGTTTCCGAATTACTCAGTATTACTGTCGGATCTGTTATACGCGTAGATCATTCAAACAAAGCCGCATCTACTAACAGTCTGTTCTAAAACATGTTATAATGAATGACAAAAATAAAACTCTCGAAGAGTTTAGCAGACTTCTTAATATTATAGATGAACTCAGGATAAAATGCCCATGGGACATGAAACAGACTAATGACAGTCTGCGAAAGCTGACAATTGAAGAGACGTATGAATTGGCTGAAGCTATTTCCGATGGAAGTGAAGAGGGAATAAAAAATGAGCTTGGCGATCTCATGCTTCATTTAGTCTTTTATGCTAAGATAGGGTCTGAAAAAGGGACTTTCACGATGGCTGATGTTCTCGAGGGTATCAACACGAAACTGGTTTACAGGCACCCTCATGTTTTTGGAGATGTCAAGGTTACGCGGGGAGCTTCGGAGGTTGAGGAAAACTGGGAACAACTCAAGATAAAGGAGAATTATGGGTATAAGCCTGTTCTGTCAGGTGTTCCATCTTCGCTGCCTGCAATTGTTAAAGCCAACAGGATACAGGAAAAAGTAAGAGGTGTCGGATTTGACTGGGAAAAACGCGAGCAAATCTGGGACAAGGTGCTTGAGGAGATCACAGAACTAAAAGCAGAGATACAAAACCGTAATACCGAAAATATTGAATCAGAACTTGGTGATGTCTTGTTTTCAATTATTAATGCAGCCCGTTTATATGATATTGACCCGGAAGCAGCGCTTGAAAAAACCAACAGAAAATTTATTAAACGCTTTAATTATCTTGAGAAAGAGACACTTACAAAAGGCATTTCACTACATGACATGAGTCTCGATGAGATGAATGTTATTTGGGAAGAGGCGAAGAAGGAAGATTAGGGTCATGTGACATGTAGGGACAGGTCGTGACCTGTCCATGAACGTCGCGACCTGTCACTACAGGGCAAACCTGTATGACAGCAGCTGGTAAATTATTTTCGCGGCAATAAAATCGGGAGATTTATTTGTTTCAGAAGGACATAATTCAACAACATCAAACCCTACAACGTTTCTCTTCCTTATTACATCTCTCATGAAATGGAGCAGTTCGGTATATTCAGCTCCTCCCGGCTCAGGTGTTCCTGTCGAAGGCATAATTGAAGGATCAAAAACATCAAGATCAATAGTAATATATACATTCTCCGAAAGCTTATCTATTGCTTTCATATACAAACTCTTATCATAATAGAGTTCATGTGAATAGAATATTCTGTCTCTTTCGGTGTAGGCCAGTTCACCAACTGACATGCTTCTTATACCAACCTGAACAATGGGAGCAAATTCCCGCGCTCTTGCCATGGTGCAGGCATGATTAAATTCAGAACCTTCATATTCCGGTCTGAGATCAGCGTGAGCATCAAGCTGAAGGACAGAGAGGTTATCAAAATATTCTGAAAATGCTTTAATGGCTCCTATTGTTACTGTATGATTTCCTCCGATTATTACAGGAAATTTATTATCGTATAAGAGAGATAACGTTTTATTATATACAGCATTAACAAGTTTTTTGGGTGATTCTTTCTCAAGAATCGGTTCAACTGTATTTATCCCGGCCAAATGAGCTTCAGAAGATGTTTCAACATCGTAGAATTCAAGATTGACAGAGGCTTCAAGAATTGCATCGGGGCCTTTATCGGCTCCCCTCATCCAGGTGCTTGTTTCATCGTAAGGTACCGGAACTATTATTATACCTGATTCTGAATAATTGTAAACAACCTCATCGCCACCGAAATTCATAAATATGGAATTATTTACCTTGTTTTATTCAGCGTCAGATAAAGGTTTGGTTTCCTCCTTTATTATTTCAGCGACAGGAGGAGTTCCTGTCTCATCTACAGTTACAGGCTCTTCTTTAACAAGTAGGTTCAATTTGTGAAGAATATTATACCAATGGGCGACTTTTTTGATATCACTGGTATATACTCTGTCTTTCGAATATTCAGGCAGAATTCCTTCAAACCAATTTTTCAGCGCGTTGTTATCAGCCTTGGAATCGATTGCAGCTCCGCCGTTTTCTTTTTCATGAATCAGGTCAAATACCTTACCGAGCGGCATATCCTCTTTGTCGGTAAAAATTGCTATATCAACGAGTGAACTTACTTTCGCTGAGCCATAAGCGCTCTTTCTCTTTTTTGTCTCAAGGTGCTCAACAATTATTGCATTTTTTCCCTGGGCAATAAATCTGTAGAGCCCTGGTTCGCCTGAAATTCCCATAATATCTTTTAAAATCATCTTTCAAGTATTTGTGTACAAATTTAATCCTTGTATTTTAATGTCAGGTTTTTTTGGAATATTTTTTTCATTTGTATGCGGTCAGGCCATATTTCTTTCCCTTTTTATCTTTTGATAAGCTTCATTAACTTTTTTAAACTTTTCATCGGCTGATTTTTTGAAATCATCGCCAAGATGGCTGACTTTATCAGGATGGTACTTCATCGCCATTCGCCTGTAGGACTTTTTTACATCATCATTTGAAGAAGCAGGATCTATCTCGAGTATTTTATATGAAGAGTCTGTTTCAGGGATAAACATATTCTTGATAGACAGAAAATCAGTTGAAGCGACTCCGAGATAACCTGATATTTTTTCAATAATCTCAATTTCCGAAGGATGAATTAAACCATCAGCGAGGGATACATTAAACAGCAAGTGCAAAAGCTGCAGTCGCGAGGAATAGTCCATATTCCTGCTTATCTGCAGGCAAACATCTCTTACCGGGATCTCCTGCTTTATAATATCTTTAAGCATAAGAAGAGCTTCTTTTGCAGACTCCTGACCAAACTGCCTGACAAAGAACTGCTTAACGTAATCAAGTTCAGATTTTACAACCTTACCGTCGGCTTTCATTACCGCGGCCACAAGAACCAGCAAACTCATCCCGAAATCACCCTGGGTTGTTCTTGCAGCGCTTGTAGTATATGTTGAAGATTGAACTGTTGTACTATCTATCATTGAGCCAACAAGAAAACCAAGGAGCCCTCCTATCGGTCCACCCATAACAAAGCCCAGGCCACCACCCAGCCATTTTCCAAACATTCCCATAATCAGGCGCCTTTATTAATAAATGTTAAAATCTCTTCATGAATTTTCATTATCGCCGGTATTATCATATCATTTTCCGAATTATGAATTACCCAATCTGACAATTTTATCCGGGTTTCATCATCCATCTGATTCCTCATCCTCTCCATAACCTGTTCCCTGGAGAGTCTGTTCCGTTGAATAACCCTGTTAATTCGTTCTTCTGTCGGAGCCACCACAGTGGCTGTCTTGTCAACAAGTTTTGATGCTCCGCTCTCAAAAAGTATGGCTGCTTCCATTATTAAGTAGGGGGCAGTTTGCTCCTTTTCCCAGCTTTTAAAATGATCAAAAACTACAGGATGAACTAGTGAATTAACCTTTTCAAGCAGGGATTGATCATTAAAGATAAGTGCTGCCAACTCCATACGATCGAGACTTCCGTTGAAATAAATATTTTTCCCTGCAATAGAATTTATCTCACTGATCACTCTATCATCATTCTCCATTATCTGCTTCGCTTCGTAGTCAGCTGAAAAGACAGGTATTCTAAGTATATTAAATACCCTGCAAACGGAGGTTTTACCGCTTCCGATACCACCTGTTATGCCGAGCTTCATTCCTTGTCTTTTATCATTTCTCATTTAACGGTCAGTTAAGATTAAGGTTCTCAATTTCTGTTCCTGACAATCTTATTACCAGGTTGCACCTGAACCGGTTTTGCTTCAGTCTTATCAAAAGTGAAAAAGAGAGTATCGGGTTTAATTGATGTAATCTCACATCCCGATCTTAGCTGAACCGAAAGACTTTTTGCAAGCCCCGAAGTAACTAAGAAATAACTAAGTGTAATGCTGCCCGGGACTCTTTTGTAGTTGACTTTTGATATGTCAATTACTACAGGAGCCCTGTTACCTGATAATTTGAGCTTCAGTATTGAATAACCGGATCCTTTAAGATAGAGGTTAAGCCTTACAGGTGGCTCTTGAATAATTAATCTTTCTTTCGGGAGGTTAATATACTTTACAGGAAACCTGATATCCGCCTCTATTTCCTTCCCCAGTGAATTCAGGTACCAGAAAATGAATGAGAGAAAAAGGAAGAAAGCAAAAACCACAACATCTTTGTTGATTACACTTACCTCCTTCTTCCTAATGTTTTCCGACCGTATCACATGTGTCACCTTCACCTGTAATAAATGAAAAGAAGTTAAAGCCTATTCGTCAGCTGAAGGATCTTTCAGAAGGGCGTTTTTGTCAATTTTCAGTTTGATATCCCCGCCAACTTCGATAGTTACATAGTTATCTTTTACTTCGTACACTTTGCCGTAAAGTCCACCGGTAGTAATAACTTTATCGCCTCTTTTCAGAGAACTTCGATAGTTATTCATCTCTTTCTGTTTTTTCATCTGAGGCCTGATCATGAAGAAATAGAAAACTACAAATACAAGTATAAGAGGAAGGAAAGTCACAAGGGGATTACTCTGACCGGTAGCTCCGGAAGGTGATCCCATTAAAAACAAGTAAGCAAAATTGGTCATTGTTAAAATTATTAATTATTAATTATTAATTATTAATTATTGATGGTTAATTGTTGGTACTACTTCAGCGGTAATTTTTAATAATACTACAGGAATTGATGCATTTGATTTAACTGTAATGGTTTTCGTCTGCATCCCGTTTCTTCCTGAAGTATCGAAAATAACTTCAAGATTTCCACTTTTATCCGGAGGAATAGGTTTTGTGTCATATTTCGGGACGGTACATCCGCAGGTTGTTATCGCGGAAATAATTACAAGGTCTTCTGTTCCTCTGTTCCTAAAAGTAAAAACATACACTACCTTTTCTCCTTCGGCAACTTTTCCAAAATTGTGCTCATATTCTTTAAAAACAAGCACAGGCATCATTGTATCAGGTTTTTGCAATTTTGAATTAACGGTGTCTTTTCCGGCGCCATTACCGCAATTTGATACAAATGTTGTTATCAGAATCAAAGCTAATATAATGATGTTTCTCATTTATATAGATAATTGCCGCAATTTCAGTTTTCACCTGTCATTGTTTCACCGACCAATCCCCTGCCAAATTTATTAAAAAGCCCTTTTTCGCGGATTTCTTTAACGATATTATCGAGAATTCCGTTGACAAAGGTACTGCTTTTTGAGGTACAATAGTATTTGGCAATTTCAATATACTCATTGAGAGTAACTTTTACAGGTATTTCAGGAAACTCTAATATTTCAGTTATTGCCAGTTGCATAACAAGAATGTCCATGAGGGCAATACGTTCCACTTCCCAGTTAGTAGTATTTTTATCAATAAGATCAGAACATTTTTTGGAATGTATGATTACTTTTCTGAAGAGAATTTTCACAAATTCTTCATCCTCTTCGTTTTTGAACAATGGCATAAGCGATGTGTTTTCTCCGGAATCAGCCTTAAACTTCTTAAGTGTCTTTTCAACCATAGCCGATACATATTCTATATCGTCATTCCAATATATACTTTGTTCTTCAAGATTTGAATGAAGATCTTCTGAATTTGAAAACAGGTTTGTGACAAGCTTTATAATGAATTTTTTATCTAATTGATAATTATGATTTTCTGATTTCATATACTCCTCATATATGTCCCAGGAAATCATTTTATTGTACATAAGTCGGGTTACATGTGAATTATTTACCCATGAAAGTTTTTTGGTGGAAATATAGTTTTTAAATGCCAGATTTATTCTCAATTGAGCAATAACCTTATTATTAATAAATCTTTTCTGCGGATTAAGATCCTCAGGTGTGGGAATTCTCTTCAGCAGAGCCTGATCTATCTTCTCACCGGCAATATCAGCGACTTCAAGAACAAGCAGCAGAAGATAATGATAAAGATCGTAAGTCTTACCAACGCTGAACATTAATTCTGTCTCAGCCTGTGAAATATTTTCATCCTCCCTGCGGTTAAAAGCATAAAGCGCCATCAGAGCTTTTATACGTAGTAATCTTCTGCTTATCATTTATAAAGAACCTCAAATTTTCGTTGCAAAAATACTCTTTTTCCTTTACCCTCAACACAACTGAGCATAATTTTAGGATAAGCCACAAGTAATATTACGTAACGCAATTAATGTAAATTACTAATATTCAAAACAATACAGCCACTTTTTTATAACTTGCCAGAATGCACAGCCTTAACAGTAATTAATAAGTCATTTTTTGATTTGATAAAATAATTATTACATTTGACAATACAAAACAAAACCCTAACACTAACTGACTTAGAAATGGAAGAAGAAGCCGGAATAATGGAAGTCATAAACGGGCATGATGAAAAAATTATAAAAGAAGAAATTTTCACCAGTGTGGTACGAGCCGGAAAAAGAACCTACTTTTTCGATGTAAAAGCAACGCGGAAGGATGAGTATTATCTGACTATTACTGAAAGCAAGAAACGATTAGGCAAAGAAGGTAAGGTTTTTTACGAGAAACACAAAATATTCCTCTATAAGGAAGATTTTGAAAAATTTACGGCAGGATTAAAAGATACTGTTTCATATATTGATAATGGCAAAAATGAATTAACAGTTCTCAAACCATTATCATCAGATGTTGAAGCCATAGACGAAAAAAACGCTCTTTCAGTTGAGGAGTTTGCAAACGTCGAGTTTGAAGACCTGGGAAAGAAATAGAAAACTTTTGTAAATTCATATCTCTAAGGATTAGTCTAAATGTCTGATTATATACTCCTTATATTTGGAATACTTCTTATGATTCTGGGAATAATAGGTTGTCTTGTTCCTGTTTTACCGGGACCTCCATTCAGTTTCTTTGGATTAATATTACTTCATCTGACAAGATTTGGTGATTTTACAAACCCCACATTGATTATTTTTGGCGCCATTGCATTAGTTGTTACCGTTCTGGATTATATTGTACCCGTTTGGGGTACAAAAAAATTCGGTGGCTCCAAGTATGGAACCAGGGGAGCAACCGTTGGTTTGATAATTGGTCTTTTCCTTGGCCCTCTGGGTATAATCTTAGGACCATTCATAGGCGCTTTTGTAGGGGAAATGATATTTAAGGATGATATTAATTATGCCTTCACGGCAGGGTTAGGCAGTCTGTTTGGTTTTCTGACAGGCATAGGTCTTAAACTTGCTGCCTCCTTCAGTATGACTTACTATTTCGTTAAGGAGTGGATTGCCTGAGATAGTTTACCTCTTCCCCCAACCCCTTCTTCCAGGGGAAAAGGGGAGTAAGAATAAGATACTCATTTAGTTAAGTCCCTCGCCCTTGGGAGAGGGATTTAGGGAGAGGTGATTTCAGGATCCTAAAGTTGCCACCATAACAGCTTTAATAGTATGCAGCCTGTTTTCAGCTTCATCGAAAACAATTGAATGTTTTGATTCAAATACATCTTCGGTGACTTCCATCCCATCGAGACCAAATTTCCGGAAGATATCTTCGCCCACTTTTGTATCCCTGTTATGAAATGCAGGCAGACAATGCAGAAATTTCACCTCCGGATTTTCTGTCATTTCAATTACTTTCATATTAACCTGGTAGGGCTTTAAAAGTTCAATACGCCCGGCCCAGACAGAATCTGGTTCACCCATCGATACCCATACGTCGGTATAAAGGAAATCAGCACCTTTTACTGCCTCATCCACTTTCTCCGTAATAGTGATCTTAGCACCGGTCTCTATTGCAATAGCACGGCACTTTTCAACCAGCTCCTCTGCCGGTTGACAAGCCTTCGGGGCCGCTATCCTGAAATCAATACCCATTTTGGCAGAGCCGACCATAAGAGAGTTTCCCATATTATAACGGGCATCGCCCAGGTAGCAAAATACCATCTTGTCAAGAGTTTTATCAGAGTGTTCCAACATTGTGAGAAAATCGGCAAGTATCTGGGTCGGATGAAACTCATTGGTGAGTCCGTTCCATACCGGTACTCCTGCATATTTCGCAAGTTCTTCAACAATGGCCTGACCATAACCGCGATACTCAATACCATCGTACATACCGCCAAGAACCCTCGCGGTATCTTTCATTGATTCTTTTTGCCCAATCTGAGAACCTGTAGGCCCGAGGTATGTAACATGTGCCCCCTGATCGTAAGCTGCAACTTCAAATGCACACCGTGTACGTGTAGAGGCCTTTTCAAATATCAGCGCTATATTCTTTCCTTTGAGATACTGTTTTTCATCGCCTTCGTATTTTGCTTTTTTCAGCTTTGCAGAAAGGTCGAGAAGGTATTTTATCTCTTCCGGGGTAAAATCAAGAAGTTTAAGAAAATGACGGTTGTGAAGGTTGGGAGACATGGTATTAGTATTTTAAGATAAAAGACAAAAGATAAAAGACAAAAGATAAAAGACAAAAGATAAAAGACAAAAGTAGAAAATTTACCTCAATATTACACAATTGGTGCCGGGTGCCGGGTGCCTACCTTCGATCATCCTCATATTCCATTGTGATCTTTGACCCGTACTTTTTATCAGCGAGTTTAAATGCTTCAGTGATAACACTTATTTTACCGCCCTTTTTTATGAAGTTAAGACATGCCTCAATCTTGGGCGCCATACTCCCTTTTGCAAACTGACCATCATTCAGGTACTTCATAGTATCAGCATAATTAAGGAATTCCTTTTTCTCCTGATCAGGCTTTTTATAGTTAATGTATATATAAGGAACGTCTGTCAGAATATAGAACTCATCAGCTCCAATCAGGGTGGCAAGAAGAGAAGAAGCCATATCTTTATCAATAACTGCCTCTGCCGGTCTTACATCTTTCTTTTCATCAATATATACCGGAACGCCACCTCCACCTACAGCAATGACTATATTTCCTTTTCTGGCAAGATCGCGGATTATCGATTCGTTCATTATGCCAATCGGAACCGGAGAAGGGACCACCCGCCGGTAACCGCCCTGTGTTTTGACTTCCTCCCTGAAAATCCATCCTTTTTTTGATGCAAGCTCATCGGCTTGTTCCTTTGAATAAATTTTACCTACTCTTTTTTGCGGATCGCTGAATGCAGGGTCGTTAATATCAACCAGAACCTGTGTAACAATGCAGATAACATTTTTATTAATCCCATGCTTGTTAAGTACATTTCTGAACATCCTTTCAATCATATAACCAATTCCACCCTGAGAGTCTGCCACGCATATATCAACAGGCATCTGTGCAATATTATATAACTGTTCACCAGCATCATTTCGCATCAGTATGTTCCCTACCTGAGGACCATTACCATGGGTTATAACAATATCATAACCCTCCATTATTAAAAAAACAAGATTTTCCAGAGTATTTGTAGTGTTCTGCTCCTGCTCATCAATTGTACCAACCTGATCGCCCCTTAAAAGAGCATTACCGCCCAGGGCAACAACTGCAAGTTTATTTTCCATATAAAAGATCACAAAGTTACCAAATTCCAAAGAATTCCAGCTATCATCTATAACATAATGAAGTCTGATTTTTTTATGACTAATAACATATTTATTCCGGCTTTCATCATAATTAGCAATCGAGAGAATCGAAGTAAAAAAAAAAATCGCTACATTTACGAAATTCAAAATAATACAAGATAAGTGAGATTTAACTTTGTATTGTTGATTGCTGTAATCTGCGCATTTACAGGGTATTCCTGTAAAGAAAAAGGAGGCAGGAATATTAATCAGGGTGAAATCCATTATAATATAGATTATATAGGTAATATTGGGGGGGTGCCTGAAGAGGTTTTGCCTAAAAATCTGATAGTTTCATTTAAAAAAGATAAAATCTTGTTTGAGATGATTTCTTCGTTTGGCAATTCAGGTATTCTCAACCTCGCCAATCCTGAAAAAGGTATTTTTGATACTTACTTCAGTCTGTTCACGATAAAATACTTTTACGCTTCGTCGCCCGGAGAATTGTTTCCCGGATTTGAAGCTATGAATGGAATGGAGATCAATAAAACATCAAAAACATCGGTAATTTGTGGCTTCAACTGTAAAAACGCTGAGGTAAGCTTCCCTTCAGACAGGAATAAAGTCTATAATATATGGTACACCAATGAGATTAATATTAATAATCCCAATGCCTCTACTCCATTCAGCCAGATTGATGGTGTCCTGATGAGTTTTTTCTTTTTTTCCGGAACTGCAGAACTTCATTTTGATATTGAAACAGTGTATAAAAAGGAGATACCTGATGAGGCATTTGAAAGAAGAGATAAATTTACAAGAGTGTCTAGGAAAGAGATCGATAAGTTTATTAATATGATGATCAGCCTATAGAGCGTAGAGCGTAGAGCGTAGAGCGTAGAGCGTAGTTTGTAACTTTTTGTGGTAGGTTCAAAATTATTACCTTTGGATTGCGTTTTAAAAACGAAAAGGTTTTGATTTAAATTTCAGGAAGAGATGAGTAAAGAGAAGGAAGATATTGGTAAAAAGAGTACAAAAACCACAAAAGGTTCTGAAAAATCAAAATCCTTCTTTACAGATGAGAGAATAAAATTTGTTACAGGAATTCTCATTACAGGATTTGCTTTGTATCTGCTTCTGGCATGTGTTTCATACCTTTTCTGGTGGAAAACTGATCAGGTAATAGTTTCTGGCGGTGAAATGAAAAACTTGTCTGGTAAAAGTGGAAATTTTCTGGCTCGTATGATTATCGGAAACGGTTTTGGATTTGGAGCCTTCTTTATCCCGTTGATATTTGGTGCTCTCGGATTATATCTTCTTAACTTTCCAAAGCTAAGAGTATGGAGCCTTATCGCCAAGTTTACTTTTGCCGCAATTATTCTTTCACTTATACTTGGTTATATCTTTGGCAAGTCAAATTTTTATCTGGGGGGCGGACCCGGTGGGGCACACGGCAAATTGATTACAGAGTGGATGAATGATTTTATGGGAATAGGAACAGGGGTCTTTCTATTGTTTGTCACCATATCATACCTTGTTTTTGCATTAAGAGTTAAGCCCGAATCATTTGGTTTAAGATTACCTGCCTTTCTGAAATTTAAAAAACACCCGAAACCACAGGATACTGTCACTGACGAAAACACATCTGAAGAAACTGATTTCGCCATTACCGCGAAAGAGCCGGCCTTTGAAGAGAGCCGAGGTAACAGCCCGGTTGAATTTTCAGTAAAAAACACAAACATTAACCTTGAACCTGATGATTTTGAGGAAGAGATTCCTGAATCGATAAACACAGGCTCGATAATCCGTGATTTTGATAATGATGGACAGAATGTGCCATCTGACAATGAGGTTCCGTTAAATATTACGCCACCCGATACAGGCGACAATCTTTCCGGACAGGAGGTTGACAAGTTAATGGAAGATTATGACCCTCGCCTCGATCTCTCCCGCTATAAGTTCCCTCCGGTATCAATTCTGAAGGAACACAAATCAGCAAGCGCTTTTGACAATAATGAAGTTTTTGAGAACAAGGAAAATATTATCAAGACACTGGGTGATCATAAGATCAGCATAAAAAGTATTTCAGCCACTATTGGTCCGACAGTAACTTTATATGAAATTGTACCTGAACGCGGAGTCAGGCTGGCGCGTATCAAATCGCTTGAAGATGATATAGCCCTTAATCTTTCTGCACTCGGGATAAGGATCATTGCTCCTATTCCCGGGAGGGGAACTGTAGGTATTGAGGTGCCAAATAAGAAACCCGAAATAGTCTCCATGCGATCGCTTATCACTTCAAAAGCCTTCCAGGAAACAAAGTTCGATATTGCGCTTGCACTTGGAAGGACAATTACTAACGAACCCTATATTATTGATCTGACTAAAATGCCTCACCTTCTGGTTGCCGGCGCCACAGGTCAGGGGAAATCAGTCGGGATTAATGCTATTATCACCTCAATTCTTTACAGGAAACACCCTGCTGAAATTAAATTTGTACTTATCGATCCTAAAAGAGTGGAACTACCATTGTATATGAAGATCGAGAGGCATTTTCTGGCCAAGCTACCCGATGAAGAGGATGCAATTATCACTGATACTCAAAAAGTTATTAAAACTCTGAATTCTTTATGTATCGAGATGGATAACAGACTTGAGTTGCTTAAAGCAGCACAGTCGCGTAATATTAAGGAGTATAATGAGAAGTTTATCTCAAGGAAACTGAGCCCCCAAAAAGGCCATAAATATTTACCATATATAGTTCTTATCATTGATGAGTTTGCCGATCTGATAATGACTGCCGGCAGGGAAATTGAGGGACCAATAGGCAGGCTGGCACAACTGGCCAGGGCTATCGGGATACATCTTATCATTTCAACTCAAAGACCATCAGCGAATATCATCACAGGATTTATTAAAGCTAATTTCCCGACGCGAATTGCATTCCGGGTGTTTTCATCAATTGATTCGCGGACGATTCTCGATGCAACAGGCGCTGACAGGCTTGTTGGTCGCGGCGACATGCTGGTATCATCAGGAGCCGAACCTGTAAGAGTGCAATGTGCTTTTATCGACACACCGGAAATTGAAGAACTGACTGATTTTATCGGATCACAAAAGGGTTATGCCGATGCCATGCATCTACCAGAATATATTGATGACAGCGAATCAGGCGTTCCTGAGGTTGACCTCCGCAAGCGGGATCCTATGTTCGATGAGGCTGCAAGGCTTGTTGTTCAACATCAGCAGGGATCTACTTCACTTATTCAGAGAAAACTTTCGATCGGGTATAACCGTGCAGGAAGAATCATTGACCAGCTTGAGGCAGCAGGAGTTGTCGGGCCATTCGAAGGAAGCAAAGCGAGGGATGTTCTCTGCTCCGACTTTATCGCTTTGGAACAGATTTTGAAGCGTCTGGAGTAAAACAAAAAAAATGAGAATCTCTCTGATCAATTTTACAATAG
>JBAXXU010000054.1:0-28071 GCA_037127735.1 Bacteroidota bacterium
ATCACCAGGTCAAGCGACCCCCCTATTGCAACAAGGTCGGCAATCTTGAAACCTTTTGCTATATGATTAAGAACAGAAAGGTTTACAAAATTCGGCGACCTGAACTTAACGCGATACGGGTTCTTGTTACCATCGCTAATTATAAAAACACCCAATTCGCCACGTGCTGTCTCCACCCTTTGGAAATACTCGCCTTCGGGTAGTTTAATTACGGGTTTCATTTTCACTGCATAAGGGCCTTCAGGAATGTTATCTATCAGTTGTTCAATGATATTCATCGATTCCCACATCTCCCCGATTCGTGCAACATACCTGTGATAAGTATCTCCTTCGGTAAAAAGAACCTCGTTGAATTTAACCCTGTCATAAGCGCTGTAAGGCTCATGCTTTCTGACATCGCAGGAGAATCCTGATGCCCTGGCCGATGGGCCGGTTATCCCGTATGAGATAGCATCGTTGAGAGTTAATTTGCCGATTCCCTTGCTGCGTTCGTGAAAAATAACATTTCCTGTGAGCAACTGATCATATTCCGGTAAAATTTTCCTGAAATATTTTATAAAATCCTTTACCCTTTTCTGGAAGTTCGGGTGGATATCGTACATCACACCTCCCGGGCAATTATAGCTTATTATCATGCGGCTGCCGCAAGTCTCTTCAAAAATATCGAGGATTTTTTCCCTGTCGCGCAAACCGTAAAAGAAGCAGGTAAGGCCACCAAGATCCATGCCGAATGAGGCCCACCAAAGCTGATGCGACTGAATACGGGTGAGCTCCGACATGATAGTGCGTATTACTTTTATCCTGTCGGGGATATCAACTTCAAGAGCCTTTTCAACTGTGAGGCATACAGCTTCATTATTGATAAGGGCCGAGAGGTAATCCATCCTGTCAGTAAGATGAATTATCTGTGTATATGTGATGCTCTCGCACATCTTTTCTATTCCCCTGTGGATATATCCAATGTGAGGCTGTACATTTTTGACAATCTCTCCCTTCAGGGAAACAACAAGCCTAAGCACACCATGAGTAGATGGATGCTGTGGCCCCATGTTAATAACATATTCCTGCTGTTCGTCAGTAATAATATCGTTTACCTTCTCTTCCATAAATTATTTGGTAACTATATTAATTTCATCAGCATAGTCTTTCCGTAGCGGGAAACCCCATGAATCGTCAAGAAAGAGCCTTCTGAGGTCAGGATGATTTGTAAATTTAATCCCCAGAAGGTCAAATACTTCCCTCTCGTGAAAATCAGCTGTTTTCCAGATATCAGATGCGGAATCGAATCGCGGATTCTCCCTGTCTGAAGTGCGGGTTTTTAAAACAATAGTATGTTCATAAATTGTTGAGCGAAGGTGATAGACAACGCCAAGGTCATGTCCGTAATCTACACCAGACAGGCAAAAAAGAAAATCAAATTGTAACTCTTCTCTTTCTCTGAGTTGCCGGGCAAGTGAATACAATTCTGATGGAAGCACAGTAACCTCAACATATTGTTTTCCTTCCTTCACTTCAAGATACTGGCCGATTGATATTATAAATTCTTTTAATTGTATCTTATCCATTGATAATCAGATTTCTGAAAATACAGTCAATTATTTTGAGTCGTGAGAGCTATTCCTCTTTCTCCTCGATTTTATGGTTTGGGTTTCAATCATTCTCTGAAGCTGAAGCATACCATATAATAATGCCTCAGGACGGGGAGGGCAACCCGGAACATAAACATCAACAGGGATAACATGCTCCACCCCTTTAACCACGCAATATGAATTAAAGAAAAACGGACCTCCTGAGATTGCACAAGCGCCCATTGCAACAACATATTTGGGTTCCGACATCTGATCGTAAAGCCGTTTCAGAACAGGGGCCATTTTATTCACGATAGTACCGGCAACAACAATAACATCAGCCTGGCGTGGACTGGCCCTGTAAACCTCCATCCCGAATCTCGCGAAATCGTGCCTGGGAGCTCCGGCCGCCATCATTTCAATACCGCAACAACTGGTTGCAAATGTTAGTGGCCATAAGGAGTTTTTCCTTCCCCAGTTTATAACATCATCAATAGTGGTTAAAAGAATATTGGTTCCTGATTCTTTCAGAAGGTCGAGGCTCTCATTATCCCCGAACTCTTCTCTTTTCATTCCTTTTATTCCCATATAAGCGCATGTTTTTTCCAGGCATATAATAAACCCAGACCCAATATGAAAAAGAATATTACAATTTCAATAAATGCTGCCATTCCTGTCTCTTTCATAACAACTGCCCATGGAAACACCAGTACCGTCTCAACATCAAATACCAGAAAGAGAATAGCAAAAAGGTAATAACCAACATTAAACTGAAGCCATGTAACACCCTCAGTGGGAATACCACATTCATAAGGTTCAAACTTCTGGGGATTTATTGATTTTGGAGCTACAATTCCAGAGAAGATAAGAACCAATCCGACAAAAATAGCACCGACAAGGAAAAATAAAATTAACCATTCATTGCTCATAGAACATGATATCAGGTTTACTTGAAGCCAGACAAAATTATTATTTAATTTGATTATTGTGAAATAATTAACAGCATATTAAAGTGATAATAATCACAATAATTATTGACAAAGTTTCTATTTAAAAATTTCTTCAGGATATTCAATATCAGTCAGGAACAAACCTTTTGCCGGGGCTGATTTACCTGCGCGGCAGCGGTCTTTGGCAAGAATTATCTCCTCAAATTCTTTTAGATTCATTTTCCCGAAGCCAATTTCAACCATAGTTCCAACTATTGCCCTGACCATATTGCGGAGAAAACGATCTGCCTTGATTGTAAACACTAAACGGTTATTGGTTTCTTTCCACGAGGCGGAGTAGATATTACAAATATTGGTTTTTGCTCCTGAATGGAGCCTGCTGAAGCTGGTAAAATCAGAATGATGAAACAATAACAGGCATGCTTCGTTCATCGAAGAAATGTCAATTTTGCCATGCAGGAACCAGCTTGAATTATCAAAGAACGGATCTTTAATTCTGGAAATATTATACCGGTACGTTCTCGAAACTGCGCTGTACCGGGCATTAGCATCAGGAAGAACTTTCTTGATGGAGTTGACTGAAATATCATCCGGGAGAAACCTGTTGAGCCTGAATATCAGGTTCTGTATTGTGGTCAGGTCAGGTGACAAACTGTCAAAATGCGCACAGAAGAACAAAGCATGAACTCCGGTATCTGTCCTTCCGGCGCCGGTTGTAGAGATTTTTTCTCTGAGAACGACACTCAATGCATCATCAAGGATCTGCTGGACAGTGACAGAATTGGGTTGTGTCTGCCACCCATGATAGGAAGTACCTTTGTATGAGATAAATATGAAGTATCGTGTTTTCACAGAAATTTTTCTGCAAATATAATAATTAACTTTCTACCGTAAACCAACCCGGCACCCGGCACCCGGCACCGCAAAATTGCACGGTAATTCCGGTTGGGAATCTCATCGTATTTCATATTTGTGAAATTGGAGGCATTTGTGGATAATGCCGAATCATATGCACGGGATTATTTTAATTGATTGGGATTCAGCAACAATTGTATTCGGCAACAATTGTAGAGACAAGGCATGCCTTGTCTCTGCGTTGAAATAAAATTTCCCTTAAGAAGTTACCTGTATTGGTAACTTTTATTAACTTTGCAATGAATGAGAATAATAAAAGAAAAAACACTAACCGGGTATTGCAGTAGGAGCAAATACAAGAAAGCGGCAGAAGCTGTCAACGCTTTTATTTATGAAGTCAGATATTCAGATTGGGAGAACGCAAATGAATTAAAATCGAAATATGGAAATGCAAGTATCCTAAGTTCAAAAAGAGTTGTATTCAACATTAAAGGCAACGATTACCGGTTAATTGTTGACGTTGAATATAAACTCAGGATTGTTTTTATTGTGTGGTTTGGTACACATTCAGAGTATGATAAAATTGATGCTAAAAAGGTAGGTTATGCAAAATAAAATAATAAAAACAGAACAAGAGTACAACGAAACTTGTGAAAGAATTTACAGCCTGATCCACAGTTCTGAAAATTCAATTGAACCAAATAGTCCGGAAGGTGAAGAATTGGATCTATTATCCTTACTGGTTGAAAAATACGAACAGGAACATTACCCGGTAGAAGCACCAAATCCAATTGAGGCAATTAAGTTCAGAATGGAACAAATGAATCTTAAGCAAGCTGATATTGCCCCCTTGCTAGGTGGAAAAACAAGAGTATCAGAAGTATTAAATGGTAAGAGAGCTCTAACATTAAGGATGATCACCCTGCTAAACAGATACCTGGGAGTTCCTTTAGAATCATTGGTTGCCGGGAACAGACAAATTAAGCTTGATCCTGAAAAAAGAGAGAAACTTTTAAACGTATTATCAATCAGGGAATATATTACAAGAAATAGCCGGGCAGTAATCATCTAGCGAAAATTCACCCTTGCAGAATAGGATGAATTTGTGATAATGCCAAATCATTTGCAGGGGATAATAATAATTGACCAGGATACGGCAATGACTGGTATGTGGCAATAATTGTATTCGACAACAATTGTTGAAACAAGGCATGCCTTGTCTCTACCGGAAACCAACCTGGCGCCAGTAACCCGGAACCGCCAAAATTGCCCGGCAATTCCGGTTGGAATCCCATCGCGTTTTCCATTTGTTGAATTAGGCGAATTTGTATTTTGAAACATTTGCTAATTGTCTCAAACAAAACGATATGAATTTTTTTGAACATTTTTTTTAGAAGAAGCGAATAATTATTTCCAAACATTTGACTTTTAACCAAGAAAAAATGAAAAATATGGGAACAATGGAAAAAAAAGGTCTTAACCTGAATTATTCACAAATATACTTAAAGTGTTCTTTTCCTTTGTGTTACTTTGTGATGTACTTTGTGTACCTTAGTGGTAAAAAAATATTAAACACTAAGTCGCACAAAGGATTACACAAAGGCACACAAAGTTTATGTATAAGATAAGTTAAATAATTCTAAGTACAAAAGTTTTAAGTTAATTAAATTATACTAACTTCCTACCTTGAAAAAATAAAACTGTCTGATAATAAATTATCATAATTGCCTGTTGCATGACACACGAGCCAACTCTTCGTAAAATTCGAAGATCCGGATCTTGCCGGCATTTAATTATTTTATATAATTGGCTGATATCATTGATTTTACTTTGATAAATTAATATATTTGTTTAACGAAAAATGTATTACATGTAGAAAATTAGGAACATAAAATATAGCGTTTAGCTGGTTTCTGTACTTGAAATCGACCAAAAATTCCAATCCCACAGGAAAAGCAAAAACGCCACGTGAAAGCGTGGTCGTTGCTTTAATGTTGTGGGAAGGGCTCTTGGTCGAGCCTCAAGTACAGCGTAAGCAATCAGGCCACGCTGTTTTTTTGTGCAGTAACCTATTAATTATTTATAAAGAAATGTTCATAAAGAGCAAATTATATACTGAATGCCGAGTCAAAAAAGGCTGACTACCTGGTATGACAGATAATTTTTAAAATAAATGGAGTCCAGAAACCATTCTAAAAACGGGGTGAAAACGAAAAACCAAAAGAGTAGGGAAAAATTCAAATTTTATTAAAATGAAAACTAAAATTATTCTTCTTTTTGTAACCATGATGTTTTTAGCAAGTATAAACGGATGCAAAAAAAATGAAGATTCGGGAAAGACAGGACAGATTACATTTTCTGGTTCATACTGGAGTAAAGATGGTCATTACATATATTCTGTAAGTATAAATGGAAAAACCGGGACATGTGACGAAAGCTACCCCGCGCCTGCCTGTGGTACAATAAGTGATCAATCTGTAAATTTTACATTCCCAGCTGGCACATATACTTTTACATTTACAAGAAAAATTTTATTTAATGGTGTTAGTAGTAATAATGAATCATTTGTAAGCTCTAATTCAGCAACAATTCCTGAGGGTGGGTGTGTTTCTGTTCGTTGGGAGGATTAATCCTATTGCGATGAAATTGAAAGTACCATTTTAATTATTTTCAATTAGCTTTTTATAACTTAAATAATGTGGAGACCAGAAACCACTCAAAAAACGGGGCGATTCCGAAAAGCCAAAAGAGTAGGGAAATTTATCAAATCTTATAAAATGAAAAACTCCTTAAAAATTTTAACAATTATGCTTCTTGTTTTGCAATTTACGGGATTATATGCACAAGAGCTAAAATTCTCTGAATTAAATAGAGGTGAAAAAAAACCTAAAATGCCTATGAGCGGTTGGAAGTCCTATGTTAGTAAAGATGGAACTTTATATAAAGCAGGTGATATAATAAAAATAGGCTTCCCATCATCTAACAACATCTTTTCATTTATTACTAAACCGGGTACAAGTACTCCATATCCAAAGTCATATAGTGGCAAAGAAGTGGAAATAAAGTATTTTATGGCAACTGGATTTAAAAATGAAGGCTTCAAAGCGGTAGTCGTATGCAAAGGTTCACTACTTGACATGTTTAATATAGAAATCGAGAATGCTATTCAAGCTGGCGAAATCAAATCATTTGGCATGACAAGCGATGAAGCATTATCAGAGTTAAAAAAAGCTAAAGATAAACTTGAACTTGGTTTAATAACCCAGGCAAAATATGACTCACTAAAGATCGAATACAAAAAATATATAAAGTAATTCCACATTATAATAATTTGTGATCTCTTTAAAATCAACAAATTAAAAAGTTATAACATAATAGAGATAAGTAGATTCCATTAGCTAAGTCCAAATTCTGGAACCACCTACGAAGGTTGTTTTCGACCCTTCCGGGTGGGGACAGACGGGACTAAGGTTCGTATTTTGATGTTAGTATGTTTGTTCCAGATGGTAAGATACGGAGTGCTATGCCAATAATGATTGGTTCAATAGTATTCTCTTTGTTAATAGCTTTGTGCATAGGAATATTAACAGTAAAAAGAATGGATATTCAGTTCGTTACCTTAAGTATTGACAAGAGCTGAAATAAACAAAATTGGTTGCAGTAATAGAGTTGGAAACAAATTTTGAAAATAAAATTAAACAAAGTATCGACCATAATGAAAAATACCAAAATAAAATTTTTGAAGAAATGAAATATTTTGTTGAACTTTAAAAAGAAAAATTCTATCTTTTTGATTATATGGTTTATAGATATTCTGAGAATATAAAGCTTGGTATGAGTATATTGAAAAATACAATTAAAGTTTCGGACTTTAAAATAGTTGAACATGAGAAATAAAAAAGTAGTATTAAGTGTAGTACTCTTGTCGAGCATGTAGCTGACTGTAGTACATGCACAAACGGTTACAGACATGGAAGGCAATGTTTACAATACCGTAACCATAGGAACTCAGGATTGGATGGCCGAAAACCTGAAAACCACCAAATACAGCGATAAAACCGATATTCCTTTTGTTCCCGGTGAAATGGAATATATAGCTTTAACTACACCCGGTTACTATTGGAAATTTAACGATATTGCCGGTATCTATGGGGGTCTATACAACTGGTATTCAATAGAAACAGCAAGTAATGGAGGTAGGAATTTATGTCCCACGAGCTGGCATGTACCCACTGATGCCGAGTGGACAACTTTAAGAGACTATTTGGGAGGCGAAAGTGTTGCCGGAGGCAAACTGAAGGAAACCGGTTTAACCCATTGGTGGAGTCCTAATGAAGGTGCAACCAATGAAACAGGTTTCACAGCTCTTCCGGGTGGCTTACGTTTCGACGATGGTACCTACTTCGTCATTGGGGGCAACGGTTACTGGTGGAGTTCTACTGAGCTCTCAACTACTACCTACGCCTGGTACGGGCGCATGACCTACGATATCACCTATGTCTACAGAGACTCCATCAGTAAGCTCTATGGCTTTTCTGTTCGCTGTGTTCGGGATCTTTAAGTTATTTGACAATTCCGCTATTTGACAATTTTATTTACCGCGACTTGTACTGAGCTCAGTCGAAGTAAGTGGTCGAATTTTTTTTTCTGAAATAAATGGCAGCTACGATGAACTGCCTGTTTGCCCCGTTGGATATTTTGCGATAAAGACAGTTATCCGGGGGCGATTGATTGGGATTCGGCGATGATTGTATTCGGCGAAAATTGATATTCGGCAACAATTGTAAAGACAAGGCATGCTTTGTCTCTACTCCCCTTCAACATTGTGTGCGTAACTTTTGTATTGAAACACCCGGGTTGTCTAAAAATGTTGTAAATTTGAGAAAATTAGTTTTATGACTGAGATGACTGAAAAATATGTCAACCCGTTCACCGACTTTGGTTTTAAAAAGATATTCGGGGAGGAACCTAATAAAGACCTGTTGCTCGACTTTTTAAATGAGCTGTTAAAAGAAGAGCAGGGACAAATAACGAGTTTGACCTATCTGAAAAGTGACCAGTTGGGAACTACAGAAGTTGACAGGAAAGCGATTTTTGATCTTTATTGCGAAAATGAAAAGGGTGAAAAGTTTATCGTTGAACTTCAAAAGACAAAACAGAAGTTTTTTAAAGACAGGACATTATATTATTCGACTTTTCCCATTCGGGAGCAGGCAAAGCATATTGATTGGATATATGAGTTAAAAGCGGTTTATACCATAGCCATTCTTGATTTCGTATTTGATGAAGATAAAAACAACCCGGGGAAATTAAGGTACGACATTAAATTATCAGACATTGAAACAAAAAAGGTATTTTACGATAAGTTGACATTTATTTATCTGGAAATGCCGAAGTTTAACAAAACAATTGACCAGCTTGAAACGAGGTTTGACAAATGGCTTTACGTGATCAGAAATTTAAACAGGTTAGACAGTGTGCCAGACAAATTAAAGGAAAAAATATTTGAAAAATTATTTAGAACGGCCGAGATAGCCAAATTTACTCCGGAACAGGCACGTTATTATGAAGACAGTTTAAAATATTACCGTGACATTAAAGCTTCGTTTGACACCAGGTACGAGGAAGGAATGGAGAAAGGAATGGAGAAAGGAATGGAGAAAGGAATGGAGGAAGGAATTGAGAAAGGAATTGAGAAAGGAATTGAGAAAGTCGCGATAAACGCCCTTAATAAAGGAATGTCAATCAATGAGATAAATGATATTACGGGATTGACAAAAGAACAAATTGAAAGACTGAAAAACTTCAGGTCAAAATAGAAATTAACTATCTTTGCGTTAAATGTTAATACCTTGAAAAAATGATCTGATGAAAAAGTTCATTTTATTTCTTCTTTTTATCAACGTCTGTTTAGTTGCTTATAACCAGGTTATTAAAGGAACTATCTTCGACAATAAGACAAAAGAGGTAATTTACTCCGCGTCAGTCTATATTAACGGAACATTCGTTGGGACACTTTCAGATCAGAATGGAGATTTTCAATTAGACATCTCGAAATATGTTTCAATGCCACTGACAATAAGCGCAATAGGATATTATTCGGCAACACTGACCGGTTATACAACTGCGAAACCGGTTTTGGTTTATCTGATCCCTAAGGTTTTTGAATTGAATGAAGTTGTCGTTAATGCTAAGTCTCATGCCAGGGAACGAAGGGAAAACTTAGTGATTTTCAGGAATGAATTTCTTGGAACAACAGGGAACTCGGTGAATTGTGAAATAACCAATGAGGCTGACATACGGTTTAAAACCAGCTCTGATAATGATACGCTGAGAGCATTTGCAACTAAACCAATCCTTATTGACAACAAGGCCTTAGGCTACAAAATCACCTATTATCTCGATAAATTTGAGTACTGTAAACCAAGTTCTTCATTCTTTTTTAAAGGTAACATAATCTTCAGCGAGGATTTAGCAGCTGATGATGCAAAAAAACAATTCTTTGACAGGAAAAGAAAAGAGGCATTCCTTGGATCGAGAATGCACTTTTTCAGAGCGCTTTGGGTTGATAATTTAAATTCAGCCGGATATACAGTCAAAAATTCTGCAAATGAAACTCTGAAATATAACAAAATTGTAATCCTAAAAAATAGTCGTGCAAAATATCTTAAATACCCCGGAGGGCTGGGTATAGCCTACTACACAAAACAGCCGGAAAGCTTTATTATTTTTCTTAAACAGTATGTTTTTTTTGATTCAAATGGATATTTCGATCCATCAGGCATAAGCTGGGAAGGTGAAATGTCACGTCGGCGTATCGCTGATTTGCTGCCGTTAGAATATTCAATCAAAGAATAACAGGTTAGCGTTACTTCTTATTTAGTTCGAATGGGATACCTAATTTTTTATAGTTATTTTCAGCAAGTGAATTGAACCCGATATATTCTATCGGAATTTTATCATTTGCCTCATGTACAAAATTTATTATGGCATTCTTATTCTCATCAGTATCAGTAATGTTCTTTATTAGCGGGATACGTACAAGAATGGCTTTATCTGATTTTACAATGAAACGAAAATTCCTTTTGATTGTTTCATTTGTTTTCCCTGTGTAATATTTATGCTGAACCGGGTCAAAAAGCTTTAAATCCACAATAAAAAGATCAACAAAGTCTGAAACCCGTGAAATTGCTTCTCTGTTACAAAAGAGAGATGTTTCAATCGCCGTATGTATTTCCCTTTTCTTACAGGCTTCCAGTATCTCTGTCGAAAAATCTGCCTGGTAAAGAGGCTCGCCACCTGTTAAGGTAATACCTCCACCGGATGACTGATAATATGGAATATCTTTCTCAATTTCATTGACTATTTCAGATACTTTAGCTTTGTATCCGGTGAATTGCAATGCATTTGCTGGGCAGGTACTTACACAATCGCCTGATATTTTGCACACGTTACGGTCAATCTGAATAAATGGTTTTATATCCGGAACCAGTTGGAGCGCATTTTCAGGACAAGCTTTAACACATTCACCACAGGCAATGCAGATATTCCTGTTATACCAGATTGAGATATCAGGGGAAATCCCCTCCGGGCTATGGCACCATATACAATTCAGTGGACATCCTTTAAGAAAAACAGCGGTGCGTATTCCCGGACCATCATGAATAGAAAAGCGCTTTATCTTGAATATTTTTCCTTCAGTTTCAGGAGTTTTCTCCATGTGTCGTTCGTTTAATTATTTCATCCTGAAGATCTTCTGCTAATTCCGTAAAATATGCTGTATAACCTGCAACTCTGATGGTCATTCCGCGATAGGATTCCGGATCAGCTTTTGCCTTAATCAGTTCCTCCGTGGTTACTACATTAAACTGGACATGATGAACCGGTAAGGAGATGAAAGTTTTAAGCAGTGATGTGAATTTTCTCCTGTCATATTCATTCTTAAAAAATGAAGGAAGAAATTTCATGTTCAGAAGAGTACCATTGCTTGCCAGACGCGATGGAATCCTGATAACCGAATTAAGAACCGCAGTTGGTCCAAGTATATCGCGACCATACATAGGCGATACCCCCCCATCGGCCAGTGGTGTTTGAGCAAGCCTGCCATCAGCTGTTGCCCCAACATTCTGTCCCATGGGAACATGGGCCGAAACAGTATAAAGCCCCATGTGGTACGCCCCGCCCCTGAAATTTTTATGCTCTTTAAGCTTGCCGGCGAAATATGTTACCCATTCAGAGCCAAGATTATCTACCCAGGCAATATCATTTCCATATTTCGCGACATGATTTATACAGGTCTGCCTTAGTGGTTCATTACCGGCAAAATTATTTTGCAAAGCTTTTAACAGAGTTTGTTTATTAACGACTTTGTCCTCAAAAACCAGTTTTTTAATGACGGCTAAGCTATCGGCAATGTTTGCAACCTGAATGGCCTGTATCCCCGACAGGTTATATTTTGCCCCACCTGCAGTGACATCAATTCCTTTTGACAGGCAATCATCAATAACACTTGACAAAAACGGGGAAGGGAGATGCGATTGATGACATTTCTCAACTGCTTCACATGCCAGAACCATTTTCCCGATGAAGAAATCAATCTGTTTACGATATGCAACTTCAAGTTCACCATAATCAGAATAATCATTCAGGTACCCGGTTTTAAGTCCCAGCTGCTCACAGGTAATCATACATTTCCCATTGTTCAAAGTCAGTTCCAGCACTTTGACCATGTTGAACATAGCTGCATCGCTCCAACCGAGGTAATTACCCTGCGTGCTGAGTTCCACACAGCCAACAAGTGCATAATCTGTTGCATCATTGTTTTCTATACCGGCATTTTTTAAAGCCGGTATAATACTTTCATCATTAACAATCTGTGGCATCCCGGTACCGAGGCCAATTACCCTGCTACATTCATTCAGAAATTCAAAAGGTGAATTTTTATGAAGGCGGACAGTCAGATTTGGTTGTGGCAACCTGATATGATCCAGCGCTTTAAGAAGAAGGAATGAAAGCTCATTGGTGGCATCATCCCCGTTTTTATTTTGTCCTCCGATAGTGACATTGAATCCAATGGGAAAACCGGCAAAATACTTCGCGCTATGCCCGTTACGCATATAAACAATCTGGTTGAGTTTTATAAATAAAGCATCAATCAGCTCAAGGGCGTCATTAAGGTTGATGTTGCCGGAATTCATATCTTTTATAAAGAAGGGATAAAGATATTGATCCATTCGTCCGGGAGAAAAAGAGGAAGCATTGGATTCCATCTGCAGAATGACAAATAGAAACCACACAGATTGCAGGGCTTCCCTAAAAGATGCCGGTGGGTTTTGTGAGAGTTTATTGCATATTTCCGCTATCTCATCAAGATTTTTTCTTAAGCTTTCTTCACTATTTTTCTTAGCCATTTCGGAAGCCATTGATCCATATCGGCCAATGAATTTACATGAAGCATTAAGTGTAATACATACACTTTTATAGAAAGCCATTTTGTCCTTACCGGTATTTTCCAGCTTCTCTGTGGCTATTTTTAATAATCCTGCAGGGCCATATTTCAACCAGTCTTCAACTTTAGGAACTATATGACCCTGTGCGTGATCCTTCTGATTAATTTTAACGACTTTTTCAATATTTTTTATCTCTTTACCATAAGATTTATAAATATCATCTTCAAGTGTTTTTCCACGCCAGTATGGCGCAATAACTTCCCTGAAATAAGAAATATCCTCAGGTCTTACATTGAACGGATCCTGCAATCTGGCAGGTAGTGTTTCAATTTCATTTTCAAGCCAGGCAATACCTGCCTCCGGAAAGACAACACCTGCCCTGATATCGGGAGTACGGTTACCAACTAACAATTCTTCAGGATCTATTGTTATTGTAATCTCTGAAAGCGATTGGGCCAGTGCTTTAGAACGTTTCAGGATAACCGGCATGTATTCATTTTGCCGATAAACACCGGTGATTATTTTAGCCTGTTCAATTGAAAGATATCGGGTTGCAGATAAAGTCTTTTTCCTGAGCGAAATAATCCTGTCAGAAGGGGTGAGGCTTTGAATAATAGTTGTCATTAACCCTTAAACTTGAGATTTTTAAAGCTAAGATATTTTCGTCCCATTCTCTTATTTACATGTTGCAGGATATTTGTTCTATTCAATATCGAACAACATGCAGATGTGTCTGTTATAGATATTTTCATAAACACAATCCGAAACAGTTTCTTCATTTGATTCGAGAAGCAGGTAATATTCATCCATGTTATGTGCTGCAATCTTATATGCAACATGGATTAACTGCCTCATGTCAGGATTATAATCCGGATTACCCGGGATGTGTCTTATCGAGTCTGCGAATTTTTTACTGTTCCAACCTGAAATTTTTGTTTTTGAAGGGAGAGACGAGATCTTTATATCTATTACGTCGGCATAAGGCGCACAGAGCTCTTCAATTTTCTCAAGCGATTCAACATAAAGATCTTTCACAAATCGGAGTGCTTCACCTCCTGATACTGCAAGGCCTATAACTTCTTCAAGCCAGGTTGTGCCGGCTGTTTTCAAATGGATGCCCTTGCCATGTTTTTTTATTATTGAACCAATATGCGGATAAATGGCAAACTTATCTGAACCGGAATGAATACTCATCTTCAGATTTTCGGGAAGACCAAATTCCTTTATGGCATAATCAATCACCATAAGATCTGATTCAAATTCAGCAGCAAACTTAAGCGGATCGCCAACATAATCAACACCCTTATTGAATCTTCCTGAAAATTTGGGAGCTATTGTCTGTACCGGGATATCTGCATCTGCCAGCATTTTCAGGATGAAAAACAGCTCAACAGGTGATTGCGGATCAGGAACTTCATCCATTGATACTTCAGTTATGAAATTACCGCGTCCCTTTGACTTTTCAATTTTCCTGAAAATATCCCAGGCTTTTAATGAAGCGAACAGGTATTTTTCGGCAATCTGCTTAATTTGGCCTTCTGAAATTTTATACGACAATTTTGTTCCCGGAATTTTCAGAACACCGCTAAACTTTTCCACACTTGCTATAAATTCAGCAATCTCCTGATCTTCGGCTCGTTTCCCGATATAAGAAGCAACATCAATAGTAAAGAAATCGGAACTCTCAATAAACCTGTCTGCCGTGTCAAAATTAATATGATCAGCATCAACAAAGTATGGCTTTTTAAACCCGGCCTTTTTTGTAACATAATCAGCCTCAATTCGCACATCCCCGGGCTGAGTACCAATAGTGGTATGTTCCCTGTTCGATTTATTCCAGACAGGTGTTATTTCAACGCCTTTCGCGGATGCATCAATTATTGCTTTGAGTTGCGCACTTCCCTGGTGACCAAATCTGTCACCAAGGCCCATGGAATATTTACCGAGTGTTTTCATGCTAAAAATCTTAATATGACAATCTGGTATCAAAAATACAAATTTATTGATTTTCTTCGTTTACCCCGACCCCAAGGGGAGCGAAGAAAATCAATTTACTCCCCTTGGGGATGGGGTAAATAAATTGATTTTCAAGCTATCTTGGATATAATGATAATAATTACCGGTACTTCTATTTAAAAAATCAGGTAAGTAATCACAAAAAAAAGTCAACATTTTCAGAAGTTACAACATCTACGGGAAGGTACTCTGTTTTATCAGGGATCTTATGTAATGAAAGGAATTCAAATAGCTTTTTTACGCCTTTGTAAGTTTGTTCTTCAGGTCTCTGACCTATCAGAAACCTGATAATCCCCGACTTCAGGTATTTGACATTTAAATCCAAAAGGTCATAACCAATAAGGTTTATTGATTTTAATCCTTTCTGCTCGATATATAAGGCAATCAGGTATGATCTGGAACCTGTGATAAATATTGATCCGATATTCAGGTTCTCTTCAAATACTTTATCAAATGCTAATCTGACGCTTTCTGATGATGGATCAGGAATATTTATACTTATCTTTTTGCCCTTGTTAATACCCGATTTCAGGAAATAGCTAAGGAAACCCTGTGTACGGTTGTTCAGGTGGTGCACATTCTGAATATTTTTAGCTATCGTTACAACAAGTATATCACTTTTTTCAGGTGTAACCATATCAATCAGTTGACCTGCAACTCTTCCGCTCTGGAAAGTATCTTCACCTATATAAGCGAGATAATCAGTATTCTCTATAAACCCGTCAACAAAAACAAAAGGGATCTTTTCTTTAAATAGTCTGGAACAAAAAGCAATGGATTCTGATTTGAAAATAGGAGCAAGCAGAACTCCGTCAGGTTTGAGTTTAAAAATACTATTGGCTTTTTTCTGAAAATCATCTTCACTTTGCAAATCAAAGGTTATTTGACTGAGAGCAACCGGGAACGGATCTATTTCTTTAAGAGCCCTGGTCATTCCCGGGGGATGCTTTAGCCAGAAAGGGTTGTTTTCTGTGGGCTCCGGAAGAAGTGAAACGAGATGAACTCGTTTTTTTGATTTCAAAACCTGGGCCATCAGGTTGGGAGAATAGTTTGTCTCTTTCAGAATTCTCTGAACCTTTTCCCTTGTCTTTTCTGCCACTTCACCTCTTTCATGTATAACCCTGTCAACCGTACCTATTGATACGCCGGCAAGTATGGCGATATCTTTTATTCTTGCTTTTTTTGAAGGCATAGTGGTAAGTTAATTAGTAAGACCGAAGTCAGAAGACCGAAGTCAGGAGACCCACGATTAAATTCCTGCTCCTGCTTCTCTCTACTTCTTAATAGGTTTCAGATCATCGCCAAGCGGAGTCATAGTTGGCATCATCCAATGAACTATTCCAAGAATGATGAGGTAAAGAGTTCCGGCTACAAGGAAAGCATAGAAGTAACCATCCTTGCCCTGTGAATCAAGCACTGTACCTAAACTAAAATCAGCTATAATACCTGATACCGCGCCAATCATTCCTCCGATTCCGACAACTGAGGCCGTTGCTTTCTTAGGGAAAATATCACTGACAAAAGTAAATACGTTTGCTGACCAGGCCTGATGTCCTGCAGCGGCAATGCCAATTAGCACTATTGCAATCCATTGATTATCAGTCTTAGTGGCAAAAGATACCGGAAGAATGATGATTCCGCAAATAAGCAAAGTTATTTTACGGGAGAGGTTGATGCTTCTTCCGCTTTTGATCAATGCTGAAGAGAGATACCCTCCGAAAACACTACCAAAATCTGCCAGTATATAAATTATAATAAGAGGTAATGCAAGAGTTTTTATGTTTATGCCAAACTGATCGAACAGAAATTTTCCTCCCCAGAAAAGGTAGAACCACCATACGGCATCAAGTATTTTTGTAAGACAAAATGCCCAGGTCTGGCGCAAAGGAAATACTTTGATCCATGGAATTTTTTCAGCTGTTTCAACTTCTGAATCACTTAGTATATATTCAAGCTCAGATTTTGATAGTTTGGGATTATCTTCAGGCTTCTTATAGATTTTGAGCCACATAAAAACCCATAAGGCGCTTAAACCCCCTGTGAGCAGAAAAGGATATCTCCAGCCATCACCATTTTCAGCAACCAAAAACATTACCACGATGGGCGCCATTATTGCACCTACGCTGGTTGCAGCATTGAAAATCCCGGTAGCAAATGCTCTCTCTTTTTTTGGAAACCATTCGGCGACAGTCTTAATACTTGCCGGGAAGTTACCTGATTCTCCAAAACCGAGTCCGAATCTGGCAAGTACAAATCCTATGAGGGCGAAACTTTTGGAAATTGTTGCATGCAACATCCCGAAAATACTCCAGATAGCGATAGAGAGAGTAAAGCCCTTCTTGGTTCCAAGACGGTCAACAAGCCTTCCCATCAGCAACAGACCGATAGCATAAGCTGCTTTAAATGACATGTTTACTAAAGCATAGTCTTTATTGGTCCATTTAAATATTTCCATCAGCTTTGGAGCCATAACCCCCAGTAAACTCCGATCGAAATAGTTTATGGTCAGAGCGAAGAAGAGCATGGCTAATATCCGCCAGCGGTAATTCCCTGTTTTACTCATAGTCAGGTTGATTTATAGGGTTTGTTTATATATTATTGCAATTTATACATTATATGTTGAAGAAGAAGTTGTACCACCACGACCTGTCCAGTTAGTATGAAAAAATTCACCGCGAGGTTTATCGGTTCGTTCATAGGTATGAGCCCCGAAATAATCGCGCTGTGCCTGTAACAGGTTTGCCGGCAGTTTCTCGCAACGATAACCATCAAAATAACCAAGAGCCGATGAGATTGCAGGTACAGGGATCCCATTGGTAACCGATGCCGACACTACATTCCTCCATCCGGCCTGGGCTTTTTCAACTTTCTCTTTAAAGAAAGGATCAAGAAGGAGATTGGTAATTAAAGGGTTATTATCAAAAGCTTCTTTTATCTTACTCAGAAAAGCAGACCTGATTATACAACCACCCCGCCACATGAGTGCAATACCTCCATAATTGAGTTTCCATTTATATTCTTCGGCAGCAGCTTTCATCAGAGCATAGCCCTGTGCATAAGATACAATTTTGGATGCATAGAGTGCATCTTTTATGTCACTGATAAATTTATCCTTGTCGCCGGTAAATTCAGGTGCCGGGCCATGGAGTATTTCTGAAGCCTGCACACGTTCATTTTTTACAGCGGAAAGGCACCTTGAAAAGACCGCTTCACCAATTAATGTAAGGGGGATACCCAGATCAAGGGCAGCAACAGCGGTCCATTTACCGGTACCTTTCTGACCTGCCGTATCAAGTATCTTATCTACAAGAGGTTTACCATCGGTATCTTTATAGGCAAGTATGTCGCGTGTGATTTCAATAAGATAACTATCAAGTTCTCCTTCGTTCCAATCTTTGAAAATGAGGTGCATCTCATCAGCGCTAAGATGAAGCAGATCCCTCATTATCTGATATGCCTCTGTAATAAGTTGCATATCGCCATACTCGATCCCGTTATGTACCATTTTTACAAAATGTCCTGCTCCGTTCTCTCCAACCCAGTCACAGCAGGGAGAGCCATCGTCAACCTTCGCTGCAATTGCCTGGAATATTGGTTTCACCATAGGCCATGCGGCTATTGATCCTCCCGGCATTATTGATGGTCCCAGTAAAGCGCCTTCCTCACCTCCTGACACCCCTGTTCCGATATACAGAAGACCCTTACTTTCAACCAGAGCAGTTCGCCTGTCAGTATCGGGGAAATGTGTGTTCCCTCCATCAATAATTATATCACCGGGAGAAAGATGGGTGATAAGTGTTTCAATCATCTCGTCAACGGCGCTGCCGGCTTTTATCATAAGCATAACTTTCCGGGGACTTGCAAGGGAACAAACAAGTTCTTCAATGGAACGTGTCCCGATTATATTTTTCCCTCTCGCTCTTCCCCCGAGGAAATCATCAACTTTCCGGGACGAGCGGTTATAAACAGATACGTAGAACCCCTTACTCTCCATGTTAAGTACAAGGTTTTCGCCCATAACAGCCAGGCCTATTAATCCAATGTCCGATAATTTGTTCATAATTTAATAGTTGTATTTATTTTATTCTGTATTATTTCAAACTTATAGCTACATATTAAATGGTTCTGGGTTCTGGGTTCTGGGTTCTGGGTTCCCACCTAGCACCTGCTCTTATAATACTCCGCCACAATCTCATCCATAACCTTAGCTGTTCTGGCGCCTGTTATTCCCGTACTCGGTGAGGCGCCTTTACCGGTAAGCGACTGAACAATTTTTTCTATAAGATAATACTGAACATGTTCAGGACGTTCGTTAATTAATTCCTGGCGGCCGGAGTTATTCGTTAGTACTATGGGCACAAAACTAAAAGTGGAAAATGTTATGGAACCTTCATCTCCGATAATCTCGATTGTATCTCTGCTACTATCAGGTGAAGCGTTGAAACACCAGGTACCTGTTCCGGCAATATTGCCGGGGAAAAGAAACTCAGCTGTTACAAAATCTTCAGCTTTGTAAAGTCCGGACTGATTAAGTACTAAGGATTTTACTTTCTGAATTGGACCAAGCAAATAATCAAGGTAATCAAGCTGGTGAGAGGCCAGGTCAAAAAAATGTCCTCCCCCGGAAATTTTCGGATCAACGCGCCATGAAAGTTTACCGGTTTTTTCATCTTCCGAAGGAGCTTTGAATAACTGCATCTGTACAAAAAGGACTTTTCCGATACTTCCGTTATTAATGAGCTCTTTTACCTTCAGGAATCCGGGAAGAGCTCTTCTGTAATATGCAACAAAAACAGGTACCCTGAACTTTTCTGATGCTTTATTAATTTTCAGACATTCGGCATAGTTCAATGCCATCGGTTTTTCGATATACACCGGTTTCCCGGCTTTAATTGCAGCAATTCCATATTCTGCATGGCTACCGGGAGGTGTAGCTATATAAATTGCATTGATATCCTTATCGTTTATAAGATCATATGCCCTGGAGTAAAACTTTGGAACATTATGCCGACGGGCATAATCTTCAGCCAGTGAAGCATCCCTTCGCATAACTGCTATCAGCCTGGAGTCCTTTACCATATTGAAAGCCGGTCCGCTTTTAACTTCAGTAACTTTGCCACATCCTATTATACCCCAATTTATCATTTTGCAAGAGTTGGTTTAAGTTTATTTTGTCAATCTTTCTTTTGAGGTCCATAACCCCAGTGCAGGATTGGAAATATAGAAAATTTCTTCTCCGTCACCCATTCTATTAAATCCATCTTTCAACTTTTCCGGATTGTATTTCTTCATCATTTCAGTGAGACCATGATATCTGAAGTTCACAGATTCAATTTCCTCCCGAGTCAGTTGTCCGGTGCAATAAGTTATTGAAAACCTTCCTTCCGAACTGCCGTGGATAAGATGAGCTGCTGCACTAAGATTATTTCGTAACTCATCGTTTTCACTTAAAGATTTTAAGGTAGCAGGTGTTCCCCGGTAGCCATATTTTTTTATCAACCGGTCAATCTCTTTATCTTCCCCAAACTCTTTTAATCCGGGCGCCAGCACAATAAGTTCCCCGTTATCGGCCATTGCCATTCGTGTTCTGTAAACGCTTTTGTTACCCAGCCATGTACTCTTAAATTCAGATGGATCGAGATAAACAACGACTTTCTTCAAGGGTTTTTCCAGTAATGAAAAGTTTACTTTAATTGATAACTCAGCTGCAAGTCTGAAAACTTCTTCATCATCTCCGATGAATAGTCCGCGGATAACCGGTTTCCCTGTATCATCACGACTTATAACCGTAAGCACATAAATAATTGGCAGATGGGTTGTGAAATTGGCTGATGCATAATTCAATAAACTTCTTACAGGGTTACCGGCTTTGCCCATAATCCGCTCCATGCCATAGACAGCTCCGATAAAATGGCTCTTATTTATTCCTTCAGCTCCGCCTGTCCCGACAAAGAGGTTCTTATTATAATTGGCCATCCCGGTCACCTCGTGAGGGACAACCTGTCCGATTGACAGTATAAGATCGTGCCCTCCATTGAATACCAGCTTGTTAAGTTGTGCGGGCCATGAATAGTCAAGGGCTCCGTCAGTAATTTTTGACACAAATTCCCCAGGAACTGTGCCAACTGTTACAACATCATTCCGCCAGTCATGAATTCGGAACAGCTCTTTTGGCACACCTTTATACATCTCGTCCAGTTCATGGTCCGACATGGGGGCATGTGTCCCGAGTGCCGGGAGTATATCTTTAAGCCCCTCTTTGTAATAATTATAGATCAGAGCGGTAAGATCGCCTGCTCTGGAATGAAAACGGGTAAAGTCGGGAGGAACCGCAAGAACCTTTTTCCTTGGTCCAAGCTTCCCAAGCGCTGAATATAGTCCCGACTCAAGGTCATTTTGACCAATAACAGTGTTTTCTGAACCCGACTGAAAGTATATCATATTTTTTCTTTAAGAATATTTAGTTCAAGGTACAAATTAAGGTCTCTTCGTCTCTCAGTCTCCATCCATCACCTATTTCCAAACGGGGTGTTCCGGCAGGTAGGTTTCAAACTCCCTGATCAGATCATCCTCATAAGCACCCTTAAATGTTCCGGCGAAAAACCTGTCTATACCGTCTTTATAAAGTTTTTCCCACGATGCCTCCTCTTTTCCGGGATTGATAGGGTAGAAGAGGACCCCATTTGATTTGGCAGCTTTCAGATCACCATTAGCATCACCGATCATAAGTATCTTGTTGTCAGGATATTTATTTTTAGCGGCATACTTAAGATGTTCCGATTTGGTACCATGTTCCTGCCCGGCTATCATCCTGAGAAAATGGTCAATTTTATTCTCTTCCCATTCACGTTTCAATGCTTCAAACGGTGTTTGTGATACAACCATAGCATCAGCTTTTGACTTCATTTTTTCGAGACACTCTTTTACAAATGGAAAAGGCGTGATCCCGAAAACAAGGTTTGCTATATCCTCATTTACTTTCAAAGACCATTCAAGAGTCTGGGTAATGAATGGGTCATTTACTTCAGCAGCGTATTTTTTCAAAGTTGGATTTCCAAGTTTGGTCTCTTTATTTGTCCATTCGATAAGCGGGGCGGCAGAAGGAACGGTAAAATTTCTTGCCTTAATCTCGGGGCGAGTTGCTAAAAGCCTGAGAGTCTCATTCACAGCAAGAAACCTGTTACAACCCCGGTTAGTGGAATAGAGGTTCACAAACTCCCATGTCTCGCGGGCATATTTCGAAACCGGCTGCATTTTGAAATATCTGATGAAGTTAGGGCAGAAACATTCTTTCTGCTTAATCTCCATTGTATCAAAGGCACAGCCGTCTGAATCTATCCCGATAAAAAACTCTTTTTCCGGCTTAAGGTTAAGTAATTGTTCGTGTGGATTCATAGTATTTAAAAGACAAAAGATAAAAGATAAAAGACAAAAGATAAAAGACAAAAGTTAAAAAAAAGAAACAGAATTATTCAAATTTCTGTTTCTTAGTATGCTTCAGGTTTATATTCCGGCAATTTCTTCTCTGCAAATATCATCTCCAGCCTGGCAAATCTTTGTCTTCCGTTTATCATCGGAACAGATGGCCAGTCTTCGCCGATAAGTGGTCTGACGTAAGCCAGAAATTCATCGGTAACATCGTATCGGCTTGGTGCAATCCATTTTTCCGGGAAGCTCCTCTCTGAAAGTGCAACCTTCTCAAGGGGAACCTTGTCATATCTCACATTATAAATTATGCCTGGTTCCCTCAGGATTGTGGCCATCCAGCCATTCCCCTCGTAGAGAGCTATTTCTACAGCTTTCTGACCCACTTTATAAGCTTCATCAAGATCCACTATTGAAGCATACGCCGTTGTATTACGTTGATCGGTTCCCATCACCTGGCCCCGTGCGGCTCCCCGGGTTTTTAATCCTTTACTGTTAAGATGATTAACTACTGTCTGGAATACAGAATTCTGGCCAGAGCCGAACGATGTATGACCAAAAGCATCTTTTATTTCACCTGTATTTCCCACATCAAATCCTTCACTTATTACCACGATACACCTGCCATCATGTTTTAACTGTTCATTTACATTATCAACCAATGTGTCGACAGAGATATTTGATTCAGCCATATATATCTGCAAAGGCATAATTCTCTCAGGATCAGCAAGCCTGGAGGCAGCGGGGATATATCCTATTTTTCGCCCCATTGCCTGTATAACCAGAACAGGATCAGCAGGAGAGGAGCCCATATTCTCCTCATTGGCATTCTGTATGATGTGCGACCAGTATCTTGCAACGCTTCCATAACCCGGGGTATGGTCAATAAGTTTGAATTCATTGTCACCCACGTCATTGTCAATAGTTTTTGGAACACCAACAGCTATTATATCAACTCCTTTTGTCTTAGCCAGTTCACTTATCTTAAATGCTGTATGTTGAGAATCATTTCCACCGATATAGAAAAAATAGCCAACATTATGAGCTTGAAAGACATCCATAATCCGCTGAAAATCCTTTTGTTGTTTATCCTTAAGTTTATAGCGACAGGTGCCGATACTTCCTGCTGCAGGAGTGTTTCTTAAAAGAGCAATTTCCTCTTCTTTCTGTGCTGACAGATCAAGAAGTTCCTCATTCAAAACCCCCTCAATTCCATGCCAGCCGCCATATATTTTTCCGATTTTATCAGGGAACATTCTGCACGTCTCAATAATTCCTCTCAGAGAGCTATTGATAACAGGCGTAGGCCCGCCCGACTGGGCTACTATTACATTCTTAGACATCGTTATGGTTTCTTATATGTTTTTCGTTTGGTATTATTGTAAGATTCTGAGTGCTTTTTACTTTTGTCTTTTGTCTTTTGTCTTTTGTCTTTTGTCTTGGCTGCTGAGCTTGTCGAAGCATGTCTTTTGTCCTAACCCTACACTCCCGAATATGCACTAAACCCGCCATCTACAGGAATAACTACTCCTGTTACGAACTTCGACAGGTCGGAAACAAGATAAATAAGAGTGCCTGTTAGTTCCTCAGGGATGCAGTAACGTTCCATAGGTGTTCCTTTGATAACCTTTAATCCTCTTGGTGTAGGGCCACCGGTTTTTTCATCAATCATCAGGAACTTGTTCTGATTTGTCAACAGAAATCCCGGTGCAATTGCATTTACCCTGATCCCGGTTTTAGAGAAGTGAACTGCAAGCCATTGTGTGAAATTATTAACAGCAGCTTTTGCAGCAGAATAGGCAGCAATCTTGGTAAGAGGCCTGAATGAGTTCATCGAGGAAATGTTGATGATAACACCCGACTTATTCTTTACCATGTCGGTCGCAAAAACCATTGATGGTATAAGAGTACCCTTGAAATTAAGATCGAAAACTTTATCAAATCCTTCGATCTGAAGTCCGAAGAAAGTATCTTCAGGTTTTTCATTATCATTTCCTTCCATCTTCTCAACTTTTGTTGTAGCTGCAGGTGAGTTTCCTCCGGCGCCATTAATCAGAATATCAATTGTACCGAATGTATTATGAATCTCTGCTTTTGCTACCAGAAGAGAAGCCTTGTCCAGAACATTTGCAGCGACACCCATTGATTGTACACAAAATTCTTGTTCAATCTCTTTTGCCACTGCATTTGCTGCATCTTTATTGATGTCGAGGATTACTGTCTTAACACCCTGTCCGGCAAGTGATTTAGCCATGGTTGAACAGATAATACCGGCACCCCCGGTGATAACTGCAATCTTATTTATTAAGTTAAATTCGTCCATGTCAGTATATTATTTATTAAACTCAAAATACTCTTTTGCATTCTTATATGAAATACCTTCAATCAAAAGTTTCAGAAGCTCATCTTCATCAGGAATGAGACCTTTTTCAACTTCTTCTCCTACAAAATTACAAACCAATCGTCTGAAATATTCGTGTCGGGGGTAGGAGAGGAAGCTTCTTGAGTCTGTAACCATACCTATGAATCTTCTTAAAAGTCCGAGAGCTGCCATATCCTTAAAATGTTTTTCCATCCCATATTTCTGATCGAGAAACCACCAGGCAGGGCCATATTGTACTTTCCCAGCCGATGAGCCGTCATTAAAATTACCTGCCATAGTTATCATCAACTCATTATCTGCAGGGTTCAGATTATAGAGGATTGTTTTCGCGAGATGGTCATTATCATCAAGAGCATTGAGAAATTTTGACATTTTTAATGCATCCTGTACAATTCCTATTGAGTCCCATCCTGTATCGGGCCCCATCTGCCTGAACATCCGCGCATTATTGTTTCTCATGGCTCCGACATGGAATTGTTGTGTCCAGCCTCTTTTATGGTTCATTTTACACAGTTCCAGCATTGTGGCTGTCTTGTACTTTTCAGCTTCATCTGTTGAAAGACATTCGCCTTTGAGCAGTTTCTTCAATATTTTACTGATCTCAGATGCAGTAAAACCGGTAAAATAGAAACGGTCAAGTCCGTGATCGGATAGCCGTCCTCCTGCTTCATGAAAAAAATCGTGTCTGCTGTCAACCGCTTGAATGAGAGATTCAAAGTTTTTTATCTCAATTCCGCTCACCTGTTCAAGGTTAAGAATATATGCTCTGAATTTATCCGGGTCTTCCGTTTTGATTATATTGTCGGGACGGAAAGTTGGAAGAACCGTTACTTCAAATGATGCTTTTAACTTCTGATGATGTTCAAGATTGTCAGTTGGATCATCTGTGGTGCAGATCACTTCTACCTTCATCTTTCGTATTAATGATTTGATACTGAATTCTTTGGTCTGAAGCAAAGCAAAGGTTTTTTCATATACCCCTGTTGCGGTGGAGGGAGAAAGAAGTTCATAAATGTTAAAATACCTCGCAAGTTCAAGATGTGTCCAATGATACAACGGGTTCCCTAATGTCGAGGGTACTGTTTCCGCCCATGCCTTAAATTTCTCAGTATCGGAAGCGCCACCGGTACAATATTTTTCATTGATTCCGTTGGTCCTCATTGCACGCCATTTATAATGATCCCCATCGAGCCAGGCCCGGGTAAGGTTATTGAATTGACGATCTTCAGCAATCATTGCAGGAGAAAGGTGACAGTGAAAATCTACTATTGGTTGATTTTCAGAATATTTATGATATAGTCTTTCAGCAGTTTTATTACCAAGAAGAAAATTTTCATTAATGAATGTTTTCATATTTTTTTTGGGCAGTAAAATTTAGAAAATTTGAAAGTTATTGTTCGTTAACGATCACGAAATTATGTATTACAGATCAATTAATCAAGAAAAATTCAAAGTATCAAATATTCACTGAGAAAAGCGGATAGTTATTTGATATGGTCACTGAAAAAGCAGATTGTATTTTGAGAAATTACTGTTTGTTGAATACCATTGAATTAATGGTATTTTTTGCCAGTTCTGAATATATTTTTGCTTCTTCAGGCAATCCCATTTTTGTAAGATAATCACTCAACTCGGTACAGTCTTCAGCGAAGAGAAATGGGTGCTGATTTTTAAATTTGAAAAAAAGTTGTTTTGCATTTTCATTGGCACCGGCTTTTAGCGCCCTTCTGATGTGTGCCAATTCAACATAATCATACTCCATAACAAATGTATTTTCAGGTCTCCGGTTGACAAATTCAGGATAGTTGGCTACTTTATATTTAACTCTCGCCTTTTCAACCAAAACAGGAATGGAAGAATTGCCCCTTTCGTCAATATGTGTAAGAAACAAATCGGTATAAGGACTAAGGCCTTTTGACGCATAGACTATCCACCTGCTATTGGGCGACCATGAATGCCAGGAGTTCATTGAATTAAAATTGCAATTAAGTTTAATGGCCCTGCCTCCTTTTACCGGAACAATATAAAGACGGCTATCAGGCATCAGGAGCATGAAATTTTCGGCCTGACAATAAATCAGCCATTTCCCGTCAGGAGATACTGCCGGGAAATAATTGCTTTTACCATTATTGGAAGCGCCTTCTATTGGTTTAGCGGTTCCCCCGTTTCCATTGTCAAACGGGATTATGCACAAATTGTATTTTAACGTCTTTTTCCTTTGAACAAACTGATCGATAAGGAGATTATTTTGCACATTAATTTCATAAAGATCACTATCCATTGGCAGTGCATCAGCTCTCGAAAAAATAATTGATTTCCCGTCAGGAGTCCATACAGCATTGGTCTGAACATATTCGTCAAGGTTTGCACCCGAAAGTTCTTTAAGAATGTCTGTCTGCCGGTCATAAACAGCTAAATGACCATTAACAGGGAAGAAAAGCTGGGAAAATGCAAGATGTTGAACCTGACCAAAAGGAAAATTCTTAATTACCACCCGATCTTTTACAGTTGTAACAATATACCGGCCATCGGGAGATATTTTTGAAAACAGGCCAAAAGTTCTTCTTTTTTCAATTTTCGACCATGACCTGTAATTATCAATATTAAATAAAATTGTATCCTTTATCGGCGATATAAAATAACCTCCTTTGTCCCTTAGTCCTGCATCTAAGTCCAAACCAATAGTATTCCCGTTTGCACTGAATGAATGACAATTACCACAAACAGGAAATCCTTTCATTGCTATATGAGGCCGGTTTTTACTGCCGATATTTATCAGCACAAAATTCATCGAATCGAGATTTTTTTCTGCAAACAGAAATGGGATAGGCATTTGCCGGTATAATACGGGTGCGCCAACTGTATCTCTGCTTATCCTGAAAAAAATCCTTTCAGACCGCTTATCGTTGCCCGGATTTTTAACAGTAAAATAAATTTTATCAAAATCCGACATACATTTGATACTATCCCATTTTGACTCTTCAGGCTTCCATTCGGGTTGTCGGGTGGTAGTTTTTATAAAATATTTTTTATTCCGGGCAGAGAGTGTTACTTCCCACGATGAGGAATCTCTGATTCCGTTATTCCATTCAAATACAAAAGCAGGAAATTCTGGAGGAAAAAGTGCATCATTTAAAGGATAATTTATTAATGTCTCTGTAATTGAGTCTTTCTTTCTAATAAAAACCAATGCAATTATACTTATTACGGCAAATACTAAAACTGATATGATAATTTTAAATTTGCTCATAGAAGTTTGTATAACAAGTTTTTCATTAATCAGAATTTAATCTGAATTATTCATAAATATACTTAAAGTGTTCTTTTTCTTTGTGTTACTTTGTGATGTACTTTGTGTACCTTCGTGGTAAAAAAAATATTAAACACTAAGTCGCACAAAGGGTTACACAAAGGCTCACAAAGTT